>NZ_PCOC01000001.1:2470000-2834956 GCF_002975205.1 Ochrobactrum vermis | reverse complement strand
TGCCATCGTCTCGCCTGCCTTCACATTCGTACGCGCCCTTTTTCGGCGCTTGTCATTTTTTTCCTGCCCGAACTGCGGATTTATTTTCCGTCCCGTCCGACAGGTACTCACTCAAAAGGCCCGGCTCTACAGCTCTGGGCCAAACACAAACTCAAACGGTCCCGTCAGGACCAACACCCGGATACTCCTTCCCGGCGACCTTTTTACGACTCACAACACTTTTACCGGAGGCTGATTGCCCGGAACGAAATCCGCCACAACCATTCAATTGTCAGGGACATGCCTAAAACGGCATTCCGGTTAATGAACGGTAAGCAAACAACCATGAGGAACAGGACCTTACGACCAGAATATAACACCCGCGGGCTGTGACGCCCACGCCGACAAACTCTCTATTTGATGCTAACTCCGAGCCGGTGGCTCACCCCTCTTATGCCCTGACTTTAACGAAGCCTCGCCGTAAAGGGCAAGCCTCGGAAAGCCACATTTTTTTGCTGAAAGCCCTTGCAGGGGGGCTTGGCAAATAGAGGGAATCGGATGCCAGCGAAATAACACCTTTGGATTCAATGCGTTTTCACAGGGCAATTTTTAGGTGGTCCTGATATGTTCTTCTTGAAAATAAATTTAAAAATATTCCTTGACTCAAACCCCCTTCCGAGTCCCTAAACCAGCCTGTGGATAACAGTGGATAATAATCTGCAACCATTTGAAAATACTAAACAAATACCTGGCTGCGCAATTGGCCACCCTCTCAACTATTCCAGCTAGGCATTGAAATAGCTCTACAATTCAAGGTGGAGTGAAAGAATGCAATTTCTCCGAAAAACGCTCAAAAAAGAAAACCCGGCTAACTATGAGCCGGGTTTCGAAACTGATCCATAAAAATGGATGAATGCTTAGGCGTTCAGAGCCTTAACGCGCTGGGCAAGGCGAGACACCTTACGCGAAGCGGTATTCTTGTGCATCACGCCCTTGGAAGCAGCGCGCATCAGTTCAGGCTCAGCAGCCTTGAACGCGACTTCCGCAGCCTGCTTGTCGCCGCTCAGCAGAGCGTCTTCCAGCTTGCGCACGAAGGTGCGAACGCGCGAACGGCGGGACTTGTTGATTTCGGTGCGGGCAGCGATCTTGCGCACTGCCTTCTTGGCCGAAGGAGTATTGGCCATAAATGCCTCTCTTTTTTCTGTCAGCTAGCCAGGGGCATAAACCGCCGGGCACAAAACCTCTAGGGCAGCCGAGAAAATCCCTTGGGCCGCCGATCCGTGGGCGGGCTTATAGATCAGCTTTGGCGCGACGTCAACGTGGATTCTGCCCCATAGCGCGATCAAAAACCCGCAAACCCGGCCCGAAAGCCCGCAAAAAGCGACTTCGAGGCTCCCGGGCAGCGCTCGTCGGGCGGCCTTTCGACCGCCAGCCGAGCAATCAGCGATTCTTGAACGCTGGCGTGCGCTTGTCGACGAAGGCTGCCATACCTTCCTTCTGGTCTTCCGTGGCGAACAGCGAATGGAACTGGCGACGCTCGAAACGAAGTCCTTCACTCAGGGTCATTTCATAGGTACGGTTGACCGCTTCCTTGACCATCAGCACGGACGGACGTGAGAAGGATGCAATGCGTTCGGCGGCCTTCAACGCCTCATCCAGAAGCTCCTCCGGCGCGACAACCCGCGAAACGAGACCGCTGCGTTCAGCTTCCGTGGCGTCCATCATGCGCCCGGTCAGGCACATATCCATCGCCTTGGACTTGCCGACATAGCGCGTGAGTCGCTGCGAGCCGCCCATACCGGGCATAACGCCGAGCGTGATTTCCGGCTGACCGAACTTGGCGTTGCTGCCCGCGATGATGAAATCGCACATCATGGCAAGTTCACAGCCTCCGCCAAGTGCATAGCCCGAAACCGCCGCGATGATCGGCTTGCGGACCCGATCCACCTTCTGCCAGTCGGCGAACATGTCCTGAAGATAGGCATCCACGAAATCGATCGGCTGCATTTCCTTGATGTCGGCACCGGCGGCAAAAGCCTTTTCGGAGCCTGTCAGGACGATTGCGCCGATCTTGCCATCCGTATCGAAAGCACCGAGAGCTTCTGTCAGTTCGTCGAGCACTTTACTGTTCAGGGCATTGAGCGCCTGCGGGCGGTTGAGGCGGATGAGGCCGACGCCGCCACGTGTCTCGACGATGATCGTTTCATAGGCCATGAATTTGAACTCCTCCTTCAATGGCAAGCTTATTGCGGGGCAAATTGGACTGGCGCGGCTTCTTTTTCAAGGCCTCATTGCTGGCAGGAAGCACAGAAAAAAGTCGACCGTCCAGACTGAACCGCCCGTTCCACGATGCCGTTGCAGGCGGGGTTTCGGCACGGCTCACCCTCGCGCCCGTAGACAGAAAAGGAGTGCTGGAAATAACCAAGCGCACCGTCTGCCTGAATAAAGTCCTTGAGGGTCGAACCGCCCGCTGCAATCGCATCGGCGATCACAGAACGTATGTCGAAAGCCAGCCGCTCCATGACTTCGGGATCCTGCGCGATGGACCCGGCGGCACGCATGGGTGACAGGTGACTGCGCCAGAGCGCTTCGCAGACATAAATATTGCCGAGACCGGCGATCAGCCGCTGATCGAGCAGAGCAGCCTTGAGCGGCGCCTTACGGCCCGCGAAGAGTTCTGCCAGGACAGCGCCGGAAAGCAGATTGCCTGTCGGCTCGATGCCGAGGCTTGCCAGAAACGGATGGCTGTCGAGCGTGCCTTCCTCGGCAAAGAGCATGAAGCCAAAACGGCGTGGATCGTTGTAGACCACACGGGCAGGAGCGCCATCGGCACGCATGAGGTGAAACACCACATGATCATGTGCGCTCAGCTTGGATCGTTCATGCTGAAACGCGCCGGGCGTACTGCCCTCGTCATCCGTCTCGATGCGGAACGAACCCGACATGCCAAGATGGCTGATGACGGAAAGGCCGTCATCGAGATGGATCGTCAGATACTTCGCACGGCGACCAAGCGCTGCAATGCGTCGGCCGGAAAGCCGTTCGACAAAACGGTCGGGAAATGGAAAGCGCAGATCCGGGCGCCGCTGCTCCACTCGCTCGACGGTCGCCCCTTCCATGACGGGCTGCAGACCACGGCGTACCGTTTCGACCTCTGGTAATTCGGGCATTGAAAACTGATCCTGAACAAGAGCCATGCATCGGCTCGATTCTTATACCAAGGCGCTAAGATGCTGACGCATCACGCCTTGAAAAAGTTCAATCGCCACTCGGGCTTAACCAAAACCCGATGAGTCGTACTCATCGGGTTTTGGTATTATATGTTCAGTTTTGTCCGCAATGCCAAGATGCTCAGCATTTGGTGCAGGGGATTGTATTGGTATAGCGCGGTGCCAGATAATAGGTTTCGCTCATGGGAATGCTCGTCGAAATCCATGCATTGAGCGGCTTGTAATCGAGTTCGACATCGACCTTGATGAAATACCCCCCCTCACCCAGGAGACTTGACGGAAGATCACCGGTGTCGCCCTTATTCGCGGCAAAATCCGCGATATTGGCATAGGACCAGTCCACCTTCGGCGTCAGGTTGCTGGCGGTTGCCGTTCCTTCGACCCTGATCGCCGTTATCCTTATCTTCGGATTGCTCCGGCCGTAGGGCAGAAGGGACGCGCGGCTGATATTGAACATATCGCTCAAGTCATCCGGCGTGACCGATAATTGTCGGGCAACCAGATCGGCAAGACTGCTCGCCGAGCGAGACACTTTCTTGTTCGTGTCCATCCCATCGGCAAGATCGACGGAGCCTAGATAAATCAGAAGCAGGAGCGGAACGATCAGGGCGAATTCAACCGCTCCCACCCCGCGCCGATCGTACAGAAATTTCCGAAGACAGTTACGCATGACAATCGATCGCTCCAGAGCGCATCCCGAAAAAGGTGAAACAGTGTTCGGAATGCGCATCGGTTGTTTAAGAGCATTTCCCGTTTTAACTAAAACATTGGAATACTCTATCTCTTTGTTTCTACGCATGTCTTTATCCCAAAACCGGTTCCCACTTTTGGGAGACATGCTCTAGTTCGGGAAGGGTTCGTTCTGCCAGGTGAGGGTAGCAAACAGCGGCATTGTGCCGCCTGCTGCATGTGGGCTTTCGATCAGGTAGAGGATGTTCGTCAATACGGGCCACGCATAAACGACGTTGAGCTGGTTGATCGTTGATGTCCCGCTCGTCCCGGTAATGCCTGCCCGCGTCAGCTTGCCCTCGCTATCGAGAATCTGGTCCGTCGGAACCGCGTTGAAACCCTCATAGGTCCCTAGATTGAACGAAAGATTGGGGCAGTCTTTTGCAACCATGAACTGCATCTGCTGGCACAGTTCGGTGCGCAGGCTTTCTTCGCTTATCACGGTTCCTCTGATCTGGCCTGTCTGCAATCTGCGCGCCACGGTCTCCGTCGCATTGGATATGACCTGTCGCGCCGCAAAACTCACGCCGACCTCTATCGTCGCAAAGACGATGATCAGGAACGGAACGATGAGCAGCGCAAACTCCACCGCCGCCACGCCATTTTGTGCGCGAGCGAAACGGCGCAGGTTCGCGTTCACCCCCGCAAGGTGACGCGCCAAAATCCCGAAAGTCATAACCCCACCCAATTCCACATGAATTCGATTGGGCGTATCGTTACAACAGGACAACCTGAAAGAGTATTAACGGAAGCAGGAACTCATAAGCGATTATTGCTATTTGTCGTCAAAGCCGTTCTTCGTCGAGGCTTTTTCGCAATAGGGCGTGCAGGAGAGCGTTTGTACTTCGGCCTGACGGTAAATCCGCGTCGTTCCGCGTGCATTGCGGGAAACCACCAGTTCACGGTCGAGGATCGGTTCGCCCTGCTTGTCCATGACGACGATATTGGTTACGCCGAAGTCCCTGCCGGTCAGAACGATGGTCTGCGCATCCTGAACAACCGCGTCGGCAATCGACGGATTTCCAATCACAACGCTGTCAGCCGGGCGCGCCAGCCGCAAAATGCGGGCCTGGCTTGTTTCGAGGGCAATATAGTCTTCCGCAGACGCAGGTGCGGCGACAAAGATAACCATGAGCACAACGCCCATGGCAGATGCCATGCCTGGGCCGCCCAAAGAAAACAAACGACGCGTCACGCTATATTCCCCGCTGATAGATCAGGCCCCGCCAATATTATGAGCAAAGAATGAACGGGATTGGTGAAGGAAGAATTAAGTCGCTACCCTTCCGTGCAGGCCGCATTCCGCAATTCGCCAAAGATTAACCAATCACGCAACGGTCGTGGCTTTCCGGGCGCTGAAACGCTTCATTAACCCTGATTGTTAAGGGGGCCACAATTCCTCTCTCCTATGCTTGAGCACATCCGAATTTAAAGCGTGTCCCAAGAACCAGCGCTATCGGAACAGCGAGGAGCATGCGATGCCGACATTGATGACGCGTTTCATGAAGAACAGGGCCGGTTCGACAGCGATTGAATATGCGCTTATCGGCACGCTCGTCTCCATTGCGATCATCAGCGGCGTTGCGCTCGTGGCCGGAAGTGTCGGCGAAAAGTTTAACGACACAGCCACACAGTTCGAACAGGCGACCAATCGCTAATCGACAGAATACGGTTCCGTGCAAACGGTGGCCAAATGATGGGATGACAGGCGACGCGGGGGCATCGGCAATGACAGCAGCAGCCATGACGGCAATCTTCGCTCTGGCAATGGTGACCGCCATGATCACCGACCTGACCTCAATGACCATCCGCAACCGCGTTTCCATCGGGCTGACACTCGGCTTTATCCTGCTCGCGCCGCTCCTGGGGCTTTCTCTTTCCGATTATGCCTGGCATCTCGGTGTCGGTGGCATCGCGCTGATCATCACCTTTTCGCTCTTCTGCCTTCGCGCCATGGGCGGTGGCGATGCCAAGCTCATCGCCGCAACAGCCTTGTGGTTCGGCCCCACGATCAGCCTCCTGGATTATCTTGTGATGGTTTCGATCCTGGGCGGCGTGCTGACACTCACGATCATTCTCTACAGGATGATCCCCCGCCCGCTTCTGGCAGATCGCTACGCTTTTATGGGGACGCTCGCCCGCAAGGATGTGGGCATTCCTTATGGTATTGCTCTCGGCGCTGCCGGTCTCTGGACATTTCCGCTGTCGCCGGTTGGAGAATCGATAAAGGCCTATTTGGCGGGAGCATTTTGAGCGCATTTATGCGCAACGCTTACGTGTACTCCCAATCTTTCTTTATTCGAATAAGATTATATTAACCATAATTACACGATTGCCAGTGCAATTTTGGAACACGTCATCGTGACGTGGGGATTTGCGCGGGGCACATCATGAAATCAGCTCGACTGCTCATTTTAGGAGTGGCCGTTCTTGCGGCTGGTGGAGCTGGCTATATTGCCATGAACCTCGCCGCACCGCCGCCTGCACCCATTGTCGCCGCGCCTGAAACACCGCAGATGAAACTGGAAGACGTGCTCGTCGCCACCGAAAATCTTGGCGTCGGCGCAGAACTGACATCGCAGATGCGCTGGCAGCCCTGGCCCGCCGAAGCAGTCAGCGACGGCTACATCACCCGATCGAGCGAACCCGACGCCATCAACCAGCTGAGCGGCGCAACCGTCCGGCTGCAGTTCTTCACGGGCGAGCCGATCCGCAAGACCAAGCTCATCGGCCCGGGGCAGAGCTTCATGTCATCGATCCTGCCGCCTGGCATGCGCGCCGTCGCAACGCAGATCAATGCCGAGAGTTCGGCTGGTGGCTTCATTCTTCCCAACGATTTCGTCGATGTCATCATGACCCGCCGCAAACCGGACAACGGCGAAAAATCCCTGAGCCCCTTCACCACGGAAACCGTATTGCAGAACGTGCGTGTTCTGGCCATCGATCAGGCCATTCAGGAAGATGAACAGGGCCGCAAAGTCATGGTCGGCCAGACCGCAACGCTCGAAGTCACGCCGGAACAAGCTGAAATCATTACCGTCGCCCAACAGATGGCCGACCGCCTGACGCTGGCGCTTCGCTCGACACAGGACGTCGAGGACAAGGATATCAAGCAGGCCGACTATCTGGTTTCCTCGCCGACCCGCAGCGGCACGGTCAAGGTCATCAAGTCCGGCAGCGTTACAGAAATAGGACCGCGCTCATGAGAAAGATAAAACGCGTGCGCCCGTATTCCGCAAAGATCGCGCTGTTGACCAGCGCGCTTGCCGCATTTTCACTGCCTCTTTCGGATATGTCCGCCATGGCGGCGGCTGGCATCGTCAAGGTTGGCGGGCAGCAGCGTTCACAGACGATCAAGCTCGGCCTCAACAAGTCCGTGGTTCTCGATCTTCCGCAGGATGCTTATGACGTTCTCGTCTCCAACCCGACCATTGCCGATGCGGTGACGCGCACGTCGCGGCGCATCTATCTTTTCGGCAAACAGGTCGGGCAGACCAATATTTTCGTTTTCGGTCCGAATGGCGAGCAAGTCGCATCCATCGACGTCGAAATCGAGCGTGATGTGAGCGGGCTTTCTGCCCAGCTCAAACGCCTCATTCCCGGTTCCGATATTCGCGTCGAATTGATCAACGACAATGTGGTGCTGACCGGAACCGTGCAGACCCCGCAGGATTCGGCGCAGGCCGCAAAGCTCGCCGGTCTTTTCGTAACCGGTGGCGAAGCAACGACAGGGCAATATTCGACCACAGCCTCGGCTCCAACCGATGGCGGTGGCGTCGCCATCAACAACCCTGACCGAGGACGCCGTCAAAGCGCCATCGTCAACATGCTCACTATTGTTGGCGAAGATCAGGTGACCTTGAAAGTCACCGTCGCCGAGGTCAGTCGCTCGGTGATGAAGCAGCTTGGCGTCAATATGAGCGGCGGCGGCGTTTCGAATGGCATCTCCTATGGCGGAATTTCCGAGAGTATTGCCGGAGCCATTGGCAACAACCTGTCCGATACCGGGTTCGGCCTCGCGACAAGCAATTTTTCAGCCTATCTGCGGGCGATGGAGACAGCCGGTGTCATGAAGACACTCGCCGAGCCGACGCTGACCGCGATCTCGGGCGAAAAAGCGGCTTTCAATGTCGGCGGCGAATATAACGTCATCAACAGCGTGAAATATGATGACGACGGGAAACGCACCAACGAGCTGGCCAAGATCAATTACGGGATCGGCCTCGAATTCATGCCGACCGTGCTGGGGCCAGGACGCATCAGCCTGAAAATCAGAACCTCCGTCTCCGAACCAACGACGGAAGGGGCCGGCACGACCAACAAGATGGATGGCGTCGGCGCGAGCATTCTGTCCCTGCGCAAGCGTGTGGCCGACACGACGGTCGAGCTCCCATCCGGTGGCTCCATGATGATCGGCGGCCTGATCCGCGATGAAGTGCGCCAGTCGGTTTCCGGATTTCCGGGCCTTACCAAGATTCCGGTCCTCGGTGCGCTGTTCCGCAGCAAGGATTTCATCCGCAACGAATCCGAACTGGTGGTGATTGTAACGCCTTATCTGGCGCGCCCGGTGGCCCGCCAGCAGCTTGCGCGGCCTGACGACAATCTCAACCCGGCCAGCGATGGCGCAGGATACATCCTTGGCAAGGTCAATCGCGTGTACGGCACGATGGAAACCAAACTGCCGCCCGGTCGCTATAACGGCGTCGTCGGTTATATCTACAAGTGAGCGGGGACAGATCATGACATATTCAGTCAGAGGCTTTTGCAGGATTTCCGCCCGACCAGCGCTTGTTGCCCTGTCGCTGGCCCTTCTCGCAGGCTGCGCAAATCGCCAGCACGTCACCGTCGGTGCCCTGCCGGACGATTATCGCACCAACCATCCGATCACGATTGCCGAGCGGGAGCAGGTCACCGATATTCCGGTCGCGCAGGCCGACCAGAAGCTCAGCCCCATGCAGCGTGGCATCATTCAGGGCGCCATCGCCAACTATCGGCGCAGCGGATCCGGCATGCTCTATGTTCTGGTGCCTTCAGGTGCATCCAATCAGGCTGCTGCCTACCGGCTGAGCACCGAGGTGTCCACGGTGCTGCGGCACGGCGGCATCAAGGCAAACAATATTGCCATCGAGAATTATCCGGTCGAAAGCCCGGATGCGGCGGCACCCATCCGCATCAGCTATTATGCGATGACGGCGGGCACGACACCGTGCGGACGCTGGCCGGACGATCTGGCCAGCACGCCTGAAAACAAGCACTACGCCAATTTCGGCTGCGCCTCGCAGAACAATCTCGCCGCACAGATTGCCAATCCGGCCGATCTTCTTGGGCCGCGTGCCATGTCGCCTATCGATTCGGATCGCACGACGGAACGTCTCAACGGCGATCAGGGCTATGTGAAAATGTCACCGGCACAGACGCAAAACTGGCGCGAACCCCGCAGCCAGCAGGCCGAGTATTAAGAGGACGCCATGACCAATTTCGCGTTCGAACCGGAGGAAGAGGCGCAGGGCCCGGAGACAGGCCGCGCGCCGATCATGCTTGAGAATGTGCGCCCTATTCCGCGCATTTCAATTCAGGCGTTCTGCGTGAACGAAAGCGTCGCCATTCCGATCGAACGTGCAGGCGGCGACCGGCGCATGGCAAAAACCCACCTCAAGGTCATGATGGGCGGCATTGCGGCTGCAATCGAGTTTTATCAGACCGCGTCCACACCCAATCTGATTATCGTCGAATCGGCTTCCGATCCCAATGTGCTGCTCGAAGAACTACTGCAATTGTCGGATGCCTGTGATCCCGGCTCGAAAGTCATGGTCATCGGTCATTCCAACGAGGTCTGGCTTTATCGTGAACTGCTGCGCCGGGGCGTTTCGGAATACATCGTAGCGCCGGTCGCGCTTGCAGACATTCTGGCCATCGTTTCCTCGATATTTCTCGATCCCGGCGCTGAGCCGCTGGGCCGCTCCGTCGCCTTTATCGGCGCGAAAGGCGGTGTCGGTGCCTCAACCATCGCACACAATGTCGCCTGGTCGATTTCGGATCTGTTCCGGCACGATGTCGTGCTGGCGGATATGGATCTGCCTTTCGGCACGGCGAATATCAATTTCGATCAGGATCCGACGCTTGGCATCGCCGACGCTGTCTTCTCGCCGGAACGGATTGACGAGGTCTATCTCGACCGGCTGCTGGTGCAGTACGGCGACCATCTGTCGATCCTCGCTGCCCCTTCCAGCCTGGAGCGCACGTTCGATTTCGGCGAAGATGCCTTTGCCGAACTGATCGATGTTGCCCAGCGCAATTCTCCGCTGATCGTGCTGGACGTGGCGCATGGCTGGACCGGTTGGACCCGCACCACTTTGATGCGCGCCGACGAGGTCGTGATTGTCGCAACGCCCGATCTCGCCAATCTCCGCAACACGAAGAACCTTCTCGACACGCTGGCACAATTGCGCCCGAACGATGTGAAGCCGCATCTCGTCCTGAATCAGATGGGTATGCCCAAACGGCCGGAAATCGCGCTCGCCGATTTTTCAGAGCCGCTCGGCATCGATCCCATCGCAACCATCGACTTCGATCCGCAGCTTTTCGGCAATGCAGCCAATAATGGCCGGATGATCGCTGAAACCAATCCGGAAAGCCCGGCAGCCGAAGCTATCAGCCATATCGCGCATGTCGTCACCGGCAGGGCCGATGTGCAGCCGCGCAAGAAGATCGGCATTTCGAGCCTTCTCGGCAAGTTTGCACGCAAGACCAGATAACGGCAGGAAATCATGTTCGGCAGAAGAGGCAACGATACGGGAAACAAGCCGGAAAGCGGAATGCGACCGGCTGCGCCGAAACCTGCCACTTCGGCTGCAATGTCCGCTCCGGCCCAGCCGACAGTCCAGCCATCCCGTATGCAGGCAGCCGTCCCGACGACGCAGGCGCGATCTCCCGCCCATACCGGCACGCAAGGACGTGAGAAAACCGAAAGTTACTACGACACCAAATCGCAGGTCTTTTCGGCGCTGATCGACACGATTGATCTGTCGCAACTCTCCCGCATGGCACCGGACGCCGCGCGCGAGGAAATCCGCGACATCGTCAACGACATCATCGCCATCAAGAACTTCGTCATGTCGATTGCGGAGCAGGAAGAACTGCTCGATGATATCTGCAACGACGTTCTGGGCTACGGTCCGCTGGAACCGCTTCTTTCGCGTGACGACATCGCCGATATCATGGTCAACGGCTCACGCCGCACCTATATCGAAGTGGACGGCCTGCTACAGGAAACCGGCATCCGCTTCCGCGATAACCAGCAGCTTCTTAACATCTGTCAGCGCATCGTGAGCCAGGTCGGACGCCGTGTCGACGAATCGAGCCCAATCTGCGATGCCCGCCTGCCTGACGGTTCGCGCGTCAATGTCATCGCGCCGCCGCTGTCGCTCGACGGCCCCACTTTGACCATCCGTAAATTCCGCAAGGACAAGCTGACGCTCGACCAGCTGGTGCGTTTCGGCGCCATATCGAATGCCGGAGCGGAGCTACTGCAGATCATCAGCCGCGTGCGCTGCAATGTCATCATTTCGGGCGGTACCGGTTCAGGCAAGACCACGCTTCTCAACTGCCTGACACGCTATATCGACACGCACGAACGCATCATAACCTGTGAGGATTCGGCTGAACTGCAATTGCAGCAGCCGCATGTGGTGCGCCTGGAAACCCGCCCACCCAATCTGGAAGGTGAAGGCGAAGTCACCATGCGCGATCTGGTCAAGAACTGCCTGCGCATGCGTCCCGAACGCATCATCGTCGGCGAAGTGCGCGGTTCCGAAGTATTCGACCTCTTGCAGGCCATGAATACCGGCCACGATGGTTCGATGGGGACGATCCATTCCAACAGCCCGCGTGAATGCCTCAACCGTATGGAAGCCATGATCGCCATGGGCGGCTATGTGCTGCCGCAAAAGACCGTGCGCGAGATCATCGTCGGCTCGGTCGATATCATCATTCAGGCCGCGCGCCTGCGCGACGGCACACGCCGCATCACCCACATTACCGAAGTGGTGGGGCTGGAAGGCGACGTCATTATCACCCAGGATCTGGTTCTATACGATATCAAGGGTGAAGACGCTTCCGGCCGCATTCTCGGCAGCCACAGCTCGACCGGCATCGGACGTCCCGCCTTCTGGGAACGCGCCCGCTACTATAATGAGGACAGCCGCCTTGCTTCCGTGCTCGACAGCATGGAAAGGACGAACGCATGACCGGTTCCGGCGCCAGCATTGTGATGTTCATCATGCTTGCCGTCATCGCTTGCGCGGCATTGTTCTATGCACTGTTTTACGAAAAGCTCGGCAAGAAAGATCACGCGGCACGGCGCTTCGAAACCGTGCGCAACAGCGGTTCGGAACGGGCGATAACGCGCAGCGAGCGCGACAGAAACGCCGACATCCAGAAGCGCCGCAAACATCTGCAGGACAATATAAAAGATCTGGAAGCGCGGCAGAAGCAACGCGAGAAAAATCAGAAATATCCACCCCTGCGCATTCTGCTGACACAGGCGGGGCTTAATCTCACCTTGCAGAAATTCTACATCTATTCCGGTGTGACCGCGTTTCTCGCAACATTCATCGCGCTGATTTTCGGCGCGCCGCTGCTTTTCCTGCCGGGCATTGCAATTGCCGGTTTCTTCGGTTTGCCACGCTGGTTCGTGCTGCAGAAGCGCAAGCGGCGACTGAAGAAGTTCCTCGAAGAATTTCCCAACGCACTTGATGTTATCGTGCGTGCAACCCGCGCCGGGCTTCCGCTCAATGACGGCCTGAGGCTCATTGCAAGCGAGGCTGTCGAACCGGTGAAGAGCGAATTCAAGAAGGTGGTCGAGGCACAGCAGATCGGGCTTTCCATCCCCGAAGCGGTCGGCAAGATGCCTGATTCCATGCCGTGCCCGGAAACCAACTTCTTCGCCATCGTCATCCAGATTCAGTCTCAGGCAGGTGGCAATCTTTCCGAAGCGCTCAACAATCTTTCAAAGGTTCTGCGTGATCGAAAGAAGATGAAGGCCAAGGTCAATGCGCTATCCATGGAAGCCAAGGCTTCGGCTGCGATCATCGGCGCTTTGCCCTTCATCGTCACGATTCTCGTCTACCTGACCAGCCCGCAATATATGACGCTGCTCTTTACCTCTTCGACCGGCCACATGCTCCTGGGCATTGCAGCCGTTCTGATGCTGACCGGTATCTTCATCATGAAGAACATGATCAATTTCGATATGTGAGGCACTGGACATGTTTTCTCTCCTCACGCAGAAATTATCCGATCCGCAGTTTCTGATCGGCGCTTTGATCACCGTTGCGGTTTTTGCCACAGCAGTGACGATCCTCATGCCGGTCCTTAGCGGCAGCGCGCTCAAGTCGCGCATGAAATCGGTTGCCACCGAACGTGAAGCCATTCGCTCGCGCGAACGCGCCCGACTTGCTGCGGAAAGCGACCGTCGCAACAGCCTGCGCCATCAGCAGAAGCAGGGCATCCGCGAATTCGTCGAAAAGCTTGACCTCAAGCGTGCGCTTGCCGATGAAAAGACGATCGCTTCGCTCAGGCAGGCAGGCTTCCGGGGGCAGAACCCGCTCAACATCTTTCTGTTCCTGCGCTTTGTTCTGCCTTTCGGCGCGATAATCGTCGCCGCCATCTACATTTTCGTGCTCGGCGTGCTTGCCGATCAATCGTTCTTCCTACGCTTTCTCGTTTGCATTATTGCTGGCTATGCCGGTTTCTACGCGCCCAATCTCTACGTCTCGAACAGGGCAACCAAGCGCAAGCAGTCCATCCGACGCGCATGGCCGGACGCGCTTGATCTGATGCTGATCTGCGTCGAATCGGGCATGTCCACTGAAGCTGCTTTTCGCCGGGTGGCCGATGAAATCGGCATTCAATCCGTCGAGCTTGCCGAAGAACTGATGCTGACCAATGCCGAGCTTTCTTTCCTGCCGGAGCGCCGTCAGGCCTATGAAAATCTCGCCAATCGCACAGGCCTGGAACCGGTGAAATCCGTAACGCAGGCATTGATTCAAGCCGAGCGTTACGGCACGCCCGTTGCACAGGCGCTGCGCACGCTTTCTCAGGAAAGCCGTGACTTACGCTTGCTGGACGCCGAAAAGAAGGCTGCAGCCCTGCCGCCAAAACTGACCGTGCCGATGATCGTCTTTTTCCTGCCCGTGCTCTTTATTGTTATTCTCGGACCGGCCTTTATCCAGATTTCGGCGCAAGGCGGATTGTTCGGAGGCAACTAGAGCGCGCTTCGATCTGAGTAAATCAGATCGGCGCTCCAAATGTTTGCTTGACGCGCAAATTAAAGATCCCATGGGGATAGCGGCCTCCACTGTGACAGAGTGAGGCTGCAACAAACTCTGTGGAGACAATCATGTTTTTTACGGCTGACCAATCCGAAGCGCGTGCCACGATCCGCATCGACCTTGGTGCAATTTTCGTATCAATAGAACTGAGTAAATCGACTTGGCTAATCACATCCTTGTCGCCGGGCAGCGGCGAAAAAATGTCGCGGCACGCGGTTGTCGGTGGTGACGTAGCAGGACTTCTGGAGCGCTTTGGCGAATTGCGAGAAAAGGCGCAGGCGCGTACTGGAACATGGTACCCATTGGTGGTGATACAGGAAGCGGGTCTCGATGGTTTCTGGATCGATCGACGGTTGTGTCAAGAAGATTGGATCGAAAGCCATATCGTCGATGCCGCCTCGATCGCGGTGTCGCGCCGACGCCGCCGAGTGAAGACCGACCGTCTTGACGGCGAGACACTGGTGCGAACGCTGTTAGCCTACAAGCGAGGAGAGCCGCGTGTTTGCTCAATGGTCAGGGCACCGACGCGCGAGCAGGAGGATCGTCGTCGGATTTGCCGTGAGCGGAAGACACTGGTATGTGAGCGAACGCTTCACATCAATCGCGTCAAGGGATTGCTCTTCAGCCAAGGTATCACCGGCTACGAACCGTTGCGCAGCGACCGTCGCAAGAAACTGGAGGCACTTAAGACCGGTGATGGCTGCCCGCTACCGCCGCATTTGAAAGCGCAGATCAGCCGCGAGCTCGATCGACTTGAGCTGCTTCTTGAGCAGATCAAGTCGGTGGAGAGGGAGCGTGACGCTCTCGTAGCCGAGAAAAAGACGTCCACCCCAGCGTCGCCAGCTGCGATGTTACTTGAGATCAAAGGGATTGGTCCCGAGTTTGCTGTCAATCTCTACTCGGAAGGTCTGTTCCGACATTTTTCCAACCGGAGACAGCTCGCTGCCTATGCAGGGCTGTCACCGACACCTTGGAGAAGCGGATCGATTGATCGCGAACAGGGCGTTTCAAAAGCGGGCAATCCTCGCCTGCGAACGACGATGGTCCAGCTTGCCTGGCTCTGGTTGCGCCACCAGCCACAATCTGCGCTCACTTTGTGGTTTAAGGCCCGGATCAAGCCTGGCGGCGGTCGTCTCAAGAAGACGACGATCGTCGCACTTGCCCGCAAGCTGCTGGTCGCATTGTGGAAATACGTCACCGCCGGTGTTGTCATAGAGGGCGCCGTAATGAAAGCCGGCTGATACTACGCAAACCTATTCTGAAATCTTCCGGAGCCTGATCAGTTCCGGCGGATCCGGGTCAACGGACCGATGAGTCCCCTGGCGAAATGCCGTTTTAAAGAAAGGTCCCGTTGTCCTGAGC
The DNA here is from genome assembly GCF_002975205.1 of Ochrobactrum vermis. Classification (NCBI taxonomy): domain Bacteria; kingdom Pseudomonadati; phylum Pseudomonadota; class Alphaproteobacteria; order Hyphomicrobiales; family Brucellaceae; genus Ochrobactrum; species Ochrobactrum vermis. The sequence continues at coordinate 2,819,325 of NZ_PCOC01000001.1, read as the reverse complement.
CTTGCCCGCCGTAAGCGGGATATTGGTGTAGCCGCATACAACGGCGACCGGATGTGAGGTTGATCAGGCTCGGATGTCGAGCCGCGTCATGCAGTATGGCTCAGAACCTGGATACCGATAGGGTGGAGAATGCTGATGTAGCACGAACAACAACCTTGACTTAAATATCCCCATGTGAGGGGACTCAGCCCTTCGACTTGTCCTTGAGCATGTTCCAGGAGTTCTGTTGTGCCAGCATGGAACGGAGATAATCCGTATTGGCCTTGGCCTGCTGCGGAGAAATCTCGCGCGCGGCAATCGCTTCGGCTTCCTGAAACCGGCCCTGCAGGCCGACGGACAGGGCAAGGTTCTGACGCACACGGCTGTCCGCACCGGGCGCAGCTGCGGCCTGCTTGAAATAGGTCTCGGCCGTTCGCGCATCACCGGCCAGAAGATAGGACATCCCCATATTGGAGATGATCGATGGTTCATTCGGCTGAAGCTGCAACGCCTTTTGATAAGTCGCGCGCGCCTCCTCCTTCCGGCCCATCTGGTCGAGAACAGCACCTTCTGCGGAAACCAGTTTCCAATCGGGATAGGCCGGGTTCTGTGCACGGCGAACGGCATCAAGCGCGCCGTCGAACTGGCCAGCGCCTGCAAGCGCCTTGCCATAAGCCGCAAGAACGGCCTGATCTTTCGGATAGACAATGGCGAGTGCCCGCATGACGGCCAGCGCCTGATCGTTGCGGCCAAGGCGCGTCAGCACATTGGCATAGTTGAGCGCCGTCTGGCGATCCTTCGGATTGCGCTCATATTGCGCCCCGAGCCGCCCGGCCATGGCGGCAAGCTGCGCGTCGTTCATGTGATCGAAAGTGGCAACTGTTGCCGCGCGGCGCACCGAACCGGTCGTAGTCCGGTCGACGGATGTGCAGCCGGAAAGTACCAGTGCTGAAAGAATACAGGCGAAGCCAAGGCGTGTTGCGATAGCGTCTTTTCGAACGATGTTCAGCATCCCGCCTCTCCTGCCAAAGCGTGTCGCGCATCCAACATGCTTTAGTCACCCTCAAGCCCAATTCCTGCTAAATCAATAATCTGTTAACCCTAATGATTGGTTAATAAAGCGATTGCGGTTTCTGTTTCCGCACGGCAATAATCGCGCTATCTGTTTGTTTTTATGAACTTCCGACAAAACCCCAGCGCTTTTGCCGGACATCGCTTATTTGGTCAGAAAGAGCATCATGTCTGTCGAACTTCTTTCCCGAAAATCCGAACAAAGCCGCCCGATCTGGTTTACGCCGAAAGGCGGACTGGAAACCTCCAGCCTTCCCGCCGATGCGGTTGTCTGGGCGAAATCCAACGGCTTTGACGGAGAAGCCGGACGTGTGCTCGTCCTCCCCGGTGCCGGCGGATTGGTATCGGGTGCGTTTTTTGGAACAGGAGATGAGGAAAAGGGCAGTCAGTCGCAGCTTCTGGCTGGAAAGCTTGCGCGCGGTCTTCCAGACGGAGACTGGCATATTGACGGCACGATTGATGAGGCTGGACTGGCGGTTCTGGGCTTCTTGATGGGTGGCTATAGTTTCACGCGCTATCGCAAGGCAAATGGCAAGGCGATCCGCCTTGCCTTGCCAGATGGGGTGGATGAGGCCGAAATCCGTCGCATCTCCACTGCGGTGACGCTGGTGCGCGATCTCATCAACACACCGACCAACGATATGGGACCGGATGCTCTCGAAAAAGCCGCTCGTGAACTGGCGAAGAGACACAAGGCTGACATTGCCGTCACCGAAGGCGATGCGCTTTTGGAGAAGAATTTCCCCATGATCCATGCGGTCGGTCGCGCTGGCGCTATTGCGCCTCGCCTGATCGATCTCACCTGGGGCAAAGCAAGCGATCCGAAAATCACGCTGGTTGGCAAGGGCGTCTGCTTCGACACCGGCGGTCTCGACATCAAACCGGCAAGTGGCATGCTCTTGATGAAGAAGGACATGGGCGGTGCCGCCAATGTGCTGGGGCTCGCCTCCATGATCATGGATGCGCAATTGCCGGTGCGGCTGCGCGTGTTGATCCCGGCGGTGGAAAATTCGATTGCCGGAAATGCCTTCCGTCCGGGCGACGTGCTGCAAAGCCGCAAGGGACTGACTGTCGAAATCGGCAATACCGATGCAGAAGGCCGTCTGGTTCTTGCCGATGCGCTTGCGCTTGCCGATGAAGAGGAGCCTGCACTCCTGATCGACATGGCAACGCTGACGGGGGCTGCGCGTGTTGCGCTCGGTCCCGATCTGCCGCCATTTTATACGCATGATGACGGACTTGCCGCTTCGATTGCACAAAGTGCGGATGCCACGGCAGACCCGCTATGGCGGATGCCGCTGTGGAAGCCCTATGCGCAAAAACTGTCCTCACGGATCGCCGACATCAACAATGTAACCACCGATGGCTTTGCCGGATCGGTGACAGCAGCACTTTTCCTCAGTAAATTTGTCGATAAGGCTCAAGGATGGGCGCATTTCGACATTTTCGGCTGGGTGCCGGTGGAAAAGCCCGCCTCGCCAGTCGGTGGAGAGGCACAAGCCATTCGCGCTCTTTACCAGTTTTTGAAGGAACGCTACCCGGCGCGCTGAATTCGCCCGAATTCACTTGCGTGAAACGCCGAAAGCAGATTGAATAAAACGGTTCCGAAACAATCCCCGTTTTTTGGTGGAACCGGATGCCAATTGAACTGAAGCCGTTGCAGGCGCTGACATTGCTGAGGACCCTGTCGCTGGAACAGGTGCGTGACGAGATGCCCGATCTTACCACGCGACAGGCAGCCATTCTCCTGACCATCTATCTGGAGCCCCCGCCGCATACCGTGCGGGGACTTGCAGCAAAACTGGATGTCACCAAGCCGGTCATTACCCGCGCGCTCGACACAATGGGCGCGCTTGATTTCGTCTCCCGGCATCGTGATGAAAAAGATCGGCGAAATGTGCTAGTAAAGAGGACAGTCGCCGGTGCACTTTATGTTGAAAGACTGGGTGATCTGGTGATCGCCAAAGCCAGGGAGTTACCACTTTGACCATGCTCGACCGCCGCCTCAACGCCTACCGCCCTGACCTCGCCGATGAACGGCTGACCGGTCAGGTGGAAGCGGCGCGTTTTACCGCCGGAACGCCGATGCAGGTTTCCGCGTCCGTTGTCGATCTGCGTGCCGAACCGCGTATGGATAGCGGGCCGCAGACACAGATGATCTTTGGTGATCGCGTCCGCGTCTTTGAGGAAATGGACGGCTGGTCGTGGGTGCAGGCCGAACGCGACGGCTATACCGGTTACGTCTCCGCTGCCGCGCTGGAACAACCCGCTGGAACCGAAACGCATCTGGTCATTGTGCCGCGCACCTTCGTTTATCCCGGTGCCGATCTCCGCTTCCCGCATACCAAGGCACTGTCACTCGGTTCACGCGCGCGCATCGTCGGCGCCGCAGAGACGCGCGGCACGAAATATGCGATTCTGGAAAGCGGCGAAGCCCTGATTGCGAGCCATCTTGCGCCGGTCAGTGAACATGCGGCAGACTATGTGGCCGTCGCAGAAACCCTTCTTCACACGCCCTATCTGTGGGGCGGCACGTCGAGCTTCGGCATCGATTGTTCCGGCCTTGTGCAACTGTCCATGTGGGTGGCGGGCCGCAAAGTCCTGCGCGATTCGGACATGCAGCAGAATACGCTCGGCGAAATCGTCGAACCCGATGCGACTTACTCCAACCTGAAGCGCGGCGATCTTGTCTTCTGGAAGGGCCATGTCGCCATCTGCGCCTCCCACGATATGCTGATCCATGCGAGCGGACACACGATGACGGTCACGCTGGAACCGCTTCAGGATGCGATCAAGCGAATTGCTTATCTCTATGATCTGCCGACACTTATCCGCAGGCCCTGACTTGTAGATGCTCCAACAAGAGACCGGGACCCATGAAGGGAAAGACGACATTGACGATAGCCGCCTTGCTGGTCGGCTTTGCCTTGTCTTTCCCCTCCCCCGTTTCGACTGAGAGAATTGCGCGCATGACCATTCCCGCGTCCCCTGCCGCCTTTGCCGAAGTCAACGGCATCCAGATGTATTACCGGATCGTCGGCAAGGGATCGCCAATCCTGCTTATTCCCGGCGGCCTGTCCGACCAGCATGTGTGGGATGCGCAGCTACCGATCCTTGCGCGTCACCACACCGTGATCGTTGCCGATAGTCGCGGACAGGGACATTCAACCCGCACCGAAGATCCAATCACCTACGGATTGATGGCCGATGACTATGTCGCGCTGCTTGATTTTCTCCACATCGGCAAGGTCGATCTTGTCGGCTGGAGCGATGGCGGCATTATCGGCCTCGATATCGCCATGCGTTATCCGGAACGGTTGAAAAGCCTGTTCGCGCAGGCGGCCAATGTCACGCCCGATGGCAATACGGGCTATACCGAGGCTCGTGCCGAAGGAAAGCCGATACCGGAACTGCGCCACTATGAGAGCATCGACAAGGAAATTCATGCGCTCTGGGCAAATGAGCCGAACTACACCGATGAAGACCTGTCGGATATCCGCGTTCGCACTGCAATCGTCATCGGCGACCGCGATACGGCCATCACGCGCGACCATACGGAATTCATCGCCAGCCAGATACCGGGTGCCCAACTGATCATCCTGCCCGATGCCGGACACGGCGTCCCTGTCGAAAATCCGCGCCTTTATGCACATACGGTGCTGCGTTTCATCGATGGCAAGAACGTCAACGAGACGAAAACCGCGAGCCGGAAAAGCTAGAGCTATTTTTTGTGCGCATTATCCTTCGCAAAGCCGCTTCGCACTTTTGCTGGAAATGCTCTAAACCCGGTTCGGCAATACGCGGTCGGGCGGGCGATGCCCGTCGACAAAAGCCTTGATATTGATGATAACCTTGTCGCCCATATCGATGCGGCCTTCCATTGTGGCCGAGCCCATATGCGGCAGCAGGACGACCTTGCCTTTTTCGGCGAGGGCCAGCAGGCGCGGATTAACCGCCGGTTCGTTCTCGAACACGTCCAGCCCTGCTCCGGCAAGCTTGCCCTGCTCGATGAGCTCGATCAGCGCGTTCTCGTCGATGATCTGGCCGCGGGCCGTATTAACCATATAGGCGGTCGGCTGCATCAGCGCGATGCGGCGCGCGGATAGCAAATGGAATGTAGCGGGCGTGGATGGGCAATTGACCGAGATGATATCCATCCGGGCCAGCATCTGGTCGAGACTATCCCAGTAGGTCGCTTCCAGCTCTTCCTCGACCTGCGGATTGACACGCTTGCGGTTGTGATAGTGAATGGAAAGCCCGAAAGCCTTGGCGCGCCGAGCGACCGCTGTACCGATGCGTCCCATGCCGACAATGCCGAGGCGTTTGCCCCAGATGCGCCGTCCGAGCATCCAGGTCGGCGACCAGCCCGGCCATTGTCCGTGGCGCTCATTGAGCACATTGGCGCCTTCCACCAGACGTCTTGGCACCGACAGCAACAGCGCCAGGGTCATGTCGGCTGTGTCCTCGGTGAGGACATTCGGCGTATTGGTGACGGTGATACCGCGTTTCGCGGCGGCGGCGACATCGATATTGTCCACGCCATTGCCGAAATTCGCGATCAGCTTGAGGTTGGGGCCCGCCTGCTCGATTGCTGCGGCGTCGATAACGTCGGTGATGCAAGGCACCAGAACGTCCGCTTCCTTCATCGCAGCGATGACTTCCGGCTGATTCATGCGGTGGTCGTCTATGTTCAGACGCGCATCAAACAGTTCCCGCATCCGGGTTTCCACTGGGTCCGGCAATTTTCGCGTAAGAACGACCAGCGGTTTCTTCTTGTTCGACATCTCCACCCCATCGTTGAGCAAAGCCCCTGGAACAGCCCGTATTGTAACCAACTGACAGGTCGCGCTCCAAGAAATTTCCTGCACATTCCCAGCGGAAAACCGACTCCCACTTTTCCGGGAAATGCGTTAACCGAAGCTTCATGTTGAGACCTCCTTAACCAAGGCGGTGCAATATGGGATATTGCTTCGGCTGAACATCTCTATCAAGGCGAAGCGGCAAAGACAAAGAAAAACCGGAAACTTCAGGTGTCTCTTGGAAAAACCACGATGGTTTTCCGAAAAGATACATTTAAAATCAAACAATTAGGCCGTATTTCGATCTGTTGCACACAGATGGATAAACGGCCTGAAAACAGGACGGCAACGTCGCCTCGCAGCCCCCTTAAACTGCTGAAGCTACTACCGTTCTGCCGTGACAGGACGGCGAGAGGTCGCAGTTTGTACAGAGTACTTTCGCAACGCTTTTTGATGGCCACGCTTGGCTTTCTGGCATTTTTTCTCATTCTGGCACCGCTTGGCGCCTCACACGAGCATGGAGCGCAAGCTGCAGAGCCCGCAGGCACCACTGTCGGCGCAAGCGGGCTTCCGGTGCCGCGTTTCGTCAGCCTTAAACCGGCTCGCGTCAATCTGCGTATCGGCCCGGGGCGCGACTATGCGGTTTCATGGCTCTTCATGAAGGCAGGGCTGCCGGTCGAGATCATCCAGGAATATGACAACTGGCGTCGTATCCGCGATGCCGACGGCACAGAAGGCTGGGTCTACCAGTCGCTTCTTTCCGGCAAGAGAACCGCCATCACAGCGCCCTGGCTCAAAAACGATCAGGGGGCGATGATCAATATGCGCCGCGACGCCAGCGACACATCGGGACTTGCCGCCGAGATTGAGCCGGGTGTGGTCGGCACGGTGCGTGAATGCACCGGCCAATGGTGCCGGTTGGATATGGGCGGCGTCCGCGGGTGGATAAAGCAATCGGATCTCTGGGGCGTTTACCCGGGCGAGGTCTTTGATTGACCCGGCTTTCTGCAGAAGCGGGATAACGGCACTGGCGAAGCTTGACTTCTCCCGACGCAAACCGATATTGCAAATAAATTGAATTTCGAAGGAGTTTTATGCGCAGACGTTCATCGCTACCGTTTTAACGGATTTGAACCCGCCCATGCGGCGGAACTCCTGTGCATATCCAAAACTCTGGAAAATCATGAAAAATCACGACGTGACAATCCGTGCCTATCGGGCATCGGATAAACCATCTTTATCGTCCATCTGGTATCGTGCCTCACTGGAAGCACATTCTTTTCTTGGAGAAGGTCGGCTTCAAGATCAGCGTCAACTCATCGAGGATGTCTATCTCGAAAAGGCGGAAACATGGGTTGCCACCATCGATGACAGTCCGGTCGGTTTTATTGGCCTGCTGGATTGTTTCATCGGCGGGCTGTTTGTCGACCCTGAGCGTCAAGGCTCTGGTGTGGGGCAGATTCTGATCCGCCACGCCCTGACATTGAAGGGTGAATTATCGCTTGAAGTCTATGCCGATAACGAGCGGGCGTATCACTTCTACAACCGCCTCGGCTTCAAGATTACCGGTCAGCGATCGAAAGATGACAACGGCCTTCCCTTTCGCAATATCCGGATGGACCTGAAAGCCTGATAGAAGAGCGGGGCGAAAAATCGCCCCGCCGCCACTCCAACGTCTCACCAGGCGGGGATCACCGATCCCTTGAATGTCGTGGCAATAAATTCTTTCACTTCATCGCTGTGATAGGATGAAATCAGGGTTTTAACCCAATCGGCATCCTTGTCGGCAGCGCGAACGACGAGAATATTGACGTAAGGCGCCTTCTCGCCTTCCCGTACCAGCGGATCGGCCGCGGGGTTCAGGCCTGCTTCCATGGCATAATTGGTATTGATGACAGCAGCATCGACATCTTCCATCGAACGCGGAAGCTGTGCCGCATCGAGTTCAACGAATTTGAGGCTCTTCGGGTTCTCGATGATGTCGAGGGCGCTGACCTTCAATCCCTTGGCAGGATCGAGCTTGATGATGCCGTTTTCGGCAAGAACGAGCAAAGCACGACCACCATTGGTCGGATCGTTGGGGATCGCAATCGTCGCGCCTTCGGCCAGCTCGGAAATATTCTTCAGCTTCTTCGAATACATACCCATCGGAAAATTGACGGTCTCGGCAACGCTCACAATGTCGAAGCCGCGATCGGCGACCTGATTGTCCAGATAAGGCTTATGCTGAAAAGAGTTGGCTTCCAGCGCGCCGTCCGCGAGCGCCATGTTCGGGATGACATAGTCGGAGAATTCCTGAATATCGATTTCAAGACCGTTCTTTTCAGCGACTTCCTTCACCTTTTCCATGATCTGGGCATGCGGCCCGGGGGTAACTGCGACCCGGACTGTTTTTGCAAAGGCACTGCCGGCGGTAAAAACGGCAAGAACGGTCGCGGCGATGAATAACTTACGCATGATATCTCCTTGGAATGTATCCGGCTGAAACTTGGGAGGCGATTCAGCCTGGATCGCAGAACTTTCTCCCTTTTCAGCCCCACGCAATCCAATACGCAACAAAAAAAGCGGCCATAGCCGCTTTCTTTTCAATCCGGTGTGCAGTGTCGTCCGTTACTGGCCCTTGCGGCGCAAACGAACGATAATATCCACATTGACGATTTCCATACCCTGCGGTGCATCCGGCATGTTGGCAACCGTCGGCTGCCCACGCTCGCCATGTGGAATATCGAACACGACATTTTCGCCTTCGAGGAAGAAATGCTGGTGATCCGAGATATTGGTATCGAAATAGGTTTTCGACCCCTCAACCGCGATAATACGCAGCATACCGGCTTCCGTGAACTGGTGCAGCGTGTTGTAAACTGTCGCCAGAGACACCGGCACATCGGCCATCACGGCCTCTTCGTGGAGGTCTTCGGCAGCCAAATGGCGATCGCCCCGGGCGAAGATCAGGCTCGCAAGCGCAACGCGCTGACGCGTCGGGCGCAAGCCCGCATGGCGGAGCCGCTCTTCCATCGAGACCGTCGAGTGGGTATGTGAAGATTGCATATTCACCGTTGGTTCCGTCACAAGCTTGTAGCAAAATCATCAATCGTCAAACGGGCTGTTGCCCATTGCATACTGACATTGATATATGCCGTTGCGAAATAACTATCAATAGCTTTGGGAATTGCCCGGTTTTTCGGATAAACCCATTGCATGATTTTACTGCCGGAAACAGTCTGTGGTAGGGATGTTCCGGTGAAACCTACAATCGGGCCGGATTGCCGGTCGATACAGAATGAACCTCAAGGGAGGCGTAATGGCAGAACAGAAATCCAGCTACGGGTATGAAGAACTCCTGGCCTGCGCACGCGGCGAGATGTTCGGCCCCGGCAATGCTCAGCTTCCCCTGCCTCCGATGCTGATGGTCCATCGCATCACCGATATTTCTGAAACCGGCGGCGAGTTCGACAAGGGTTATATCCGCGCCGAATATGACGTGCGCCCCGACGACTGGTATTTCCCGTGCCATTTCATGGGCAATCCGATCATGCCGGGCTGTCTCGGCCTCGACGGCATGTGGCAGTTGACCGGTTTCTTCCTCGGCTGGCTCGGCGAGCCGGGCCGCGGCATGGCTCTGTCCACCGGTGAAGTCAAGTTCAAGGGCATGGTGCGTCCGCATACCAAGCTTCTTGAATACGGCATTGATTTCAAGCGCGTCATGCGCGGTCGCCTCGTGCTCGGCACGGCGGATGGCTGGTTGAAAGCCGATGGCGAAACCATCTACCGGGCGAGCGATCTACGCGTCGGCCTGTCGAAGGACAATGAGGGCCAATAAGGCGCCTCAATCACCATCATCCACGAGCGCGACTGCAAAAAAGTGAACAGTTTTCATGCGGCCGCGCTCAAAACATGCGAAGATCGCACCTATGTAACCGCGAACAGGCGGCAGTCCGTATGATGGACACGTCGCTCACGGATCAGGTGTAAAGGAGAACGCGATGCGGCGTGTGGTCGTAACGGGTATGGGGATCGTATCCTCGATTGGTAACAACACCGAAGAGGTCACGGCTTCGCTGCGTGAAGCAAAGTCCGGCATCTCCCGCGCTGAGGAATATGCCGAACTCGGTTTCCGTTGCCAGGTGCACGGTGCCCCGAATATCGACGTCGAAGCGCTGGTCGACCGGCGCGCGATGCGTTTCCATGGCCGTGGTACGGCCTGGAACCACGTCGCCATGGATCAGGCCATTGCGGATGCGGGACTTTCCGAAGAGGAAATTTCCAACGACCGCACTGGCATCATTATGGGTTCCGGCGGTCCTTCGACCCGCACCATCGTTGATTCTGCCGACATCACCCGCGAAAAAGGCCCGAAGCGAGTCGGCCCGTTCGCCGTGCCGAAAGCCATGAGCTCGACGGCTTCCGCGACGCTTGCGACGTTCTTCAAGATCAAGGGCATCAATTATTCGATCTCTTCGGCCTGCGCGACATCCAACCATTGCATCGGCAATGCGTTCGAGATGATCCAGTATGGTAAGCAGGACCGCATGTTCGCAGGCGGCTGCGAGGATCTCGACTGGACGCTTTCGGTTCTGTTTGACGCCATGGGTGCCATGTCGAGCAAATATAATGACACGCCGTCCACCGCATCGCGCGCCTATGACAAGAACCGCGACGGCTTCGTGATTGCAGGCGGCGCCGGTGTTCTGGTGCTGGAAGACCTCGAAACCGCGCTTGCGCGCGGCGCCAAGATTTACGGCGAAATCGTCGGCTATGGCGCAACATCTGACGGTTACGACATGGTTGCGCCGTCTGGTGAAGGCGCGATTCGCTGCATGAAGATGGCGCTTTCGACCGTGAAGACCAAGATTGACTACATCAACCCGCACGCAACCTCGACGCCTGCTGGCGATGCGCCGGAAATCGACGCCATCCGTCAGGTGTTCGGCTCGGGCGACGCCTGCCCGCCGATTGCCGCGACCAAGTCGCTGACCGGACATTCGCTGGGTGCTACCGGCGTGCAGGAAGCGATCTATTCGCTTTTGATGATGCAGAACAATTTCATTTGCGAAAGCGCACATATCGAAGAACTGGACCCTGCCTTCGCGGACATGCCTATCGTTCGCAAGCGCATTGACAACGCTCAGCTCAACACCGTGCTCTCCAACTCCTTCGGATTTGGCGGCACCAATGCAACGCTGGTTTTCCAGCGCTACCAGGGCTGAGGGAGAGGGAAATATGGAAGGTTTGATGAAAGGCAAACGCGGCCTCATCATGGGGGTCGCGAATAATCACTCACTCGCTTGGGGAATTTCAAAACAACTCGCAGCACAGGGCGCCGAACTCGCCTTTACCTATCAGGGCGATGCACTCGGCAAGCGCGTAAAGCCGCTTGCCGAACAGGTCGGCTCTGATTTCGTACTGCCTTGCGATGTGGAAAACATCGAATCTGTCGATGCTGTTTTCGCTGAAATCGAGAAGAAATGGGGAAAGCTCGATTTCATCGTTCACGCCATCGGCTTTTCCGACAAGACCGAACTGAAGGGTCGCTACGCAGACGTCACCACGCGCGAAAATTTCAGCCGCACCATGGTGATTTCCGCCTACTCCTTCACGGAAATGGCTCAGCGCGCCGAAAAGCTTATGAAGGACGGCGGCTCTATCCTGACGCTGACCTATGGCGGTTCGACCCGTACGATTCCGAACTACAACGTGATGGGCGTTGCCAAGGCCGCGCTTGAAGCCATGGTTCGTTATCTTGCTGCCGATTATGGCCCACAGGGCATCCGCGTCAATGCGATCTCGGCTGGCCCGGTTCGCACACTGGCAGGCGCCGGCATCGGCGATGCACGCGCGATTTTCAGCTATCAGCGCCGCAATTCGCCGCTGCGCCGTACTGTCGATATCGACGATGTCGGCAAATCGGCACTCTATTTGCTGTCCGATCTTTCGAGCGGTGTCACCGGTGAAGTCCATTATGTGGATTCCGGCTACAACATCGTCTCCATGCCAACGCTTGAAGAGCTGAAAAGCTCGGATGCGGAGCGCGGCGAATAAGCCTTACAGGGGATTAGAGCGCCGTGCGCCCTCCTAGGCGTACGGCGCCCTAACATTTAAAATTATGTAGTAAAAAAGCCGCCTTTCGAGGCGGCCTTTTTGTTTCATTTCTTTGCATCGAATATCTTGAAGCCATTGGCCTCTTCGAGAAGCGTCACGTTCTTGAACAGCCCCTTCAGCGTTGTCTCATAAGGCAATTGACGGTTTGCGACCATCAGCAGACGACCGCCGATCTTGAGCCGCGAAGCAGCGGCAGCGATAAATGTCTGCCCAAGCGACATGTCTGCCGCGCGTCCTTCGTGAAACGGCGGGTTCATGATCACGGTGTCATAAATACCCGTCATTTTTTCACTGGTTACATCGAACCAGTTGAATGACATTGGCACGGAAGCACCCAGACGCTCCAGATTGCCGCGTGCGGCCTCCAGTGCCTCGTAATCGGCCTCGTAGAGATCGATGGATTTGATGCGATCTGCAAACTTCAGGCATTGCGCAGCAAGATAGCCCCAGCCGGCGCCAAGATCAGCGACGTTGCCAAAGACGATCTTCTCCATATGCGGCACGAGCAGTGCCGAGCCCTTGTCGATAACACCGTGCGAGAACATGCCGGGCTCGGTGCGAAACACATCGTCAATATCGGCGGCAAGCGGCTTCAACGCGGCGATGAAGTCAGCGGTGAGATCGGCGGGACGCCGGAGCCAGAAGACCACCGCATGGTTTTTCGACATGCGGTCGCTGATCTCGGCAATATTGCCGACCCATTTGCGGAAACTGTCGATGCCGAGTTTCTTGTCGCCAGACACGGCAATCCACCCGCCCGGCTCAACACGCGCCAGAAGCTCCGCAAACCACGCCTCATTGCGTCCGCGATGTTTTCCAAGCAGAAGTAGCCCGCCGGAAAAACGCCGCTCCTCGTCCAATTTTGAGCCCAGCCTGGGAACGACACTGAAGCCTTCCTTATCCAGCGCCAGCCAGTCCGGGCGCCAGGGCTGCAGAAAGGTCAGCGCCTGCTTCCATTCATCCTCGAGACGCCGATCCGCAGAAAGACCGCAGGCGAGGAAGGATTGTCCTCGTTCGGGCATATCCAGAATGCCCTGATCGAAGGGAAGAAAGAGTGTTTGTTGTGCCAGTGGGGTCATAGGTGTCATCATGCTTCACCCATGCCGATCAATTGCTCTATGCGCAACAAAAAAGCGCGCCCCCAAAAGCATTGGGAGCGCGCTCTTTTTAAATTGCTTGCAGAGTACGACGCTTATTCAGCGTCTGCTTCCGCCTTCTTTTCAGCAACGACTTCCTTGCCGGTTTCCTGATCGACGACCTTCATCGACAGGCGAACCTTGCCACGTTCGTCGAAGCCCATGAGCTTGACCCAGACCTTCTGGCCTTCCTTAACCACATCGGTGGTCTTGGCAACGCGGTCGGAAGCCAGCTGCGAGATGTGAACCAGACCATCACGCGGACCGAAGAAATTCACAAACGCGCCGAAGTCAGCGGTCTTGACGACCGTGCCTTCGTAGATTTCGCCAACTTCCGGCTCGGCAACGATCGAATGAATCCACTTCTTGGCGGCTTCGATTTCCTTGCCGTTCGACGAAGCGATCTTGACCGTACCATCGTCTTCGATGTTGATCTTCGCGCCAGTCTTTTCGACGATTTCACGAATAACCTTACCGCCCGAACCGATTACATCACGGATCTTGTCGGTAGGAATGTTCATGACTTCGATGCGTGGAGCGAATTCGCCGAGTTCTTCACGCGACGTCGAAAGAGCCTTGCTCATTTCGCCGAGGATGTGAACGCGACCGCCCTTGGCCTGTTCCAGAGCGACCTTCATGATCTCTTCGGTGATACCGTCGATCTTGATGTCCATCTGAAGTGCAGTGATACCGCTTTCGGTACCGGCTACCTTGAAGTCCATGTCGCCGAGGTGATCTTCATCACCCAGGATGTCGGAAAGAACTGCGAAACGCTCGCCTTCCTTGATCAGACCCATGGCAATACCAGCCACCGGACGGGTGATTGGAACGCCTGCATCCATCAGCGCCAGCGAGGTGCCGCAAACGGTTGCCATCGACGAAGAGCCATTCGATTCCGTGATCTCGGAAACAGCGCGGATCGTGTAAGGGAACTGTTCAGCAGCAGGCAGCATTGGATGGATTGCACGCCATGCGAGCTTGCCATGACCAACTTCACGACGACCTGGCGAACCCATACGACCGGTTTCACCGACCGAATATGGCGGGAAGTTGTAATGCAGCATGAAGGATTCTTTGTACGTACCCGTCAGAGAATCGATCATCTGTTCGTCTTCGCCGGTGCCGAGCGTGGCAACAACGATTGCCTGCGTTTCACCGCGGGTAAACAGCGCCGAACCGTGCGTACGCGGCAGAAGGCCGACTTCCGAAACGATTGCGCGAACGGTCGACAAATCGCGACCATCGATACGATTGCCGGTGTCGAGAATGTTCCAGCGAACAATCTTTGCCTGCAGGTGCTTGAAGACAGTTGCAAACTTTTCAGCCGAGAATTCCGGCTCTTCAACGCCTTCAGGGAAGAAATGAGCCTTCGCCTTGGCCTTTGCAGCGTCAACAGCGACGTAGCGAGCCTGCTTTTCCGTGATCTTGTAAGCGTCGCGCAGGTCGTTTTCGACAACTGCAAGCATCTTGGCTTCGAGGTCCGAAAGATCTTCCGGCTGGAAATCGCGTGGTTCCTTGGCAGCAACTTCGGCGAGCTTGATGATCGCGTCGATAACCGGCTGGAAGCCCTTCTGACCGAAAACAACGGCGCCGAGCATGACTTCTTCGGAGAGTTCCTGTGCTTCCGATTCAACCATCAGAACAGCGTCAGCCGTACCGGCAACAACCAGATCGAGCTTCGATTCCGGCATTTCGTCGATATTCGGGTTCAGCACATATTCGCCGTTGATGTAGCCAACGCGTGCGCCGCCGATCGGGCCCATGAAAGGAACGCCGGAAATGGTCAGCGCTGCGGAAGCTGCAACCATCGACAGAACGTCTGGATTGTTCTCAAGGTCATGCTGAATGACAGTCAGAACAACCTGTGTGTCGTTCTTGTAGCCATCGACGAAGAGCGGGCGGATCGGACGGTCGATCAGGCGCGAAACGAGGGTTTCGTTTTCGCTCGGACGGCCTTCACGCTTGAAGAAACCACCAGGGATCTTGCCGGCGGCATAGGTCTTTTCCTGATAGTTGACGGTCAGCGGGAAGAAATCCTGACCTGGCTTTGGTTCCTTGGCAGAAACGACAGTCGCCAGAACGACGGTTTCGCCATAGGTTGCGAGAACTGCGCCGTCGGCCTGACGGGCGATCTTGCCGGTTTCGAGCGTGAGCGGACGACCGCCCCATTCGATTTCCACTTTATGGGTATTGAACATATCTTGTCCTCATACGGAGACGCCGCGCGAAGCGCTAAGGCATCTCCTTGGTTGGCAGACAGGCCACGGGCAAGACAACGGGAAGTTCGTTATGTGTCAGAACATTCATTCCCGAATATTCCCTGACACGAACTGCCTGCAATCCTGCCCCATGACTGGTCCAGGTCATGAGCCGTATGGCTCTTCATCGGCATGACGGAATGCACCTGGTGCGCCGTCTCATGCCAGCGGGCATTCGCCCGATACTGTCGCATTTTGATCTGTCAGCGGCTATCCGCATGACAAAATGCTCGATAAATCAAACGGGCGACGTTTGAACACGTCGCCCGATTTTACCGTTAGCGGCGCAGGCCGAGACGGCCGATCAGCGCCTGGTAACGTGCCTGGTCGATGCCCTTGACATAGTCAAGAAGACGACGACGCTGCGAAACCAGCTTCAGAAGGCCGCGACGCGAATGATTGTCATTCTTGTGGCCCTTGAAATGATCCGTAAGGTTGGCAATACGCTCGGAAAGAACGGCAACCTGTACTTCAGGAGAACCGGTATCGCCTTCCTTGGTGGCGTATTCCTTGATAAGTGCTTGCTTGCGCTCAGCAGTAATCGACATCGTACACCCTTTCTTGATGAGAGGAAAAAGAGACGCCCAGGCCGGGATGTCGTCCAGCGCGGGCCATTTACACGATCTGACATGCTTTTACGCATGATCGATGAGCGGCATATAGTGTAAAATTGGCAGGAATGCCAGTCTCAATTCGATTTGCCGCCCCATCGCGATCTTGTGGCGAAAAATCAGCCCGTTGTAAAAACGCGCTTCGGTTTGAACTGTCCGTGCTCGATATAGCCGATAGCGAGCAATTTTCCGCGTGTCGTGACACAGGCTTCCTCAGCTTCCAAAGGCGCGTCGCGACCACGCAGGATGACCGGATTACCAAGACGCACGCGTTGCGCCTGATCGTCGGAAAGCGGTATCTGCGGCAGACAGTCCAGTGCAGCGCCCGTGTCGATGACCAACGCGTCAATCGCCGAAAAGTCGCGACGCGGTGCCGGTTCCACGATATTGCCTTCCTCATCCTTCGGCGGAAGCGGCGGCCATGCCTGCTCAAGTTCTGCCAGCGTCACGGAATCCTCTTCCGTGAACGGTGCCACTTCGATACGGCGCAGTTCCGAAATATGGCCGTAGCATCCAAGATCGCGGCCCATGTCGCGCGCCAGCGAGCGCACATAGGTGCCCTTGGAGCATTCAACCTCGAATTCGGTGCGGTCTGCATCCGGGATGCCCACAATCTCCAGGCGGTCGATCTCGACTTCACGAGAAGGGATCTCGACGGTCTCACCTTCGCGGGCAAGATCGTAGGCCCGCTCACCGTCTATCTTGATGGCGGAGAACTGCGGCGGCACCTGCGAAATGACGCCTGTATAATTCGGCAGCAATGCCTCGACATCCGCGCGCGACGGGCGCTTGTCCGAGGTTTTGGTGGGCTGACCTTCCAGGTCATCCGTCGAGCGTTCTTCACCCCAGCTGACCGTAAAACGATAGATCTTGGTTCCGTCCATGACATAAGGCACGGTCTTGGTGGCTTCACCCAGCGCTATGGGCAACATGCCGGAAGCAAGCGGATCAAGTGTACCGGCATGACCGGCTTTTTCGGCGTTGAACAGCCACTTGATCTTCGAGACCGCCTCGGTCGATCCCATACCTTTCGGCTTGTCGAAAATAACCCAACCGGAAACCGGACGGCCTTTTTTCTTGCCCCGTCTTGCCATGCTTTATTCGTCTCCATTGCGGGAAGCCTTGTCTGCTTCCCGGTCTTCTTCATCGTCATGCCCAAGATCGCGTGCGACTTCCGGCGAGCGGAGCAGCGCATCGATCTTGGAAAAATTGTCAAAGCTGGTATCTGCCCGGAAGCGGAATTCCGGCATGTACTTCATCTGGCTGAGGCTCGGGGCCATACGGCCGCGAATGAATTTCGCATTCGAAGCCAGCGCCTTGATAACCGCCTGCGTATCGGCATCACCAAGAGGGGTAATGAAGCAAGTTGCGATCTTGAGATCAGGCGACATACGCACTTCCGACACGGAAATCACGGTGCGGGCGATAAGATCGTCGCGGATTTCTCCACGCTGAAGCACCTGTGCCAACGCGTGACGCACCTGCTCGCCCACGCGAAGCTGACGCTGGGAAAGGCCACCTGAGCCTTTTGGATCCGGAGAACGTGCCATAGCTATATCCTCGATAAACAACCATTAATCGGCACCCAGCCCAAATGGCTGTCCGACGAAACGGCTAAAACTGAATGGTGCAACTTACCACAGTTCAGACGGGAGTCAGACCCTCGGAACCGGGTAATGAAAAACCGGACCGCCCATAACAGGACGGTCCGGCATATAGATATTAGAGCGTGCGCGTAATGTGTTCGACGCGGAACGCTTCGATCGTGTCGCCTGCGCGAATGTCGTCGTAGTTTTCGAACGCCATACCGCATTCCTGGCCCATCGGCACTTCCGACACTTCGTCCTTGAAGCGCTTGAGCGTCTTGAGCTTGCCTTCGTGGATAACCACGTTGTCACGGATGAGGCGGACGCCTGCACCACGTTCAACCTTGCCGTCGATAACCCGGCAACCGGCAACCTTACCCACTTTGGTGATGTTGAAGACTTCAAGAATCTCAGCATTACCAATGAAGGTTTCACGACGTTCTGGCGACAGAAGTCCCGACATTGCCGCCTTAACATCTTCGATCAGATCGTAAATGATGTTGTAGTAGCGGATTTCGGTACCCTGCTGGTCGGCCGCATCGCGTGCCTGCTTGTTGGCACGAACGTTGAAGCCAATGATCGCTGCATTGGAGGCTTCGGCCAGCGACACGTCGCTTTCCGTGATACCACCGGCGCCCGAATGGACGATACGTGCACGCACTTCGTCGGTGCCGAGCTTGTCGAGAGCCGTAATGATTGCTTCGACCGAACCCTGCACGTCACCCTTGATGACGAGCGGGAATTCCTTCGTGCCATTCACCTGCAGCTGGCTCATCATCTGCTCAAGCGAGCCGCGCTGACCAGTCTGACGGGCAACAGCCTTATCGCGAGCAAGACGCTGGCGATAATCAGCAATTTCACGAGCCTTGGCTTCGTTGGCAACAACTGCGAAACGATCGCCTGCCTGCGGAGTTCCCTGGAGACCAAGGACTTCAACCGGCATTGCAGGTCCTGCTTCCTTAACGTGTTCGCCATGATCGTTGACCAGAGCGCGCACACGGCCCCATTCGTTACCGGCAGCGATAATATCGCCCGGACGCAATGTACCCTTCTGAACCAGAACGGTTGCGACCGAACCACGGCCACGGTCGAGCTGAGCTTCGATGACGACACCTTCAGCCGTACGTGTCGGATCAGCCTTGAGGTCAAGAATTTCAGCCTGCAGCAAAACTGCTTCAAGCAGCTTGTCGAGGTTGATCTTGTTCTTGGCCGAAACCTCGACGTCGAGCACTTCACCGCCCATCGATTCCACGAAGACATCGTGCTGCAGCAGCGAAGTACGAACCTTCTGAGGATCGGCAGCCGGCTTGTCGATCTTGTTGATCGCAACGATGATCGGAACACCCGCCGCCTTGGCGTGGTTGATCGATTCAATCGTCTGCGGCATCACGCTGTCGTCAGCGGCAACCACCAGAATGGCGATGTCGGTTGCCTGCGCACCGCGGGCACGCATCGCAGTAAAGGCGGCGTGGCCCGGCGTATCGATGAAGGTGATCTTCTGGCCGTTCTGTTCGACCTGATAAGCACCGATATGCTGGGTAATACCGCCAGCTTCACCCGACACGACATTGGCGTGACGGATCGCATCGAGCAGCGAGGTCTTGCCGTGATCGACGTGACCCATGATGGTCACGACCGGAGGACGCGACACGAGTGCTGCCTGATCGTCCACCACGTTGAAGATACCTTCTTCAACGTCGGATTCAGCAACGCGCTTGACGGTATGGCCGAATTCTTCAGCAATGAGCTGCGCCATATCGGCATCGATCACATCGCCCGGCTTCATCATCTGGCCCTGTTTCATCAGGTACTTGATGATGTCGACGGAACGCTCAGCCATACGCTGTGCGAGTTCCTGAAGCGTAATCGTTTCAGGCACGGTCACTTCGCGGGAAATCTTCTCGCGGGTTTCCTGCATCTGCGAACGCTTGAACTTTTCCTGACGGCGACGCATTGCCGACAGCGAACGCGAACGGCCTTCATCTTCCAGATTGCTGGAGATGGTCAGCTTGCCGCGACGACGGTCGTCTTCGGTCTTGGTGACCTTTGGCGTGCGCGCTTCTGGCTTTGCCGGTACACCACGACGAGCAGCCGTCAGGCCACCGCCACGACGATCATCGTCGTCACCCGTAGAACCAGGCTTACGCTGTTGGCTCTGCGGAAGCGGCTTGTTTGCGGTTGGAATGACGTCTGCAATCGCAGGCGATGCCGGACGCTGTCCCTGCCCCTGGCCGGGACGACCACCCTGTGGTGGACGACCCGAATGCTGCGGACGACCGCCCTGCGGGGCAGGACGGGAATCGCCGCGATGCTCCGAACGGCCTTCCGACTGCGGCATGCGCTTGTTTGCTTCTGCTTCTGCGCGAGCCTTGGCTTCCGCTTCTGCCTTCAGACGTGCTTCTTCCTCTGCCTGGCGGCGAGCGGATTCTTCACGCTCCTTGGCGCGGCGTGCATCTTCTTCTGCGCGACGCTTGGCTTCTTCGGCTGCGCGGACACGATCTTCCGCATCACGAACCAACGCGCCTTCCAGCGCACGGCGACGTGCATCCATTTCCGAACGCGACAGCGTATTCAACACCATACCCGAGCGATCAGACTGGCGTGGACGCTGTGACTGCTGGCCGGAGCGCTGCTGGTTACGCGGCTGCTGCTGGGCAACATGCGGCCGAGGCGTTGTCACAGGGGCTGCCGGTGCTGCTGCCGCAGGAGCCTTTGGCTGCTGTGGTGCAGGCGTCGCTGCCGGTGCAGGTGCCTGTGGGGCCGCTGCTGCGGGAGCCGCTGGCGCAGGTGTCGCTACAGGTGCAGGCGTCGCTGCTGGTGCAGGTGCCTGCGGGGCTACGGCTGCAGGAGTTGCCGGAGCAGGTGCAGCTACAGGCTTTGGTGCCGCTGCCTCCACTTCTGGCTTCTCGTCAGGCCGCGAGAATTTGCGCTTCTTCGTTTCAACGACGACAGCCTTCGTGCGGCCGTGGCTGAAATTCTGGCGCACGGTGCTCTGCTCGACGCCTGGCCGCTTCATGGTCAGCGTCTTCTTCGTATTAACGCTCAGCGTCTTGTCGTCGTTCGTTTTATCGCTCATTACGTTTCCGTTTCCTTCGCGGCTCCGGCCGCTCTACTCGAGCATTATCCAACGCGACCTGGTCATGTTGGATAAAGCTCCAGTCATCCGCTTCAACGCGCAATCCGATCCAGGGTCTGCCAAGCCCCTCCAGAGTTGCGCTCTAATCCAGGTTCGATGCGCTTTCACCGCGATAGCGATGCAACAGAAGCGCCCGCTTCACGAACCCGGCCGCCGCCTTTCCTTCAAGTACGGCTGCATGTATCACATTTCCGCCCCCAAATGCCAAATCCATTTCTTCCCCCTTAAAAAGGGTGAAGGCAGGGATTTCGGGGCCATCAAGATGCACCACGGCGCGCCTTGCCTGATCGAGCTTGCGCACGCCATCGGCTGCGGCTTCCTGAGCGTGCAACACCATGGCAGCTGTCCCGGTGCGGATCGCTTGATCCACCTTGGTCGAGCCCGTTACCACGGCGCCCGCCTTACGAGCCAGAGCGAGGCTACCAAGAGCAGATTTCGTCAGCAGCTGGTCCACCAGCGCGCCAAGATCCGCCTGCGGCGTCACACCTTCTTTCAGCGCCCGCGCAAAGAGCTTGCGCTTGACCGCTTCATCCACCAGACGGCGCTCGGCTTTGACCCAGCATCCCCTGCCCGGCAGATTTCTTTTCAAATCCGGCACCACGGACCCGTCGGGACCGGCCACGAAACGGATCAGATCATCGACAGAACCGCTTTCGCGCGTGACGATACAGGTTCTGTCATTCATATCCTGCTCCACGCGAACTCCAGTTTTGCCGTGACGGCCATAGCGGGGCCGCATTCCGGACTTGCACCAATGTCCTGACCGGCTCGCCTGCATCGCTCTTACATGGGCGACGAAATTGCTACGCGAACACCAGTTTTTGACCATGTCCAACGCATCGGACCCGATGCGTGGCGCTGTACCAGAGCAAAAGCCCCACCACAACCCGTAAGATGGCCGGAACTTCATTCGAAACCCGAACTGGTCGATCAATTCAGATGAACGACGACCATTTTTCAGGGTTCAATTGCGAGAGCCGCACAGCTTACGCCTGAATTGCCTCAGACGTAAGAAGCCATGCGGCTCTTCTATTCCAGCGCTCTTCTTACGAAGCGGCTTCCTCTTCACCGGCTTCAGCTTCAGCTTCTTCTTCCTGAGCCGATGCCAGTTCTTCTTCCGTGATCCATCCTGCCTTCAAACGCGCGGAAAGGACCATCTGTTCCGCATCGACGCGCGAAACGTCGAAGGAAGAGAAGATGCCGCTATGAGCGACGGTTTCGCCGTCCTTGCGTTCACGCCAGCCGACCAGATCGTCGACGGCATAACCGGCAAAGTCATCCATCGTCTTGACGCCGTCTTCACCGACTGCCACCAGCATCGCCGTGGTGATGCCCGGCAGTTCACGCAGTTCGTCCTCGACGCCCAGTTCCTTGCGGCGGTCATCCTGTTCGCTTTCGATGCGATCCAGATATTCGCGGGCCCGTTCCTGGATTTCGCCAGCCGTATCCTCATCGAAACCATCGATGGAAGCGATTTCGCCCGACTCTACATAGGCCAGTTCTTCAACGGATGCGAAACCTTCGGAGGCCAGAACCTGACCAACCATCTCGTCAACGTTGAGAGCATCCATGAAGAGGGTCGAACGTTCGGTGAATTCCTTCTGGCGACGTTCGGATTCCTCGTCTTCCGTCAGGATGTCGATGTCCCAGCCGGTGAGCTGGGAAGCAAGGCGCACATTCTGACCGCGACGACCGATTGCAAGTGATAGTTGGTCATTCGGGACGACAACTTCAATACGTTCGGCATCTTCATCGAGCACAACCTTGGCAACTTCAGCCGGCTGAAGCGCGTTGACGATGAAGGAAGCCGCATCCGGAGACCACGGAATGATGTCGATCTTTTCACCCTGCAATTCACCGACAACGGCCTGAACGCGGGAGCCGCGCATACCGACGCAGGCACCGACCGGATCGATGGAGGCGTCACGCGACACGACCGCAATCTTGGCGCGCGAACCCGGATCACGGGCAACCGATTTGATTTCGATGATGCCGTCGTAGATTTCCGGGACTTCCATGGTGAAGAGCTTCGCCATGAAGGACGGATGGGTGCGCGACAGGAAAATCTGCGGGCCACGCTGCTCGCGGCGCACATCGTAGACATAGGCGCGAATGCGGTCGCCATAGCGGAAAGCTTCGCGCGGGATCAGTTCGTCGCGGCGCACAATGGCTTCACCACGACCGAGATCGACGATCACATTGCCGTATTCGACACGCTTGACGGTGCCGTTGACGATTTCGCCAACGCGATCCTTGTATTCGTCATACTGACGGTCACGCTCGGCTTCACGCACTTTCTGCACGATAACCTGCTTTGCCGACTGGGCGGCGATACGACCGAAATCCATCGGCGGCAACTGATCGGCGATGAAGTCGCCGACCTGCGCATCCGGATTGCGATCGCGAGCGGTGAACAGCGAAATCTGCGTCGCGTAATCCTCGACATGCTCAACGACTTCGAGCAGGCGCTGCAGCTTGATCTCACCGGACTTCGCATTGATGTCCGCGCGGATGTTGCTTTCCTGGCCGTAACGCGAACGCGCCGCCTTCTGGATCGCATCGGCCATGGCCGCAAGAACGATCTCGCGGTCGATCGACTTCTCGCGTGCGACCGCATCGGCGATCTGCAGAAGCTCCAGCCTGTTAGCACTGACTGCCATTGGACTCTCCTTGGTGTCGCATCCGGCTCCTCAAGATACCGGACGCCTGAAACTTATTTCTTCTTTTCGGCTTCGCCCGATGCGGCTTCGTCAGACCCAGCTTCGCCGGACTGTTCATCCGTTTCGACTTCCTGAACACCGCCCAGATCGTCACCGGGGATGCGGCCTTCGCGCAGGGCCTTGTCCTTGCGCAGCGCATCGCGGATCAGGTCATCGGTCAGCACGAGACGCGCATCCGAAATCAGATCGAATGGAATGCGCACGACAGGTTCGTTACCGTAGGAAATCTGATCGCTTTCGATCACAACCGTTTCCGCATCGCCCAGAACGATACGCCCGCGGAATTTCTTGCGGCCCTCGTGCACGATAGAGGTTTCCACCTTCGCAACATGACCGGCCCAGTCGGAAAAGTCCGACTTGCGGACCAGTGGACGGTCGATACCAGGAGACGAAATCTCCAGATGATATTTTCCGCTGATTGGGTCTTCCACGTCGAGAACCGGCGCAACGGTGCGGCTGACCAGTTCGCAATCCTCGACGGTCATCGTGCCATCGGGGCGTTCGGCCATGATCTGCAGGGTCTGGCCATTCAGTCCCGAAAGGCGCACGCGCACCAGTCGAAAGCCCAGCGTATTGATGATGGGCTCGATGATAGAAGCCACTTTCGCATCGATGCCCGTCTCGCGAATGATGCGTTCATTCGCGCCTGTCGCAAGCGCCTCTGCTTCGTTTGCCTGAACCTGTTCCGTCAACCTAAAAACCTTTCGAGAAGCTGGAAAAGCCTCTTCAAGCAGGCCGTAAGTAACAAAAAAGAGCGGGACCGGGTGGACCCACTCTTGTTCAAACGACCAAGAATTTGAGACTTATATACCAGCGGAAGCGGCTTTTTTCAAGACCGCTTCTGAGGTTCGATTGATTGTGTTCGCTACAGGCAGCTTCAACGGCGGATAAAGGTCAGATAGGCAGCACGCCGACCTTCGCGAAAAGCCTTTGCTTCATAGCGTGTGCCCGGCCAGCCTTCATAAGCGCCGTTCCAGTCGGACGGGCCGTCGGCCTGCCAGTCGAATGCCGGATGACGGCGACAATGCTGGAGCGTCCAGTTGACATAATGCTCGATGTCGGAAGCAAAGCGAAATTTTGCACCGGGCTTCAGCACGCGGGCGAAGCGGTCAAGATTGGCATCGCTGACGAAACGGCGCTTCCAGTGGCGTCGCTTGTGCCAAGGGTCAGGATAGAAAAGATCAATGCCGGAAAGGGATGCGTCCGGCAGCCAGTCGAGGACCGCCGTTGCATCCTCGTCATAGAGGCGCAGGTTCGGGCGCGGCGCCTCATCGAGTGCCGCAAGCATTTTTGCCATGCCGTTGACGAACGGTTCGACACCAATGAAACCCGTCTGCTGATGGCGACCTGTCTCATGGTGCAGATGCTCGCCGCCGCCGAAACCGATTTCCAGACGCACAGCCTCGACCTTCGTTTCAAAAAGCGCACGCAGATCCTGTGGTGCCGGGCTTTCGAGGTCGATCTTGATGTGCGGCAGAAGATCCTCGAACAGGTTCTTCTGATGGCTCCGCAGAGGCTTGCCGTGGCGTCGGCCGAAAAAGTTTCCGGCACCGCGCAGAGGATGAGATTCTTCGGTCATGTTTTATCCGTCGGCGTCATAATGAATAATAGTGCGCGTTTCGATCCGATTGAATCAGATCTGCGCTCTATCTATTTGTTCAGACGCACATCTTGTCCGAAAACCATTTCACACTTTTCGGGATGCGCTAATAGCAGAGGAGCGCGATCAAAGACCGCGCTCCTCGAAATTTGCCTGGACACATAACGCCAAGCGGCCTGCGATGCAACTTTCCCTGGGAGAAGTTACGCCACTGCTGCCTTCAGCGCCTTGGTGAGGTCGGTCTTCTCCCAGGAGAAGGAACCGTCACGACCCGGCTTGCGACCGAAATGGCCATAAGACGAGGTCTTGGCATAGATCGGCTTGTTGAGGTCAAGATGCTTGCGAATACCCGTCGGTGACAGGTCCATGACTTCGCGAAGCGCTTCCTCGACTGCGGCTTCGGCCACTTTGCCGGTACCATGCAGATCGACGTAAACCGAAAGCGGCTGCGCCACGCCGATAGCATAGGAAAGCTGGATCGTGCAGCGGTCGGCAAGTCCGGCGGCAACGACGTTCTTGGCGAGATAGCGCGCGGCATAAGCGGCGGAGCGATCGACCTTGGTCGTGTCCTTGCCCGAGAATGCGCCACCGCCATGAGGAGCGGCCCCGCCATAAGTATCCACGATAATTTTGCGGCCAGTCAGCCCGGCATCACCGTCCGGTCCGCCAATGACGAACTTGCCGGTCGGATTGATGTACCAGTTGCAGGTGGCTGCAATCGGAAGCTCGCCGAGCGCGTCCCGGATGTAGGGCTCGACAACCGAACGAACCTTCTTTGAATCCCAGTTTGCATCCAGGTGCTGCGTGGAAAGAACGATCTGCGTGACTTCGGCGGCCTTGCCGTTCTCGTAACGCACCGTGACCTGGCTCTTGGCGTCGGGGCCGAGCTTGCCCGCATCGCCCTCGCCCTTGTGGCGGGCTTCCGAGAGCTTTTCGAGTATCTTGTGCGAATAATAGATCGGTGCCGGCATGAGATCCGGGGTTTCGCGGCAGGCATAACCGAACATGATGCCCTGATCGCCTGCACCTTCTTCGCCCTGACGGTCGGCGGCATTGTCCACGCCCTGCGCGATATCGGCGGACTGCGGATGCAGAAGCACGTCGATCTTCACCGTCTTCCAGTTGAAACCGTCCTGTTCGTAACCGATTTCGCGGATCGCCTTGCGGGCTGCCGAGCGGAAGCGCGAAGGATTGATCAGCGGATGTCCGGCCGCATCGTGGGCGACAGTGCCGTCCTTATTCTTCTTCAGGAAGGTATCCGGCACACGCACTTCGCCGGCAATGACCACGCGATTGGTGGTGGCAAGCGTTTCGCAGGCAACACGGACAGACCATGGATCCACGCCGGTGCGGCGCGCTTCCTTGTAGATCATGTCCACGATTTCATCGGAGATGCGGTCGCAAACCTTGTCCGGATGTCCTTCGGACACAGATTCGCTGGTGAAGAGATAAGAACTGCGCGACACGGGTAACCCCTCTTGAAAATCCAACGGAGAATATCTCCGCCATGGAAACACAGTAGCGCCCGGAACAGGTTTTCAGCGTTCCGGGCACAGTAATGTGTTAGCGAAGTTGGGATTAAACCGTCAATGCATATTCTTGTTGCGACAGCGCCTCAGCGGGAAAATTCGTTTCAGACGGCATTTCCTGCCGGTTCAGGCGCTGCAAATCGCAAAATCCAGCGGGACATGCCTATGTCCCGCTTTACTGCTCTTCTCAAGAACTGAAATCAGTCGGCGTCCGCAGCGAGCGACTTCACGAGATCGATGATCTTGCGGCGCACTTTCGGATCTGAAATTTTCGTGAACGCGCGGGTCAACTGCACGCCTTCATTGGAATTCAGGAAATCGACCACATAGGTCGCTTCGTTGTCCTCTGCAAAACCGGCCTGGGCCGAGGAGCCTGGTGCATCTTCAAAAAAGAAGGAAACCGGGACATTCAGAATTGACGAGATCGCCTGAAGTCGGCTTGCACCGACGCGGTTGGTGCCTTTCTCGTATTTCTGGATCTGCTGAAAGGTAATTCCGAGGCTTTCGCCGAGCTTTTCCTGACTGAGGCCCAGCATGTTACGGCGGAGACGGATGCGGCTG
Source organism: Ochrobactrum vermis (assembly GCF_002975205.1). Taxonomy (NCBI): domain Bacteria; kingdom Pseudomonadati; phylum Pseudomonadota; class Alphaproteobacteria; order Hyphomicrobiales; family Brucellaceae; genus Ochrobactrum; species Ochrobactrum vermis. The sequence goes on along the minus strand of NZ_PCOC01000001.1, from coordinate 2,792,240 downwards.
CCGACATGCACGTCAATGGGATTGGGCTTCTTTTTATTCTCAATCATACAGTTGTCACTCCTCGCAGCTGCGAGCTTTCATTCATGCTCTGTTCATCTGAACAGCGATAACAATAAGTTTTGGAAGGTAGTCTGACGATTTTTCCGCAAAAACCGTCGCCGCCGGGCCATAACAACGTAACAATATTAGTCTGTCAATGAAAACGCCTGCCGAATGGCAGTCGGAAAGCCATGCTCACCACGAGTAAGGTTAACAGCGCTACCAGAGATTGTCGTGCACCCTGTGGCGTGCCCCAAAATGGTGCACGAGATGACGGTAGGTAAGCGTCGATGACCCCGACGGCATTATGGGCCAGCCCTTCAGTGATTCGACCATAAGCATCAACAACAGCCGAAAGACCATTATTAGCTGCACGAATGAGCGGCAGGCCCTGTTCCACGGCGCGCACCTGCGCCTGGCGGAAATGCTGGTACGGGCCCGGCGTGTCACCATACCATGCATCGTTTGTCACATTGATGATGGCGCTGGCTTTTTGGCCCGTATATCCAAGCTCGTCCGGAAAAATTGCTTCGTAACAGATCAGCGGCAGAAAGGTCTGGCCGTCTTTCACGTTCAGCGCGCGACGCGACGCGCCAGCGGTAAATCCGCCGGGCATTTCCACCACTTCCTGAAGCCCAAGCCTGCGCAGAAAACTTTCGTACGGGAGATATTCGCCAAACGGGACCAGATGCACCTTGTCGGCGGCATCGACAATGACACCGCGATCATCGATCGTATAGATCGAGTTATAGTAGCGCGGTTCACCGCCACCGGTCGCCTTCTCTTCACGAACGGCGCCGGCCAACAGCACCTGCCCGTCCTGCAAAACTTCACCGATGCGTGACAGAGCCTCGGGCGTCGAGGTGAGGATGTAAGGAACCGCCGTCTCCGGCCATATGATCACATCGGGCTTCGGCTTGCCGTCGGCAGGCGCCTCCCCAGTCAGCGACACCAATGTGTCGAAGATCGACCGGCGCTCGGCATTGTCCCATTTCATGGTCTGGGCGATGGAAGGCTGTACGATACGAACTGCGAGCGACCCTTTTTCCTCACCGATTGCCGGTGCTTGTGAAAGCGTCCAGGCACCGAAGCCAACGTGACCGGCGATGAGTAACAGGGCAAATGCGATGCCCGTCTTTGCAAACCGCCCGCCGATCAACAGAGCAGGCGCCGCGAAGACGAACACCGCCAAGGCGCTCATTCCGATCAGGCCCAGCACGGCAACCGATTGCATCAGAAGCGGCGTCGGCATGACGGCATAGCCGATAGCGTTCCAGGGGAAGCCGGTGAACAGGAAAAGGCGCAACCATTCCGCCAGCGCAAAACCGAATGCAAGCGCGAAGATGCGCCCCAATCCATCCGACCAGAATATGCGCGCAACCATAGTTGCCAATGCATAAAACAATGCGAGAAAGGCAGGCAGGCCCAGAACTGCAAGTGGCAGGGCCCATGCGAACTGGTCCGCATCGACGAGCAGCGCCGTACCGATCCACCACAGCCCGAAAACGAAATAGCCGAACCCGAACCACCAACCAACTATGGCTGCAGGAAGCAGGCGGCGAACCGGTCCAGCGTTCGCTTTCGCAATGGCACCGTCGATCAGCCAGACAAGAATGGGAAATGAGATGAAGCCCGCGACGAAAACATCAAATGGCGGCTGCGTCAGCGTGGCGAAAGCGCCGCTCAGAAAAGCGGCCAGCGCACGACGCCAGCCGCTCGAAAGAATGATCCTCCCCGCGAGCCTTTCGATCATCAGGCCTCTTTGGGATTGTCGGTTGCGGCTTCCGCGTCTGTCGGCTGCTCTCCGGGCTTGGACGATACAACCGCGCGCTGCTGGCGACGGCGGTCAGCCGCAGAAAGCGGCACGATGCGCACTTTCTTCACACGGCGCGGATCCACTTCCAGCACATGGAATTCATAGCCCGGAATAGCCTGCACCACCTCGCCGCGAACCGGAATACGTCCAAGGACCGAGAAGATGAGACCCCCGACCGTGTCGACATCCTCGCCATGCTCGCCCACTTCGAAGGACGGGCCGATTTTTGCGGTCAGTTCTTCCAGATCGGCGCGCGCATCGACAACGAACACGCCATCGGCCTCTTCGGCGATCATGATTTCTTCGTCGTCATGTTCATCTTCGATATCGCCGACAACCATTTCGACGATGTCTTCCAGCGAAACCAGGCCGTCTGTACCGCCATATTCATCGATGACCAGCGCCATCTGGATATGGGTCGCCTGCATGCGCGCCATCAGGCCGCTTGCCATCATGGATGGCGGCACGAACAGGACCTTGCGCATCAGATTGAGCTCGCCGATCGTCTTGGTAAGATCGATACGGCTCATGTCGAATTTGGCGGCTTTGTCTTCCGCAGTCGCCTTGCGCGTGCTGCTGCGGCGAGTGGTCTTCTGACGGGCCTGCTTGGTGATGAAATTCAGGACATCGCGGATATGGATCATGCCGCGCGGATCGTCCAGCGTCTCGGCATAGACCGGCATACGCGAATGGCCGGATTTTTCGAAAAGCTCCAGCACTTCCCAGAGCGGCGTGGAAATTTCCACGGCCTCGACATCGGCACGCGGGATCATCACGTCTTCGACGCGGATTTCGCGCAGGCGAAGGATGTTGTGCAGCATCGCCTTTTCTTCAGGCGAGAATGCGGAATCCTGTTCGCTTGCCGTGCTGGAAAGAGCATCGGCCAGATCTTCGCGCAAGGAAGATGACTGGCGCGAGCGCATGAACGGGAAAATGTTAGACAACAGGGAACGCCTCTCGGCCACTACAGGCCGCTGCGTACTTTGCCCTTCGGCGTCTTGGGTCTCGCTGCGATTTTCGCCAGCGGACGGAGAATGCGATGTTTGATCAGCCATGGTCAATCGTTGTTAGTGTCTTCATCGGATACAGCATAAGGGTCGGGGATGGCAAGAGCATGAAGGATTTCACGCTCGCGGCCCTCCATCACCTCCGCTTCCACATCGGTTTCGTGATCGTAACCCAAAAGGTGCAGGAAACCATGCACGACGAGGTGAGTGAGATGATTTTCGAGCGGCTTGCCCTCTTCACGGGCTTCTCGCTCGACAGTTTCCCGTGCGATGATGATATCGCCCAGCATTGGCCCCGGCTGCGCCCCGGCCTTGACCGGAAATGCCGGAAATGAAAGCACATTGGTCGGCTTGTCCTTGCCGCGCCATTCCGCATTCAGGCTCTGGATCGAAGCATCGTCGGTGAAGACGACACTCAGCTCGCTTGTCGCGCTTTTCAAGCCAAGATTGGTCCAGGCAGCTTCGACCGGCGTTCTGACGAACCCTTCAAGGGTAGTCTCATCCGGCCAGTTGCCGGCTTCGACCATGATATCGATATGGATCGCGTTATTTGACACGTTCTACAGCGGCTCCCCGTATCGAGCAGCCGCTTCATCCTTTCAGTTACAAGAAAGCTGTCTGCCAAAAAGGCAGACAGCACCCTTTAAATCGTGATTCCGATAGGCAATTGCAAGATCAATCCGCGTACTCGCATCATTCCGAACGGGCGTGCTGCTTGCCGTCGCGATCGTAAGCCCCGACGATGGCTGCCACCAGCGGATGACGAACGACATCCTTCTCGGTGAAACGCACCTTAATGACGCCTTCGACATCGTCCAGCACGCGTAGTGCTTCCACGAGACCCGACTTCTGGCCCGGCGGAAGATCGATCTGGCTCGGATCGCCAGTCACGATCATGCGCGAACCCTCGCCGAGGCGGGTCAGGAACATCTTCATCTGCATGGACGTCGTGTTCTGGGCTTCATCGAGAATGACCGCAGAATGCGCCAGCGTGCGCCCGCGCATGAAAGCCAGCGGCGCGATCTCGATCACGTTCGCAGTGATGGCACGCTCGACTTTATCGGCGGGCATCATGTCATAAAGCGCATCATAGAGCGGGCGCAGATAGGGATCGACCTTTTCCTTCATGTCACCCGGCAGGAAGCCCAGTCGTTCACCAGCCTCGACAGCCGGACGCGACAGGATAATGCGCTCGACGAGACCGCGCTCAAGCAACATGGCTGCATGGGCGACGGCAAGATAGGTCTTGCCGGTACCGGCAGGTCCGACGCCGAGCACCAGCTCCGACCGGTCAAGCGCACGCATATAGGCGTCCTGCGTCGGCGTGCGGGCAAAGATCGTCTTCTTGCGCGTGGAAATCTGGGCTGCCGAAAGCTTGCCCTTGTTTTCCATGGTCGGTAGCGTCAACTGGTCATCGGCAGCGATTGCCATGCGCAACGCTCCGTCGACATCCGAAGTCGTCAGCTCATGACCCTTCTGCAGCGTTTCATAAAGATGATCAAGCGTACGCCGCGCCTGCTCGGTTGCGGTCGGCTCGCCCCGGATCGAAAGCTGGTTCCCCTTGGAGCGGACATCCACGCCAAGCTTCTGTTCGATACGGGCCAGATTTTCATCGAACTGACCGTAAAGCGCGCTGGCAAAACGGTTGTTGTCGAAGGTGAGCACGATGTGGGCCATATCCGAGGCCCCGGTCGTCGGGCTTTTTTGCGTTTGATTGGTTGGCTTGGCAGACTTCAGCTTTTCCGTAGCGCTCAACCGTATCTCCTTAAAGCAGAATCCTGAAAAGTTGCAGACTTTTCAGACCAGATTCTGCGTGAACACAAACCGTTCACGCTTTGCAATCACCGTCTCGACAGGATTACCGGCAAGCGACTCAAAACGCCGAAATTTTCTGCCTCAACACCATCATGCCTTCAGGTCAGTTTTTGCGCAATAAGGCTATTGGTACCTGTGGACGTGATTTTCACATGAATGATGTCGCCAACGCTGTCGCTGCTTCCGTCAATGACGACCGGCAGAAGCCAGGGCGAGCGCCCCACCATCTGCCCAGCCTCACGGCCTGGCTTTTCGATGAGCACGTCCATCTCGCGACCGATCATGGAAGCCTGAAACGCATATTGCTGCTCGGACAGTAGCGCCTGGAGGCGCTGGAGGCGCTCATCCTTGACCGCTTCCTCGACGTGATCATCAAGATCCGCACCCGGTGTTCCGGGGCGCGGAGAATATTTGAACGAATAGGCTTGCGCGTAATTAACCTCACGCACCAGCTGCATCGTGTCTTCGAAGTCCTGATCGGTTTCACCGGGGAAACCGACGATGAAATCGCCCGACAGCGCCATATCCGGCCTGACTTCACGGATGCGCTCGATCAGACGCACATATTCGTCCGCCTTGTGGCGACGGTTCATTGCCTTGAGAATGCGGTCCGAACCGGATTGCACCGGCAGATGCAGGTAAGGCATCAACTGGCGCAGGTCGCGGTGGGCGGCAATCAGGCTGTCGTCCATGTCGCGCGGATGGCTTGTCGTGTAACGAAGGCGGGCAATACCCGGGATGCGCGCCAGACGGAACAGAAGCTCGCCCAAGCCCCATTCGCGACCATCATCGCCAGCACCGTGCCAGGCATTGACGTTCTGGCCAAGCAGGGTCAGTTCGCGCACGCCGCTATCGGCGAGACGTTCGGCCTCAGCCACGATCTGCTTCACGCTGCGCGAAACTTCGGAGCCGCGCGTATAGGGAACCACACAGAAGGTACAGAATTTGTCGCAGCCTTCCTGCACTGTCAGGAAAGCGGATACACCGCGCTTGCGGGTTTCCTCACGCTTCGGCGACGGCAGATGCTCGAACTTGTCCTCCAGGGCATATTCGGTTTCGACGACCTTTTCACCGCCACGAACCCGAGCAAGCGCATTGGGCAGCCGGTGATAGGTCTGCGGACCGATGACGAGATCGACGTTTGGCGCGCGGCGAAGGATTTCCTGCCCTTCGGCCTGCGCCACACATCCTGCTACGCCAATGGTCAATTCCTTGCCATTTGCTTCGCGCGCGTCCTTCATCTTGCGCAGCCGGCCAAGCGCGGAATAGAGCTTTTCCGACGCCTTCTCGCGAATATGGCAAGTATTGAGCAGAACCAGATCGGCATCGTCCGGCGTATCGGTTGCGACATAGCCTTCCGCTGCAAGGCTGTCGGCCATGCGCTGGCTATCGTAGACGTTCATCTGGCAGCCATAGGTTTTTACGAAAACCTTGCGCACGTTGGGGCGCTCTGCCGTTGGTTCAAGATCGGTGATATTGTCGCTCATGCGCGGCTATCTACAGCTTTTGTCGTCATTTTGAAAGGTGACATTCTAGCCAATCGGCTAACCACTCGGCTGAACGCCTGATCGAACGGCTGTTACTCTTCCGGAATCTCGCGCCCCAGCAGCGCACTTTGCAATAGCGCACGCACGCGGTTCTCCATCGTACGGGCCAGCGCCTTGCGGTCGGTCTTGGCTGTCACGACGACCGGTTCGCCGAAACGTACTTCAACGTCGATGGCGCCCTCGCGCAAAATACCTTTCAGGTGCGGCATCAATTCGACGTCACCCGGCCAAGAGGCGATCGGGCGGAAATAACGGCCCATCGCCATGCCGTGAACACCCGTATAGGCAACGGCAACCGGCTGAACCACCACTTCGGGCACATTGGCTTCCCTGATCGCGGCGTGTGCGGCACCGAAAAGCGCCGTCTTGAACGGCAGGACGCGATTGCCATCCGATGTCGTGCCTTCTGCGAACAGCACCATCGCATCATCGGTTGCCAGCCGCTTGGCGATTTCCGATGTTTGTTCAGCCGTCTTGCCCCGCCGCTCCCGTTCCACGAAAACGGTGCGTTGCAAAACGGCGAACATACCAAAAACAGGCCACTTTCTGACTTCCGACTTGGCGATGAAGGATACCTGACCGACCGTCGACAGAACGATGATATCGCTCCACGAGCTGTGATTGGCGACGAGCAGAAGGGGGCGTCCCTCATGCATCTGGCCGACAGTCTTGATGCGGAAGCCAAACAGACGTGCGACGGTGCGGTGGAAAAAAGTCGGCAGGCGTCGCTTCCAGCCATTCTTCAGTTTCAGAAACAGATACTGGAGCGGAATGAGCGACAAGCTCAGCACGGCCATTGCCGCAACAACCAGAAAGATGCGGATTGCTCCGATCATCGCGGCCCCGCCGAGGCACGGTTCAGGTCGCGACGCAATATCAGCGCGGCCGAACGCCCATTCGCTGTTTCGTAATAAGCGGGCCTGTCGCCAACTTTCTGGAAGCCGAGGCGGCGATAGAGCGCCTGTGCAGCAACATTCGCCTCATCCACTTCCAGAAAAAGCGTTTCGGCGCGCTCCTGATAGAGATGACGCAGCACGGCATCCATCAGCACGCGTCCAACACCCTGACGCTGTACATCGCGCGCGACGGCTATCGTCAGGATTTCCGCTTCACCCGCAACCAGACGAGCCAGCACGAAGCCACAGGCGTCTTTCGGCTTGCCCTCCAAACGGGCAACGAAGCCGAAAACCGTATCCTGCGCGATCAGCGACCTGAAATCATCAGAACTCCAGCCATGATGGAAAGCAACGGCGTGGATGCGCTGGATCGCATGACTGTCCTGTGCGCCCAGCGGTTCGACTGACACCTGTCTGCGGCCAAAACGGCCGAACGGCAAGCCCATCATCGGCTATTCTCCAGCCTGCCTGCGTGGCAAGGCAAACCCGACCTGCGGCTTCGCATCGGGCCCGCGCATATAAAGCGGTTTGGGTGCATCACCCGGCTGGCGCGTGCATGCCAGACGCGCATAGATGCCGATTTTCGCCGTGGGCTCCGCCGGACCTAACGCAAAACGGCCGCCGATGGCTTCATTGATCGCCGATGCTGCGGAACCCGCGAGAACCGTGTTCTCCGCTTGGGAAACTGCAAGAGCCTCGGCCTCTTCCCGCGACAGGACCAGAGGCTTCAAGTTCGGCCCACCTTGCGCGTCGTACGCTTGCGCATAAATCTCGCCGCGATGCGCCTCAAGGAGGATCAGCACCGGCTTCCCCGGCAATAGGGCCTGCGTTTCTGCCGCCAGCGCTTCGAAGGCAGTGATGCCGATGGCAGGAACACCCAGCGCCAGTGCAAAACCGCGTGCCGCCGAAACACCAATACGAACACCGGTGAAAGATCCCGGCCCGATATTGACCGCCACCCGATCCATGTCGTGGAGCGATAGTTTCGCCATTTTCATCGCGCGTTCTACATAGGCCATCAGCACTTCCGCGTGGCCCTTACCGATGTTTTCGCTCACATCGGCGAGTACAACATCGCCATCGGAGTTATAGACGGCAACGGAACACCACGAAGCGGCAGTATCAAGCGCAAGTATCTTCATGTGCAACCGGGTAAATCAGATTTTGCGTCGCGACAAGCCAAGTCTTGCCCAAAGGCCGGATCGCGTTCGTTTTTAGCCGTCCTCGCGGAACAAAAGCTGGCGATATACGTTTTGCAAGCGGGTGCGGGAACGTTTTTGCGTTGTCCCAACGGCAACAATGGTCCATCCGGCAAGCAGCCTCACAGGGATCTGGCAGCTTCGTTTGCGTTTGGAACAGCTGCCCACGACTATGAGCGACATTTCCCAGTCGCTCCCCCAGTTACTCCCCCGGCCACTCCAAGCCGGATCGAGCAAAAGGATATGAGGATAAAATGTCCAAGACGTCGATGCATGCAACCCGCAACGATCTTCCTTCCAATACGAAGACGACAATGATCGCGCTGCTCAACGAAAACCTTGCCGCGACCATCGATCTTGCCCTCATCACAAAACAGGCTCACTGGAACCTCAAGGGGCCGCAGTTCATCGCTGTTCATGAAATGCTCGACGGTTTCCGTGACGATCTCGACGAACATGTCGATACGATTGCCGAGCGTGCCGTGCAGATCGGCGGGACGGCCTATGGCACCACGCAGGTCGTGGCCAAGGAAAGCAAACTCAAGCCATATCCGACCGATATCTATGCCGTTCACGACCATCTGCTTGCCCTGATCGAACGCTATGGCGATGTTGCCAATCTCTTGCGCAAGTCGATCAAGGATGCGGACGATGCAGGTGACGACGATACAGCGGATATTTTTACCGCCGCATCCCGTAGTCTGGACAAGGCGCTGTGGTTCCTCGAGGCCCATGTTCAGGAAAAGAACTGACATTGGGGTTCTGACGGCCTGCGAATGGCATAATTCCCCAATATCGATAAAGCCTGAATCAAATAAAAGGCCGGGAAATTCCCGGCCTCCTCTATTTCCCGGATCAGCTTGCCCACTCACCGCTGCGCATGACCGGCTCACGGGTTCCATCGGCGCTGATGCCATCGACGTCGATTTGGCCAGAGCCGATCATCCAGTCGATATGGATCAGACTTGAATTGCCACCTTGCGCCTTGATCTGTTCCGGCGTGAGTTTTGCGCCGTCGACAAAGCATTTGGAATAACACTGGCCGAGCGCGATGTGGCTTGCAGCATTTTCATCAAACAAGGTGTTGTAGAACAGAAGTCCGCTTTGCGAGATCGGCGAGGAATGCGGCACAAGTGCCACTTCGCCCAGACGACGGGCGCCTTCATCGGTATCCAGCACTTTATTGAGAACTTCTTCACCGCGACTGGCCTTTGCCTCGACGATCCGTCCGCCTTCAAAGCGAACCGCAATATTCTCGATCAGGGTGCCCTGATGCGATAGAGGCTTGGTGCTCGTCACATACCCCTCGACGCGCAGCGCATGAGGCGTGGTGAACACCTCCTCCGTCGGAATGTTCGGATTGCAGGTAATACCATTTTTCGCGGTGGAAGCGCCGCCGTGCCATTCATGACCATCAGCAAGTCCGACCGTCAGATCGGTATTCGGGCCTTTGAAATGCAAGGCGCTATAGGCCTTGCCGTTCAGGAAGCGGGTGCGCGTGCGGAGCGCTGCATTGTGTGCCGCCCAGGCACCGACTGGATCGTCGACATCGACCCGTGAAGCCGCGAAGATCGCATCGGCCAGCTTGCGGGTCGCAATGTCCTCCGGTTCGTTTGGAAACATGAGCTTTGCCCATGCCGGGTTGGGATAGGAGACGATGTTCCAGTTGATGTCGAAACCGGCGATCTTTTCGAGTGCCGGCTGATAAGCCTTCGAATTGGCGCGGTTGGCGCGTGAAACCCTGGCCGGGTCCTGACTGGAGAGGAGCATGGGATTATCGGCAGCAATTGCCAGACGGGCAGCGCCGTCCGAATAGGCCTTTGCCATGCCTTCATAAAGCCAGCTCGCTGCGCGGTCGAAACTCGCGTCAGGCGCGTTCTCGTAACGGGCAAGCGCCATGTCGTCATCCGCGAAGAATGGTGTTACCAGTCCAGCCCCGGCCTTGTAGGCATGCTTGGCAATCAGCCGAACCAGCGGCAGCGCGACGACCGGTGCGGTGATGACGAGATCTTGCCCCTCGCGCAATTGCAGGCCAACGCGAACAGCGACTTCCGCCAGACGTTCAAGTTTCACCGGATGAATGGCATTCACGAATGAATTGTTGCCCATGTATTGACGAATCTCCATATGTTAGCCTTCTTGGGTGAACAAACTGAAATTAATTGGTATTAAAAACTGGTGATTACAATGTAAACACCTTCAAATATACATAGAAGTGCATTTTTCTTTGGAGTGATTATGAACACCAGAATATTTCTTATTTTATTTTATTTTCCTTTTCTGCAATTACCGGATGCTCGACTCAGACCGTCGCGCAACTTCGCACTATGGATCAGAATTTCTGCCATACTGCGGGATATAAACCGAAGACGACAGCTTTCAAAAAATGCCTCGGACAGCGGGATCTCCAACGCGATATCGACAAGCGTCTCTGGCAGAATGACCGAGATGTCGAGGAAGGTCTGCCTCTTCCCTATCCATGGTTTTGACAAAGCGGGAAGATTCGATTCCACGTGATTAGATTACCGAAATCGCTGACGTTGCTCTAGCGCCTAGAGCATTTCCTGTCTGGATTGAACCATTGGAAATGCTCGACCCATTTTTTTAGCGCTTTTTCCCGAAAGATGCTTCGCACTTATCGGGATACGCTCGTATAATTTCATCGCACCACGCACGATAACGATGCGGTGAGCGCCACGAGGAAAGTAACGGCGATGAACCGGAAAGTGCTTATCCTACTTTGCATAACCAGCCTACTTGCGGGCTGCGTTACCATGACGCCCGAGCAACGCCGCGCCGCCGACGAGCAGACCTGCCGCAGCTATGGCTTCAAGGCCAAGACCGACGCTTTCGCCAATTGTCTCATGCGATTGGACCTCGATCGCAGAGCCGACCGGCGCGCCTGGCAGAACCAGGTCGATTTCTACGACGCACCGATGGTGATCTACCGGCCCTGAAAGCTTCTCCGGAAAGGGACAGCGGTCACCCATGAAACCAAAACGCCGATCTGAATGAAATCAGACCGGCGTTTCAGTTTGTCCGATTATAAACACGCTTCTTAGAGCGGTGCTTCCGGGCGGTCCTGGGACAGAAGGAGCGCGCCGATGGCGTCAACCTGCTTCTGGCTTGCAGGCGCATAGCCGAGCGATGCCGCCTGCGGGGCAGTCGTATCGAATTGCGACTGGTAGGAGGCCATCTGCACAGGCTGTTCCTGTTGAGGCGCTGCAACACCGCGATGACGCGCCAGACGGTCGCCGCGAGCCTGCGGGCCAGCACCGACATTCTGTTCCACGCTTTGAGCCTTTACAGCTTCCGCAAGCGCCACCTGAACGGTTGGTTCCGTTCCCGGAACCGGTCCTGTCTGCGGCAAGGTCACGTCATAGGATGCATCTTGCGGAACAGAAGGTGATTGCGGTGAATAGGCCAGAGCGAGATTGTATGGATCCTGCGGAACCGGGCTTTGCAGCGAACCGTCGCGATTGCGCTTCTCGTAGAAGGAATTGCCACCCGCGACGAGCACATAATGCATGTTGTTATAGGGAAATTTCAGGCCAGCCGTGTGGAAGAACATGGCATTCTTCAACTTTGGATGCCGTTCCCCTTTGAGGACTGCGGCTGCGGCGGCCTGGACGTCCGGCAGCGCTTTGGAATTCATCTGGCGTGAAAGAACACCAGGTGCAAACTGGTTCTTCTGACCGACCACACCACAAATCGTATCCGGATAACGGCCCGATGCGAGACGATTCATGACGACCGTGCCGACAGCCAGAAGGCCATCGGAGCTCGAACGGTTGGATTCGAAGAACATCGCACGCTCAAGACAATTCTTGTCCCGTGCGGTGTAGGTATAGGTCTTCACGCCATTGACGGTCTTGACGTGGCTTGCCGCCGTCTTTTCCGAATTGGCTTTTCCCGAGGTTCCAGTCGTCGTGCAACCGGTCACCACGAAAGGCGCAACCACTAGCCCGATAAGAACGGGCAATTTCCACTTCGCGGCGCGCGTCAATGGCTCAGTCTCATGTTAGGACCCTTAACTGATCCAGTCATCCATTCGGGCAAACACATCTGGAACGATGCGCTCGAACGTCTGACTGCGGTGCAAGTCAAAGAGGACGAAGATCAAAATCACACGCCCTACTGTCGCTCAATCGAATTCAAGGTTTTGGAATTTTTAGGCCAAAAAAAGGCGAAGGGTCAAATCCCAACAATGCTGAGGACGGCTGAAACGTCCGAAAACAATTCCGAATCGAGAGTGCGAATATGCCTACAAGCCCTTTAAATATATTAACAATTTCTTAACAGTATCTATCAATTCAGATAAGATATTGATTTAATGAGATTCAAAGTCTCGCAATACACGCCATATCGCTGCCTTAATTCGCTTTTGCTTGCGCATTTTTTGCAAGCACATTCATGGTGCTTCAAATGATCTGCGGAATTTCTGTTTTGAGAGAGGTTCCGCTGCACCATGTCAACTTTGGAAACAGGCTTGTAACATCGCGTGAGACCGGGCTTTCAACGCCTGTTTCGACCGTCCCGATGCGAATCGGATGACACCGACCTGCGCTTCACAAAGCTCCGCCGCAAGCAAAAACGGCCCACCACGAGAGCCGTGGCGGACCGGATAAGTTCAATTCCTGAAATCGTAGACGACTGCGTCGATCAGCCGAAAGAATAACCGGCGCCGCGGACGGTGCGGATCAGATCAAGCGCGCGACCGACATTGATCGCCTTGCGCAACCGTCCGACATGGACGTCCACCGTGCGATCATCCACATAGATATCCGGTCCCCAGACCCCATCGAGAAGCTGGCTTCGCGAGAAAACACGACCGGGCGACATCATGAAATATTCGAGCAGGCGGAATTCCGTCGGTCCAAGGCGAACTTCCTTTTCCTTGCGATAGACACGATGCTGCTGGCGGTCGAGAACGAGATCACCCACTTTCAGCACGTGAGAAAGAATGCTTGGATTGGACCGGCGCAGCATGGCCTTGACGCGCGCCAGAAGTTCCGGCGTCGAAAATGGCTTCACGACATAATCGTCTGCGCCGACGCTCAAGCCGCGAACGCGTTCGCTTTCCTCGCCACGCGCCGTCAGCATGATAATCGGCAGGCGCTCCGTTTCAGGCCATTGACGCAGACGGCGGCAAAGCTCGATGCCTGACACGCCTGGCAGCATCCAGTCCAGAATGAGCAGATCCGGCACGTTCTCGCGCAAGGCGATTTCGGCCTCGTCGCCGCGCAGCATCGTATCGACCTGATAGCCCTCTGCTTCGAGATTGTAGCGAAGCAGGACGCTCAGCGCCTCTTCGTCTTCCACCACAGCGATTTTGGGTGCCTGTGACATCCAGTATTTCCCTATCCAATTTCGGCGGGCGCTAGATACAATCCCCCAATCGACCGCGTGCCGCCGCGCTATTCACTCATTCTCAACCGCCGGACCGAAGTTCGGTCGGCTGTAGTTCAGGGTTTACGCGCCTCATCCACGACAATGCCGTGGCTCAGGTCTTCCTTGGGTCGTTCGGCCGGCATTTGCAGGCCGGTCACGATGTAATAGACAGTCTCCGCGATATTGGTCGCGTGATCGCCGATGCGCTCGATATTCTTCGCGCAGAACAGAAGATGCGTGCAGGCGGAGATATTGCGCGGATCTTCCATCATATAAGTCAGCAGTTCGCGGAACAGCGACGTGTACATGGCGTCGATCTCGTCATCGCGATCGCGAACGACATTGATCTGCTGCACCGAGCGCGACGCATAGGCGTCGAGCACATCCTTGAGCTGGGTCAGCGCCAGTTCGGCCAGGGTTTCAAGGCCGCGATATAGCTTTACCGGCTGACGCGATTCCGAAACGGCGGCAACGCGCTTGGCAATGTTCTTGCCCAGATCGCCGACACGCTCCAGATCGGCAGAGATGCGGATCGAGCCGATGATTTCACGCAAGTCCACAGCCATGGGCTGGCGCTTGGCAATGATCATCACAGCCTTGTCGTCGATCTCGCGCTCACTGGCATCGAGGATCAGATCGTCGGAGATAACGCGTTGTGCGAGCGCATTGTCCGCATTGACGATAGCGGCGACCGACTGCTCGACCATACGTTCCGCATGTCCGCCCATTTCGGCGATCTTATGGGTGAGAAACTTCAATTCCTCATCGTAGGAGCGAACGGTATGCTGAGACGGCATAGTAGACCTCGTAATATAAATTGCGGGGAAGCCGCACTGTCTATCTGTTTGAGCGCAGTTCCGGATTAGCCGAAGCGTCCGGTGATGTAGTCCTGCGTGCGCTTTTCGGTCGGCGCGGTGAACATGGTTTCCGTGTCGCCCACTTCGACCAGATTGCCAAGATGGAACATGGCGGTGCGCTGCGAAACGCGGGCAGCCTGCTGCATGGAGTGGGTGACGATCACGATCGTATAGTTCTGGCGCAGCTCGTCGATCAGCTCCTCCACCTTGGCGGTAGCAATCGGATCGAGCGCCGAGCACGGTTCATCCATCAAAATGACTTCCGGGCTCACCGCAATCGCGCGCGCAATGCAGAGGCGCTGCTGCTGGCCACCGGAAAGGCCGGTGCCAGCATCGTGCAGACGGTCCTTCACTTCCTCGAACAAGCTCGCCTTCTGCAGGCTCGTCACGACGATTTCCTCCAGATCGGCCTTGGTACGGGCGAGACCATGAATGCGCGGGCCGTAAGCGACATTTTCATAAATCGACTTCGGAAACGGATTCGGCTTCTGGAACACCATGCCAACGCGGGCGCGCAGCTCGACGACATCGATCTTCGGATCGTAGATGTCCTCATTGTCGAGCGTGATCTTGCCGCCGACCTTGCAGCCTTCGATCGTATCGTTCATGCGATTGAGCGAACGCAGGAAGGTGGACTTGCCGCAGCCCGAAGGGCCGATCAGCGCCGTGACCATCTTTTCCTGGATTTCCAGATCGACGTCGAACAGCGCCTGCTTCTCACCATAAAATACGCAGACCTTGTCGCCGCGCATCTTTATGGAATTGGCGTTGGCGTTCATTTTTTCTCCTACGGCTTTCTCGAGAGATCGTTCGGTCATCAGATTCATAGCTTTCGACTCCCGTTTACCAGCGGCGCTCGAAGCGGCGGCGCAGAATGATTGCTGCAATGTTCATCACGGCAAGGAACAGAAGCAGGACGATGATAGCGCCTGACGTGCGTTCCACAAAGGCTCGTTCTGCTTCGTTCGCCCACATATAGATCTGCACCGGCAAAGCGGTCGACGGGTCCATCGGTGTCGACGGCACGTCGGCGACGAACGCCACCATGCCGATCAGCAGAAGCGGCGCGGTTTCACCGAGCGCATGGGCAAGACCAATAATGGTACCGGTCAGGATGCCGGGTGCGGCAAGCGGCAGGACGTGGTGGAACACCATCTGCGTTTTCGAAGCGCCCAGGCCAAGAGCTGCGGCGCGGATCGACGGTGGCACTGCGCGAAGGGCAGCACGGGTCGCAATGATGATGGTGGGAAGTGTCATCAGCGTCAGCACCAGCCCACCAACCAGCGACGCGGAACGCGGCAGGCCGAAAAAGTTGATGAAGACCGCAAGCCCAAGCAGACCGAACACGATGGACGGTACGGCCGCCAGATTGTTGATGTTCACCTCGATCATGTCGGTGAACCGGTTCTTCTTGGCGAACTCTTCCAGATAAATCGAAGCGGCGACGCCGATAGGCAGCGACAGGCCGAGAACGATCAGCATCATGTAGAACGAACCGACCAGCGCAACACCAAGACCGGACGTTTCCGGACGGCTGGAAGCGCCGAAGGTGAAGAGACCGGTATTGAAGGCCTCCTTCATGACGCCTTCTTCCGAAAGCGTCTTCATCCAGCCCACCTGACGGTCCGAAACCTTGCGGCTCGTCTCTGGCACGGAAAGGTCGATCTGCCCTTTGAAGGCGGAATCGATGTCGGCGCCCGCCAGAACCGGAACGGTCTGGGTCGTGCCGATGAGCGACGGATTATCCATCACCATCTTGCGCAACTGAATGCGTACGCCGTCGGAATAGAAACGGCCCAGATCGCGCATTGCCGGACGGTCTGTTGTGGCAACACCGAGCTTTTCAGCCAACGCATTGCGCACCAGCAGCGGATAATTGGCCGTGATCAGCACATTGGGATCGGTCGCGCGCTTGTTGCCCGGATCGATCACCTTTTCTTCAAGCTTGACCGGCAGATACAGCGTCGTCTGCCAGAAGGCCGTATAGCCCTTGGAAAAGACCGAGAACAGGAGCGCGCAGAGGAAGAACACGCCGATGGAAATCGCGGCAATACCATAGTAGCGAAAGCGACGTTCAGCGGCGTAACGACGCTTGATTCCGATATCGCGGCGTGTCGGCTGCGCCGTTGCACCGCCGGCGTTGAGGGTCGTATCGGTCATTATTCGTACTGCTCCCGGTACTTGCGCACGATGTGCAGCGCAAAGATGTTCATGATCAGCGTCAGGACGAAAAGCGTGATGCCGAGCGCAAAAGCCACCAGCGTTTGCGGCGAGTTGAACTCAAGATCACCGGTGAGCTGGTTGACGATTTTCACCGTGATGGTGGTCATCGCCTCGAAAGGGTTGATGTTGATGCGGGCCGCAACGCCTGCCGCCAGAACCACGATCATGGTTTCACCGATAGCGCGGGATGCGGTCATCAAAAGCGCACCGACGATGCCGGGCAGAGCAGCCGGAAGGATCACGCGCTTGATGGTTTCAGAGCGAGTAGCACCGAGACCGAGCGAACCGTCGCGCAACGTCTGCGGCACGGCGGTGATGATGTCATCGGAAAGCGACGACACGAAAGGGATCAGCATCACGCCCATCACGAGACCGGCAGTGAGAACGCTCTGCGCCATGATAAAGCCCTGCCCCCCCGCTATGGCAATCGACAGATCGCGCAGGAAAGGTCCGACAGTGACAAGGGCGAAGAAGCCGTAGACGATGCTGGGAATACCGGCCAGGAGTTCAAGAACCGGTTTTACAACCGTGCGCACCCTCGGCGATGCATATTCCGCCATGTAAATGGCCGAGAACAATCCGACCGGAACCGCGAACAGCATGGCTACAAGCGCGATATAAAGCGTACCAGCCAAAAGCGGAATGAGACCGAACTGGCCTGTCTCGCCACCTGAACCGGCTGCGGCAAAGCGTGGATCCCATACAGTGCCGAAGAAGAATTCCCACGGCGAAACGGATTGGAAAAAGCTGATCGTCTGAAACAGCATCGAGCAGATGATGCCGACGGTCGTCAGGATGGCGATGCCTGATGCTGCGATCAGGCCCCAGAGAACGATCCGCTCGACATTGTTGCGCGCGCGCATGCGGCGACTGATCGTGGAAAGGCCGAAGATCACGCCTGCGACCGCGATTACCAGAGAAACAGCGGAACCGATCGTATGCGTCAGCGCGGTCGCATTTTCCAGGTAGAGCGCGATCGGCACCATGTAATCCTGGCCTTCGGTCGCGAGCGCCACGCCCTTGGATGCCAGAAGTGTGCGGGCATCCTGATAATTCGACGGAAAGTTTTCCAGTTCGGCGGGCGTCAGCCGGTCAAGCCCGTTGGCAAGACCACGCACCATGCCGAGCTGCAGGCTGCGATTGGTAAAGGAGCCGCCCTCGACGGCGTCCGGCAGACGCGCGGTCGCACTGTGATCGAGATAGACTGACGTTCCAACGGCCCAAACAGCAAGGAACAGAACGGCAGGCAATGCCGAAACGAGGAAAACCCACCAGCCATGATAATGCGGGCGGGAATGCATTTTCTCGGTCCGCGAAGCTTGCGCGGAAGCAGACTGGATCTTGTCCAGTGCAACGGCACGCTGCCGGCCTATGAAGAATCCAATCAGCCCGATTGCAACGATACTGACGAGAACCAGAAAGAAGGACATTCAATTTCCCCGGTTGCCCTGATGAATGCGGACGGTTTTGAGGTGCGGCTACCCATACCATTCCACGCGGATGCGCCTGTCTTAGTGTAAAGGCGCGAAAGGAGAAGAACGCGGAGATTTGTCATCCCCGCGTTCCACAGATTAAAACTTACTTTGCAGCCATCGTCTTGCCTTCGGTGAAGGCAGCGCGCTGGGCCTCACGTTCAGCGTCCGGAGCCGGAACCAGACCGTATTCGGCGAGCGGGCCGTCAGGGCCGATCATCTGGTCGTTCAGGAAGAACTCGACATATTCCTTCAGACCCGGGATAACGCCGAGGTGAGCCTTCTTCACGTAGAAGAACAGCGGACGCGACACCGGATATTCACCCGAAGCGACGGTTTCAGCCGACGGCGTGATGTCGTTGACGGTGGCAACCTTCAGCTTGTCAGCGTTGTTTTCGAAGAAGTAGAGGCCGAAAATGCCAACGCCGGTCTTGTTGGAGTCGATGCGGGCCAGAGTTTCAGCATAGTCGCCATCGATATCGACAGCCTTGCCGTCCTTGCGCACTGCGATACAGGCGGAAGCGGCAGCCTTGTCGTCGAGACCGGCCTTCTTGATTTCATCCAGAGCGCCGGAGTGCTTGCAGCCGTCGGCGAGAACTTTTTCTTCGAACACTTCACGGGTGCCGTGCTTTTCGCCTGGAATATAGGCTGCAATGTCCCAGTCCGGAAGGTTCGGGTTGACCTGGTTCCACTTGGTGTTCGGATTGTCGACCAGCTTGCCGTCGACGACCAGCTTGGCTGCGAGAGCCTTGTAGACATCTTCCGGCTTCAGCTTCCAATCCGGACCCTTGGCGTCGGTCGCGAAGACGATGCCGTCATAGCCGAAGCGCACTTCCTGAACGTCCTTGACGCCAGCGTCGATGCAGGACTTAAGTTCCGAGTCCTTCATGGCGCGCGATGCATTGGCGATATCGATGGTGTTTTCGCCGACGCCCTTGCAGAATTCCTTGATGCCTGCGCCCGAACCGCCCGATTCAACGACTGGCGTCTTGAAGTTCGGGAAGGTTTCACCGAACGTCTCGGCAACGATTTTTGCATAAGGCAGAACGGTCGAGGAACCGGCAACCTGAATCTGATCGCGCGCCTGAGCGGCGGAAACCGACATAACGGCAGCGATGGCAAGCGCTGCGGTCGAGGAAATCATCTTGTTCATGAGCTGCGGCTCCTGTTGTAAAAGACATATGACGATGTGGCGTCGTTAGCCCTCTACGCGCTCTATATTACATTCATATGACACTATTGTTACAGGTTTGTATCAGAGCCGCTTGCCAGTGATTTTGTGGGGTTTTGCCGATCCCTGGACCGGCAGGGGATTCAGGTCCTGAAATGCGGCAAACGCGCAGCGAGAGCCTCTATGCCGGAAACATCGACATTGGCGAAGGCAAAGCGCAGAAAGGCCTCCTGCTCCTCACCGAAGAACCGGCCCGGCAAAGTGACGATGCCGAGCGACTTTGCAAGACGTTCGGCAACATCGACCGATGAGACATCCGGATAGGGATGGCGAACGAAAGCGAAATAGGCTCCAACCGCCTCCACATGCCAGCCTTCGAGATTAGCCATGACCGACCGCAATGTAGAGGCACGCCTTGCGATCTCGCCACGATTATCGTCACGCCAGCCGCTCAAAGGTTCGATAGCGCGGGCGACAGCGATCTGCGGCGCACGGCTTGCGCATATCTGCAGGTTGTCCATGACTTTTGCGACATTCTCGACCATCGCCTTGCCCGCAACAATCGCCCCAAGCCGGTGCCCCGGAATGCAGAATGATTTTGAAAAGCTGTAAAGCTGGATCAGATGCAACGGCCAGTCCGCCTCGTCAAAAAGCCGATGCGGAGGCTCATCACCATCGGTCAGAAAATCACGATAGGTCTCGTCCAGAATGAGCCATGTCCCATTGTCACGGCAGAGTACATAGATCTCTGCCAGAAGCCCGGCTGGATAAATTGCCCCGGTCGGATTGTTCGGAGAAACGAGGGCCAGCGCCGCGATGCCCGGACGGAGCGCAGCCCGGACATCTTCGACGCTTGGGATGAAACCATTTTGAGCATGACTGGACACTGAACCTGAAGCTATGCCGAGCATTTCCAACGATGAACGATGGTTGAAATAGAACGGATCGGTGGTCAGCACCGTATCGCCGCTTTGCGCCACACACATGATGGCAGCGATAAAGGCCTGATTGCAACCCGATGTGATGTGGACATCGGATGCGCCGATCTGTGCGTGATAGAGCTGGCCGACATGTGCTGCATAGGCTTCGCGCAGAATCCGTTCGCCTTCGATCGGACCGTAACCGGCGGAAGCAACCGATCCCGCCGCCTCGCCGAGAAAGCGCAGCATATCGGGATGCGGGGGATAGCCGGGGACTGCCTGCGACAGATCTATCAGTGCACCATGCGAACCGTCATAGCCCCGTGCCCAGGCCTGTACCGCTGGAATGGGTGGTACGGAAAGACGATTGATCAGCGGATTGACGACAGGCAAGGACATTGGCGGCTCCCATTTCAGAGCGGTTCCAGTTCAAACGGAATCGTGGAACTGCTCTATCTTTTTGTTTTTACGCATTATCCTACGCAAAACTACCTCGCACTTTGCTGAAAATGCTCCAGATAACCACTCCTATCGTGAACACTTGCACGGTTGAAGTTGTTAATCGCTTGGACGCGAAAGTACATAAGCAGCCGAACCGAGCATGAAGACGGTAACGGCTGCGGCCAGCAGCCAGCCGGGTTTCGCGCCCCACCAGAACAAGCCATAACCCACCGTCATGCCGATACAGGCATAAAGCTTCGCGCGCGGCGGGATGGCTCCACGCTCGCGCCATTTAATAACCAGCGGACCAAAACGCTGATCGGCAAGCAGACGTGCTTCAAACTTCGGCGATGATCGCGCAAAGAACCACGCCGCAAAAATGATGAAGATCGTGGTCGGCATGACCGGCAGGAAGGCACCAATAATGCCAAAGCCCAACATCAGGAAACCGAGACAAAGATAGAGTATCCGCTTACCCGTTGAAATTGCGGGTGAGGTGGTGTCGGTCCTGTCTTTTTCCGGGTGATCCTGCATGGCGTTCCGTCGTCTGATCCGCACGCTTATAGCAGGAATTTCGCGCTTTCGTGCAGGTTCACAGCAGTCAAAGAAACGTCATCGCACCGCCACTCAACCCCTGTGGATAACTTTTAAGGACCGGTAAGAATTTATGAAACACAGCCATAAATTGCAATCTGCCCCCAAAATGCCTTATTTCGTCAACTTTGGCACAACGCCCGAAAACTTGCCCTACAAATAGAAATCGCAATTCGGACGCATCAGACCGGCAACCGACCAAGCAGCTTTTCTTGCAATCAGCACGCGAAAACAAGGCATAGCAAAGGCTTGCCGCAGATTCCTAACGAATCGTAAACGAATTTACAGCAACCAATTCGAATCTTTCCTAATATTCCTTGGTTATGTTTATGTCTTTAAGTAAATAACACTCAGTATAGGATGATTTTCCCGACGCGATATAGATTCAGTTATCGTACAATGCTCTCATTAGAACCACGCCATCGCCACATTTAGATTCCAGTTCGCGATTGTCTTTCTCAGCAACAACTGTGGGACACCCCGTTAACAACTAGTGGATCTGGCATGACTTTCAAGACCCGTATGGCTATGCTTGCCGTTGCGGCAACCGGTCTTCTCGCGGCCACCGCAATCGAAGCTTCAGCACAGCAATGCGGCGGTGCCTCCTGGTACGCCCTCACTTCCCGCACGGCTTCGGGTGAACGTATGAACCCGTCCGGTCTGACCGCAGCGCACCGCACCCTGCCGCTTGGCAGCAAGGTCAAGGTCACCAATCAGAGAAACGGCAAGTCGCTCGTCGTGCGC
Organism: Ochrobactrum vermis; assembly: GCF_002975205.1. NCBI lineage: Bacteria > Pseudomonadati > Pseudomonadota > Alphaproteobacteria > Hyphomicrobiales > Brucellaceae > Ochrobactrum > Ochrobactrum vermis. The sequence goes on along the minus strand of NZ_PCOC01000001.1, from coordinate 2,770,108 downwards.
ATCAACGATCGCGGCCCGTTCATCAAAGGACGCGTCCTCGACCTGTCGAAGGGGGCTGCAGGCCGTCTCGGCTTCATCGGTGCAGGACACACCAAGGTCTGCTTTACACCTCTTTGATTTCAGCGAGGTTTCGCCCGACTGCTGGATATAGAGCATTTCCGATCTAAGTTTGATCGTTGGAGATGCTCCATCCAGTTGTTTTCGGCACGCCCTACTTGCGATCCAGCCGGTCGGTGAACCAGCGGGTCAGCTTGATCCAGACCTCGTCCTTTTCGGCGGCATCCTCGATCCCATGTTCAAGATTGGGATTGTCGTTGACCTCGATCACCACCACGCCATCATCCGTTTCCTTCAGATCGACGCCGTAAAGTCCGTCGCCGATGCAGCGCGCCGCGCGCAGCCCGGTTTCCAGAACCGATGGCGGCGCATCTCCCAGGGCGTAGGAACGAAACCCGCCTTCCAGCGGCTTGCCGCCCGTATCGTGCTTGACGATCTGCCAGTGGTTCTTCGCCATCATATACTGGCAGATGAAAAGCGGTTTGCCATCGAGAACGCCGACGCGCCAGTCGAACTTCGTCGGCATGTATTTCTGTGCCAGCAGCAGATCGCTATCCTCCAGCCACAACGTGGCAAGCGCTTTCAACTCGGCAAAATCCTTCACCTTCTTCACACCGCGCGAAAATGATGAATCCGGTATCTTGATGACCAACGGAAAGCCGAGCATATCGGCAGCCCGCTCCAGATCCTCCTCGCCCGCAATCATCACCGTTGGCGGAACCGCCACATCATTGGCCTGCATTAATTCGTGCAGATAAACCTTGTTGGTGCAGCGGATCATGGAAATCGGATCATCGATCACCGGCATGTTTTCCTGCTGCGCCCGCCGGGCGAAACGGTAGGTATGATTGGAGATCGACGTCGTCTCGCGGATGAACAGTGCATCATAATTGGCAAGCCGCGGCAGATCGCGCTTGCCGATCGGCTCCACTTCCACACCAAGCCGCGCCGCAATCCTCGCCCAATGCTTCAGCGTCGAGACGGTCGATGGTGGCATCGCTTCCTTCGGATCGCACAGCGTTGCGAAGGAATAGCGCGCAGGGACCTTTGGGCGCGCAGCGCGCCACTCGCGCTGTGTATAGCGGTCAAGCGCCTCTTCGAAGCGCTCCTTCTGAGCTTTGGAGAATTTCGTGATGTTTGCAAAGCCGATCTTCTGGATCCGAGCCCATTCGCCGGGCTTGACCGTGACTTCCAGCGACGGCGCGCGAAACCAGTCGAAGAGCAGCCGGCCAAAGCGCTCAAACTCGGGATTATCGGCAAGGCCGAAATGCACGTGAATCATTTCCGGCGCTTTTTCCGGATGCTTGCCGAGCGCCTTGTTCAGCATGTCTTCGAGTTCGGGAATAGCGTTTTCATAAAGCCGCCGTTCCGACAGATCGATCATGGTTTCCACGGAGGGAATGATGCGATGTCCCCGCGCTTCAGCCAGAAGCGAAGCATAATAGCCGCGGCTCTGATAAGCGTAGGAGCGTGACAGATTAATGATGCGCGGGCGCAGCTGTCCGTTGAAGAGCGCGGGGTGCGCAAGATAGTCGCGCGTGGTCATGACCTTATGTGGCGTCGCCCCATTATCGATATCCGAGAGGCGCCCTACCAGAATGACGCAGATCGTCATCAGTCCGTCCTTTTTTCCAGAATAACGGCTGCCCTGAGCCCATCACTGCCGAACCGTGCGATGCGGTCGAAAATATGGAAAGGAACAGGGACGTTTGCAGCATCGGCGATGGTTTCGCCGAGCTCTTCCTCCACCCAGGGGTCATGAATGAGAATGTGACGCCCGTCTTCACCATGGGCAAGCACCCAGTGCGGCACTTTCTTGCCGAACATGAGATAGCCGCTAATCAACACGATTACTGCCGCCCCGCGGCGCAGGGCGTCCAGAATGTCGTGCAGCGTGAAGCCGCGATAGTCCACCGGGATGGCATAGGCTTCCGTGCGCTGGCGAAAATCGGTCTGGGCCAGTTGCATGACTTTGCGTTTTTCTTCCGAACGCACCGACTGCAGGAAAAGCATGTCCTCGATGGATACGATGATCGACGCTTTCAGACCGCGCTCATGCGCAGCGACCGCAAGTCCGAAAGGTTCACAGCCGCCCGGCCCCGACATCATATAGATCGTCGTTGCATCGCGCCAAAGGCGGACTTCCAGCACTGGATCGAGCTGCGTTTCCCGATTGTGCCGGGCAAGTACCATCATCAGACAAGCCGCACCGCAGGTAAAATCGGTCGTCTGCTCGTAATAGGGAAAGGCTGTGACCGGCGAAATGTCACCGCGAACCGTCTTTTCGAAACGCAGCGCATCCGAATGGTCAGCATAGTAATCGAGATAGCGCCCGATGGGGCGGTAGCCATGCCGCTTGTAGAGCGCGATGGCGCGTTCATTATCCTCGCGCACTTCCAGCCGCAGCAACGGACGGTCGTGATCATAAGCTGCCGTTTCCGCCGCCTGCATCAGGAGAGAGCCGACACCCTTGATCGTTGCCTCCGGATCGACGGCAATCGAGTAAAGCCGTGCAAGCGCAGTGCCATGACGAAACAGGATCATCGCATAGCCGATGACCGTCCCGTCCATTGTTGCAACGATGGTTTCGGCGGTCGGTCGCGCGATGAGTGCGCGAAAAGAACGGCGGGAAATTCGGTCTGTCTCGAAACAGCGCTCTTCGATGCGCATGAGCGCATCTATATCGTCTGCCGTGGCCTTGCGCGTCGTTGCGCCTGTCATCATTTGGCCTTTGCAAAGAGATCATTACGATCCGGTCGAACACCAACAATTGGCTTATTCGAGGCAAAAGACAAGCGCCCGGACCGTGGCAAAATTATGAGTGATTTTCACCGCCAGATCCCGCTTTGAACGACCGATAAATTCAACCAATAATTGCAATCTTTAAGAATACCCTCATTAACCATTAATTAAGAAGTCAGGCAGTCTCGAGGCAAACTGAATTGACTCCGGAGTATTTCAGACATTAACGTTTCGTTAATAAATGAGTAAATGGCGAAAGCCAAAGGGCGTTGAGTATGTTTTGCGTTGTTCGCTCGACCACAAAGATTATGGCCGCCGCCGGTTTCGCGGCTTCGCTGCTGATGGCAAGCTTTGGTGCACAAGCCGCCTCCGGTGACTTCATGCAGACCGGCAAGCTGACCTCGCAGCCGATCGGACATTATGAGTTCTGCAAGCGCGAAGCCAAGGAATGCGGCATCAGCAGCCGTGACACCCGCGCGCTACAGCTCGACCATTCAAATTGGCAGCGCATCGTCGAGATCAACCTTGCGGTCAATGAAAGCATCAAGCCGATGACCGACATGGAAATCTACGGCGTTGAGGAATACTGGGCTTACCCGACGACCGTTGGCGACTGCGAAGATTACGTACTGCTGAAGCAGCGCGAATTGCAGAAGGCCGGCATCCCGATTACGGATCTTCTGATCACCGTCGTTCGCAAGCCGGACGGCGAAGGCCACGCAGTCCTCACCGTTCGCACGGATCGCGGCGACTTCGTTCTCGACAATCTGACCGACGAAGTCATGCGCTGGAACGAGACGGATTATACCTATCTGAAGCGTCAGGCCGCCAGTGATACTGGTCGCTGGGTCACGATCGAAGGCCCGGACAATCTTCTCGTCGGCTCAGTGCGCTGATATCGAAACGTCCCGATTGATTTTGAAGATGGTCCCGGAATGTGTTATTCATTCCGGGTCTAAAAAGGAGAGGTCGGTGCGGTTAGCCCGATCCCCGTTGCAAAGCGGGTCCTGGCCTTCGCGATTGCTTTCATTTCGGCAAATGCATCGAGTCCCTTGACCTTACACTCCAATGCAATGGGTGCATTGGAGAACAAAAGGTCTTGGTTATGAAACAGCAAATCTCCGTCATTACACTTGGTATCGCCGATCTTGAGCGCTCACGTCGTTTTTACGCCGAGGGCTTCGGCTGGGTGCCGGTTTTCGAGAATGAAGAAATCATCTTCTATCAGATGAACGGCTTCGTTCTCGGAACCTTTCTGAAAACCTCCCTGGAAGTCGACATGAACCGCGGCGGTCTTCTGCAGCCCGGTGCGTTTTCTCTTGCGCATAATGTGGAACTGAAAGCGGATGTTGCGCCACTGATGGACCGACTGGTTGAAGTTGGCGGCAAACTGTTGCGGTCTGCCGATGCACCGGTCCATGGCGGTTTTCGTGGCTATGTCGCAGATCCCGACAGTCACGCGTGGGAAATTGCCTGGAACCCGGCCTGGGCCATCGACGAGAATGGCTTGGTAACATTCGGGATATGAACCGATAAGGTGGCCACAGGGTGCATTTCGCGCCCTGTGGCTTCTAAAGATGCGACTATTGGGGATCGCATGACAAAAATCTATTTCATTTCGCATCCGGAAGTCGTGATCGATCCGGTAAAGCCTGTCCCGTCATGGAACCTGTCGGAGCGTGGCATTGAACGCATGCGTTTCTTTGCCAGCCAGCCAGAGCTGCAATCGATCACCTCGATCTGGTCCAGCACCGAAACAAAGGCGATTGAAGCGGCTGAAATTCTGGCTGGCGCTTTGGGACCGAGCCCATCAACGGACCACCGCTTTAGCGAGATCGACCGAAGCGCCACCGGCTTCCTGCCCGCCGAACAACACGAGATTGTCGCCGACCAATTCTTTTCAGCACCTGAAACCAGCATTCGTGGTTGGGAGCGGGCCATCGATGTGCAAAGGCGCACCGTAGAAGGCTTCGAAGCAGTGAAACGACCGACAGCCTCCGGGAATATCGCTATTGTCGGCCACGGCGGTGCCGGTACGCTGCTTTTCTGCTTTCTGGCCGGACTTCCGATCAGCCGCCAGTATGACCAGCCCTTTCAGGGGCATTACTGGTGCTACTCATGCGAAGACAATGCCGTGCTCCATCACTGGGTGCCGATAGCGCCGCGCTGACTGCTCTGGTTCCAGTTCAGGCTACCGAAACCAGCCTCTCTGCACCCATACGATAGGATATGGCACTGGCCAGATGGATGCGGCCGACTTGGTCGCTCCCCTCCAGATCGGCCAGCGTCCGGGCGACCTTCAAAATGCGATGATAGGCGCGGGCGGAAAACCGCATCTGCTCGCTCGCGTCGCGCAAAAGCTTGAGACCGGCTGCATCCGGTTCCGCCACCTCCTCTATCAGCTTGGCTGAACAATAGGCATTGGTCATGGACGGTTCCAGACCGCGCGCGGCATAACGCGCGGTTTGTATTGCGCGGGCACGGGCAACGCGTTGCGCGACCGTCGCGCTCGATTCCGATCGCGACGGCTTGATGAGATCGAAGGCAGAAACAGCAGGCATGTCCACCCGCAAATCTATACGGTCGAGAAGCGGGCCTGAAATGCGCGCCTGATAGTCGGCCTGACAACGCGGCCCGCGTGCACAGACATGGCCGGGTTCGCCCGCCATTCCACAACGGCAGGGGTTCATGGCCGCGATCAGTTGAAAGCGCGCGGGATAGGTGGTTCGATGATTGACACGCGCGATGAGGCATTCGCCGGTTTCAAGCGGCTGGCGCAGCGAATCCAGCACCTGCGGCGAAAATTCCGGAAACTCGTCCAGAAACAGCACGCCGTTATGCGCAAGCGATACTTCGCCGGGCCGCGCACGCAGCCCGCCACCAACCATTGCCGCCATCGAGGCCGAATGATGCGGCGCCCGGAACGGACGGCGATCCGACAGTTTTCCACCCGAAAGTTCGCCTGCAATCGAGGCGATCATCGATACGTCCAACAATTCGCGCGGAGAAAGGCGGGGCAGAATGGATGGCAATCGCTGGGCGAGCATGGACTTGCCTGATCCCGGCGGTCCGACAAGCAGCAGATTGTGATTGCCCGCAGCCGCGATTTCAAGCGCACGCTTGGCGGTTTCCTGTCCCTTTATGTCGGCAAGATCGAGTTCCGTTTCACCGGAAATCCGCATGGATGGTTCCGGCCGGGTCAGGACCTGCGTGCCACGAAAATGATTGGCAAGGGCGATCAGGCTGCGCGGAGCCAATATGTCGATACCAGCGCCCGCCCAGGCTGCCTCCGGCCCGCAGGCATAAGGGCAGATGAGCCCTTTCTCATCCCGGTTCGCGCCGATTGCAGCAGGCAGAACACCTGCCACTGATGTTATCGAACCGTCGAGCGACAGCTCACCCAGAACGAGATAGGACTGGATTGCATCCGCCGGAATGGCGCCGATTGCCGCCATGAGCCCGACAGCAATGGGCAAATCGTAATGCGACCCTTCCTTCGGCAGATCGGCAGGTGCCAGATTGACCGTCACCCGCTTTGTCGGCATGGACAGGCCAGACGCATGCAATGCCGCTTGCACACGCTCACGGCTCTCCGCCACCGCCTTGTCTGGCAGTCCGACGATGGACATGCCCATCTTGCCTGGCGCAACCATTACCTGCACGTCGACAGGCACGGCCTCTATGCCCTGAAAATCAACCGTTCCAACCCGCGCGACCATGTGCCCCCGCTCGCCACGCACTACATCTCTTAAGTGAGTAAATACTCAAATACAACTTAAAGAGTTAAGCACGGACGAGCGGCAAGTTCAAGAACGTTAAGAGAACAAATTAACGCTTGGCTTCAACCGCATCCCAGAACAGGGCTGCAATATTGGTTCCGTCAAAACGCTGGATTTCGCGGATACCGGTCGGAGAGGTGACATTGATTTCGGTCATATAGTCGCCGATCACATCGATGCCGACCAGAATGAAACCACGCTCTTTCAGTGATGGGCCGATGCGCTCGCAAATCTCGCGTTCACGCGGCGTGAGCTTGCTCTGTTCGGCACGCCCGCCGACATGCATGTTGGAACGGGCATCGGTTTCCGAAGGCACGCGGTTGATTGCGCCGACAGGTTCGCCATCGATCAGGATGATGCGTTTGTCACCGGCGCGCACGTCTTTCAGATAGCGCTGCGCAATGAAGGGCTCCTTGAAGAGCTGACCGAACATTTCCAGAAGCGAAGTGAGGTTACGGTCACCATCGGCCAGATGGAAGACGCCCGCACCGCCATTACCGTAAAGCGGCTTCAAAATGATGTCGCCGAACTCGCGACGGAAATCCATGACTTCCTGCGGATCCTTGGTGATGAGCGTTTCCGGCATCAGGTCAGGAAACTCTGTCACGAAGATTTTTTCCGGACTGTTGCGCACCCATGCCGGATCGTTGACCACCAGTGTTTTCGGGTGAATCCGCTCCAGAAGATGGGTGGTGGTAATGTAGTTCATGTCGAACGGCGGATCCTGACGCAGAAGCACCACATCCATTTCCGACAGGTCCCTGCGGACCGGCTCGCCCAGCGTATAGTGATCGCCCTTGATGTCGCGCACTTCCATCTTTTCGAGGCGAGCGGAAACGACGCCATCGCGCATTGAAAGCCGGTCGGGCGTATAATGATAGAGCTCATGACCGCGTTTCTGCGCCTCGAGCGAAAGGGCGAATGTGGTATCGCCGGTAATGTTCACCGTGCTGATATGGTCCATCTGGACCGCGACTTTGAGAGCCATGATTTCCTCGCGATTCGAAGTTGCGGGAAATCTAAAACGGAATGATCAGGCAACATAGTCCTTTCTCTCAATCCGCCTTGGACATCGACTTTGCTTTTCCAATATGTGAAGTTCAACTGGATCGGCTTTCATCGGTTGTCTATGCTGGCTGTAATCGGTTCGGCCGTTTCGGGAGGAAAAATTGACCGTCGTTAAAACTACCCTGTTTGCTGATCATGTAGCGCAACTCGGCGAAGGCCCCGGCTATGATCCTCTGAGCGGAAACGTCTGGTGGTTCGATATCCTCGGCCAGAAACTGATCGAGAAAAACTGGGACAGCGGCGAAATCCACGTCCATGCACTCGGCATGAAAGCCAGCGCCCTTGCTGTCATCGATCGCGACCGGCAGTTGATCGTCAGCGAGCATGGGCTGTTCATTCGCGAGCGCTCCAATGGGCGATTGACCCTTCATCATCCGCTTGAAGCCGATAATGAAATCACCCGTTCCAACGATGCGCGCGTACATCCATCAGGATCGTTCTGGATCGGGACAATGGGCAAAAAGGCCGAGGCCGATGCGGGTTCGGTATGGTGGTACCGCGAGGGCCAGATAAAAAAGCTTTTCTCGGGCATTACGATCACCAATTCGATCTGCTTTTCTCCCGACGGAAAGATCGCCTATTTCGCCGATACGGATCGCAATATCATCTGGCGGGTCGACACGGATCCCGAAACCGGATTGCCGATATCTGACAAAAGCGTCTTCCATCACCGGGCCGAAGAAGGCGGCGTCGACGGATCAGTTGTCGATGGAGAAGGCACGCTGTGGAATGCCTGCTGGGGCGGCAGTTCGCTCAATGCCTATTCACCGCAAGGCCGCCTGATCCGTTCGGTTCCGCTGCCGGTCCGGCAGCCCTCCTGCCCGGCTTTCGTTGGACCTGATGCAACGGTTATGATCGTGACGAGCGCCAATGAAGGCCTCGACGAAGAGGCGCGCCGATCCGATCCCCATGCCGGAAAGGTTCTGCTGCTCGACCTGACGCTTGCCGGGCGGCACGATCCGCCGGTCCGGCTATAGAACACGCGTAAAAAAGGGCCCCTGCGGGCCCTTTGATTTCAAACACCTTCGACAATCATGATCTCACCATCCGCGACCGTCTGGCGGATCGCCTTCGCCGCCTGATATTCCGGCGAATTGTAGCAATCGAGCGCGTGTTGCATGGTCTCGAATTCGATGATCACATTGCGGGCACGGCCCTGCCCCTCAACCGCTTCAGCCTTGCCACCGCGTGCGATGAAATTTGCACCGTAACGCTCAAATGCCGGTTTCGCGGTCGAAACATAGTCCTTGTATCGCTCGGGATCACGGACATCCACACGGGCAATCCAGTAGGCTTTCGTCATGCTGTCTCCTCCAGTAACTCTTTCACGCAACCGAGCGCATTTCTTCAAGAATGGCAAGAGCCGCGGCTTTGCGATCATTGGCGCTGATAATAGGACGGGCAACGACCAGATGGCTGGCTCCGGCTTTCAACGCATCGGCAGGGGTCATGACCCGCTTCTGGTCGCCTTTTTCTGAACCTGCAGGGCGAATGCCTGGTGTGACGATGGCCATATCCGGCCCCACCGCCTGACGGATGGCCGCCGCTTCGACGGCAGAAGCAACGATGCCGCCCATACCCGCCTCACGCGCCTGACGCGCCCTTTTCAACACCAGAGTTTCCGCATCATCAGAATAACCGGCTTCCTGCAGGTCGGCATTGTCCATCGAGGTCAGAACCGTCACGCCCAGAAGGCAGAGGTCCGATCCCTTTGCTGCTTCGACCGCTGCCCGCATCGCTTTCGGATAAGCATGCAGGGTGAGCATGGAAACACCCATCTTAGCGACATTCTCAACGCCCTTTGCGATGGTGTTGTCGATGTCGAGCAGCTTCATGTCGAGGAAGACTTTCTTCTTCGCCGCGACAAGGCTTTTTGCAAAGTCGAGACCGCCCGCAAAAACCAGCTGATAACCGATCTTGTAGAAGGAAACGGCATCGCCCAGCTCTTCGACGGTCTTCTCAGCCTCGGCAATGGTCGGCACGTCGAGGCCCACGATCAAGTGATCGCGCAAGTGTGTCGTCATCATCAGAGTCTCCGTGGTGATTTTTACTCTCTTCGCACAACAATGCCCGATACGAAAGATGACGGTGTGGCAAATCCGAAATTCGTATCACTTTGGAGCGTATCGCAAACGAAATGGAATCAGCTTTTTGCTTCTTCCACCCGCTCGATAAGACTGCGGCAGACGGCAGAGAGCATTCGGGCACTGCGCTCTTCTTTCAGCGTTCCATCCTCGTTGAACGCCACTGATGCATGCCCCACCGAGCATTGCTCGGTGACGATCTGCACGCCGACATTCATCAAAACCGCACGCAAATGATAAAGTCCACGCATCCCGGCGAACATGCCGTCAGAGCTGGAACACAGGCCGACCGTCAGACCGGCATAGGGCTTGAATGGCCTGTCCCCGTCCCGGGAAATGCGGCTCACCCAATCGATGGTGTTTTTGAGAAGCGGCGGGATCGAGGCGTTATATTCTGGAGAACAGATCATCAGCCCGTCCTGTTCCGCGAACAGGCGTCCGAGGCGCATGGCGTTGTCGGGAACGCCATGCTCTTTCTCCAGATTCTGGTCCATGATCGGCAACGGATAATCGGCAAGTGTGATGCGCGTCACCTGCGCACCCTGCACCTGCAGCTCCTTTTCAGCAGCATCCGCCATATGGCCGGAAAAAGCGCCGATGCGAACGGAACCCGCGAAGACGAGAATACGTGCAGTCATACCGGAACTCCGCAAAGAAAAATCTAGACCATTGGACTGCGATAAACCCAAAGCTGCGCCGGAGGCACGTTTCGCACCACGAAATCATAGTGCTGGACAATATAATTGCCGCGCCCAGATGGAACCGGCGGCAAGGGACCATAGGTGATCTGCATCAGCGGACGTCCGCGCGGAATGCGTGAAAGCAGGCTTTCCACCAGTTGAATGCGCTGATCCATCGCAAAATTGAGCATCGGTACGGCAGAGATGATGCAGTCGAATTTCTGGTCCTTCTTCTCGCCCAGCGCAGTGTCGAGATCGAATGCATCACCCTGAATGATATTGACCTCCGGAAAGGCCGTATTCAGGTGATCCACGAAGTCCTGCGAATATTCGATAGAGTAAAGGTCGGCCGGTTTGACGCCCTGTTTCAGGATCGCCTTGGTGATAACACCTGTGCCGGGCCCAAGCTCCAGGACCGGAAGACCGGAGCCGGTGTCGATGACGCTTGCCATTCGGCGCGCGGTAATGGAGCTCGTCGGCAAAATAGCGCCGACCGCTTTCGGCCCGTCTATCCATCCCTTGAAAAAACGGATCTCCTCATCGAACTTAGCGGCCAGTTTCCTGCCGAGCTGTCCTGCCATGCTTGCTGCTCCCATTGTCGTTATTGGACAAGTTTATGCCGCTTTGAATTCCCTAAGCAAGGCGGGAATAAGGAAAAGAACAAAAAAGGGAGCCGAAAGGCTCCCTTTATTACTCTCCGATACCTTCGAAGAACTCTTTCATCCTTGAGAAGAACCCCGCTGATTTCGGGCTGTTCTCTTGCGAGGAAAGTTTTTCGAACTCTTCCAGCAATTCACGCTGGCGCTTTGACAGGTTCTGCGGCGTTTCAATGTCGATCTGTATATAGAGATCGCCGACAGCCGCCTGTCGCAAAACCGGCATGCCCTTGCCCTTGAGGCGGAACTGCTTGGCGTTCTGTGTGCCGTCCGGAACTTTGACCCGCGTCTGTGTGCCATCGAGTGTCGAAACTTCGAACTGGCCTCCGAGGGCCGCCGTCGTCATCGAGATCGGCACCTTGCAGTAAAGGTCGGAGCCGTCGCGCTGGAAAAACTCGTGCGGCTTGACCGAAAGAAAAATATAAAGATCGCCCGACGGGCCGCCGCGCATACCGGCTTCGCCTTCGCCGGAGAGGCGGATACGGGTGCCATCCTCGATGCCCGCCGGAATATTGACCGACAGCGAACGCTCCTGCGTGACGCGGCCCTGACCATGGCACTTGCCGCAAGGGTCCTTGATCATCTGTCCGCGACCGTTACAGGTCGGGCAGGTGCGCTCCACCGAGAAAAATCCCTGGGCAGCGCGAACCCGGCCCGAACCCGAACACATGGTACATGTGGTCGGCTGGGAGCCGGCCTTTGCACCGGAACCGGAGCACTCGTCGCAGGTTATGGAAGTCGGAACGCGGATTTGCGCGGTCTTGCCCGCATAGGCTTCTTCCAGCGTCACTTCCATATTGTAGCGAAGATCGGCGCCGCGTTCGCGTCCGCCATTGGAGCGACGGCGACCGCCACCCATCATCTCGCCAAAAATGTCTTCGAAGATATCGGCAAAGCCGCCAGCACCACCAAAACCGTTGCCGAAACCGCCGCCCATACCGCCATTTTCAAAGGCTGCATGGCCGAACCGGTCGTAAGCGGCACGCTTCTGCGGATCCTTCAGCGTTTCGTAAGCCTCGCCGATTTCCTTGAACTTGCGTTCAGCTTCCGGATTATCCGGATTGCGATCCGGATGGTATTCCATGGCGAGTTTGCGAAAGGCTGTCTTCAGCGTCTTGTCGTCTGCTGTTCTTTCAACACCCAGAGCTTCGTAGTAGTCGATCTTCATCAGTTCGTTATCCCGGCGACAGGAACGCGCCTTTTGCTTTCACGGACATCGTATCCCGAAACCGGTCCCCAGATTCGTGCGACACGCCCCGAAGCGTTCAACACTTGTCAGGGGCCAGCGTTTCCAATTGTTCATTTATCGAAGCACCATCCGACCTAACGCGTCGAAGCGGCGCTCCGGGCTTCCGCATCAATACCACTTTGCCCGAAACCGTCTCATGCTAATCAAGATGTATGCAGGCCAGAGCCACTTTTCAAACAGAGGCTGATTTTCCCGACACTTTCATCGGTATTTTCACCGACACCGGCCAGCATGCAGGCTTATACAAAACCTGCGAATATGACATCTCAATAATTGGCAAAAGCCCGGGGCAGAGCCCCGGGCTTGAGCGTATTGAGCCTAGAATTACGACTTCTTCTTGTCGTCGTCGATTTCTTCGTAATCGGCGTCGACAACATCGTCGTTCGAAGCGGCTTCTTCGCTACCGCCAGCGGCGCCGGTTTCAGCAGCCTGAGCGGCTTCATACATGGCCTGCCCGAGTTTCATCGAAGCCTCAGCCAGCGTCTGCGTCTTGGCCTTGATGTCCTCGGCATCGTCGCCTTCAAGCGAGGTCTTGAGGCTTGCGAGAGCATCCTCAATGGCCTTCTTGTCGTCAGCCGAAACCTTGTCGCCATATTCGCTCAGCGACTTTTCGGTCGAATGAACGAGGCTTTCACCCTGGTTCTTGGCTTCAACGGCATCACGACGCTTCTTGTCCGCCTCGGCATTCGCCTCGGCGTCCTTGACCATCTTTTCGATGTCAGCATCCGAAAGACCACCCGATGCCTGAATGCGGATCTGGTGTTCCTTGCCGGTGCCCTTGTCCTTGGCCGTCACGTTGACGATACCATTGGCGTCGATGTCGAAGGTCACTTCGATCTGTGGCACGCCGCGCGGTGCGGGCGGAATGCCGACGAGGTCGAACTGGCCGAGCATCTTGTTGTCGGCCGCCATTTCACGCTCGCCCTGGAAGACGCGGATCGTCACGGCCGACTGGTTGTCCTCGGCGGTGGAGAAGGTCTGCGACTTCTTGGTCGGGATCGTGGTGTTGCGTTCGATCAGACGGGTGAACACGCCGCCCAGCGTTTCGATACCCAGCGAAAGCGGGGTCACGTCGAGCAGCAGAACGTCCTTGACGTCGCCCTGCAGAACACCGGCCTGAATGGCCGCGCCCATGGCAACGACTTCATCAGGATTGACGCCCTTGTGCGGTTCCTTGCCGAAGAAGGCCTTCACGACTTCCTGAATCTTCGGCATACGGGTCATGCCGCCAACCAGAATCACTTCATCGATTTCACCAGCCTTGAGACCGGCATCCTTCAGTGCTGCCTTGCAAGGCTCGATCGTGCGCTGGACGAGATCGTCGACCAGGCTTTCGAACTTGGCGCGCGACAGCTTGATGGCAAGGTGCTTCGGACCAGTCTGGTCAGCCGTGATGAACGGCAGGTTGACTTCGGTCTGCTGCGAGGACGACAGTTCGATCTTGGCCTTTTCGGCAGCTTCCTTGAGGCGCTGCAGAGCGAGCTTGTCGTTCTTGAGATCGATGCCGCTTTCTTTCTTGAACTCGGAAACCAGGTATTCGACCAGACGCATGTCAAAGTCTTCACCGCCGAGGAAGGTGTCGCCGTTGGTCGACTTCACTTCGAAGACGCCGTCGCCGATTTCGAGCACCGACACGTCGAAGGTACCGCCGCCAAGGTCATAAACAGCGATGGTCTTGCCTTCGTTCTTGTCGAGACCGTAAGCGAGTGCAGCAGCAGTCGGCTCGTTGATGATACGCAGCACTTCAAGACCGGCGATCTTGCCTGCATCCTTGGTTGCCTGGCGCTGAGCGTCGTTGAAGTAGGCCGGAACGGTGATAACCGCCTGCGTAACCGTTTCGCCGAGATAGGACTCAGCAGTTTCCTTCATCTTCTGAAGAATCATCGCAGAGACCTGCGACGGGGAATATTTCTTGCCGTGGACTTCGACCCATGCGTCGCCGTTGTCGCCCTTGACGATCTGATACGGGACCAGGTCCTTGTCCTTGGTAACCATCGGATCGTCGAAACGGCGCCCGATCAGGCGTTTGACCGCAAAAATGGTACCTTCCGGATTGGTGACGGCCTGACGCTTTGCAGGCTGACCGATGAGACGTTCGTCGCTATCGGAGAACGCAACGATCGAAGGGGTTGTACGCGCACCTTCGGCATTTTCGATGACCTTCGCGCTTTTGCCGTCCATGACGGATACGCAGGAGTTGGTCGTTCCCAGATCGATACCAATAACTTTAGCCATATTTCTCTCCATTCAGCAAACCGCCAAGACCTCTACCGAGCGTTCCATGGGCGGTTCCTATCGGTTTCACAATGCTCTTTTCACGACATTTATCCGGACACCGAGCCGGTTTCCAGACGAACATCAATGCCCTGTGCGAGGCGTATATAAGAAACGCGGTTTTTCACTGCAAGTCACAACAGTCAAGCTGAGGCAGATTCCACACCCGGAAATACTGACAGGGGCCTATCGACATACACAATAGGGACCGCTCGCTGCCCAACATAGTGCGTGCTGGCCATCATACCATAGCCGATCCGCCGTCTTTTGCCGCACGGTAGATGGCATCGATGAATTTCTGGTTCGCTTTCGAATTTTCAAGCGAGAAAAGCCGCGCATCCTTGTTACCGCGCGCAGCCCGCACGAAACTTTCGGCCTGAAGCTGATAATGATTGGCATCTCCGAACGACCATTCTGTCGCCTTCGTATGACCGGCATCGAAAAGCGCGATGCTGCCGTGACCGTATTTGCCGGTATTGAACGGCGCATAGACTTCGATGAAGCCCTTGTCGCCGTGGAAAACCATCGTCTGGCGAGCGCCAAGCTGCGTGGCGACATAGAAGCTCAGGTCGAAGCCGTCGAAGCGGGCTGAAACATTGGCATAGCGGTCGGTGCCGAAGGCCGGGTCATACTCCACCGACGCCTTGACCGACACCGGTTCCTGCCCGGTGACCATACGGGTTACCACGGTCGGATAGACGCCGATATCCGGCAGAGCGCCACCACCCAGTTCCGGCTGATTGCGCATATTGTCCGGATCGACATTGAAATAGGAAAAAGCGCCCTGCACATGGCGAAGCTGGCCGATGGCACCTTCGGCCAGAAGCTCCTGCAACTTGATCCATTGCGGGTGATAATAGACCATGAAGGCTTCGGCCATCGTGACCTTGTGCTTGTCACGCGCGGCGATGAGTTGATCGATATCGTCGGCCTTGAGTGCGATCGGCTTTTCACACAGGACGTGTTTGCCCGCCTCGGCAGCCTTGAGGCTCCATTCGATATGTTGTGATGTCGGCAGCGGTATATAGACGCCGTCGATGGCGTCGCTTGCCAGCAGTTCTTCATAGGAACCAAAGGCCAGCGGTGCACCAAAACGGTCGGCAACGGCGCGCGCACGCGACTGGTCGCGACTCGCAATGGCATGAACGACACCGTTATCGGAGGCGCAAAGTGCTGGAATCACCTGGGTGACACCAATCTTGGCGGTTGAAAGAATACCCCAACGAAACATGCTATTCCCTCTTTTATTCAAAGCTGGAGCCGGGCCCGATCCGGGCTCAATCCAAGTCTCAGTCCGGCACGTCCCAGCCCTGAACGGTCAGTTCCGGCCAGAATTTCAGCGCGCGGTCCGCCTTGATTTCATGCGTTTCGCGGTTATCGATGGCACGATTGGGCCGAATGCGAAACGAAAAAATATCATCGAGGCCGAAAGGAGCGTGGATGAGCAGCCCGCAATCTGCCGGCTCGTCGTCCTTTGCCAGCCGCGCGCCCACGCAATGGGCAATCGTCGCATAGCGTTCTATCGATTCAGTCACCGAATGAAGCGGAGCGTAGGGTTGTCCGAAGCGCTTTTCGAACCACAGATGCACCCGCGCCTGATTGCGAATCTCCACCGGAAGCGGAAAATCGCGAAAGACCTCAGTCCCCCGCGCGATGACCGCATCCTCCGCTTCCCAGGAAAGATCGCTGCCGTCGAAATAGATGATATCGAGATCCTTGATTCCATGCAGGGCCGGTCTCCCGGTCAGCCGGTTCCAGATAGTGTTATAGAGCGCACCAGAGACGAGCCAGAATTCGGATGCCTCTCCGGCCAGTTCATGCAACCGTTGCAGCGCGTCGGCCAGCATCGGACTTTCCAGAATCATCTGTGAAAAGATATTCCGCTGTTCTGCAGGCAGCAAAGCCACATAACGCAAGTGATCCGACATCCCCGTCACTGACCGTTTCCCGATGCGTGGCGATAAAAATCGATGAATGCGCGTAATGCCGGGCGCATCTGACGACGGCTTGGATAATAGAGATGAAGCCCGGCGAAGGGCTGGCACCAGTCTTCCAGAACCCGGACGAGCCGCCCTTCCGCCAAAGCATCGTGAACATAATCTTCGAACAGATAGGCAAGTCCGGCACCGTTCAAAGCCGCCTCCAGAATAACCCTGTCGTCATTGACGATCAGCGGTCCCTCAATGGCGATTTCCTGTGCCTCGCCCACCCTTTCGAACTCCCAACGATAGGTTCGACCGCTCGGAAAACGATGGCGGATGCAGGCGTGATGCAGGAGATCGCGCGGCTCGACCGGAACCGGATGGTTTTCGAAATAAGCCGGTGCAGCAACGATTGCCGCGCGAACATGTCCGGTAAGCCGCGTTGCTATCATATCCACTTCGAGGCTTTCACCGAGACGCACACCCGCATCGAAGCCTGCTGCAACAATATCAGTGAAGCCGTTTTCCACCCGCAGATCGAGTGTAATGTCGGGATAAGCCCTGGCGAATTCACCCAGGCGCGGTGCGATGACCAGTTGGGCAGCCACATAGGGCGCCGTGATTCGCAGTATCCCCGAAGGGCGATCCCGCGAATCGACAGCGGCGCCCAAAGCCGCGTTGATCTCTTCAAGTGCCGGTGCCAGCCTTTCCAGCAATTGCCGCCCAGCCTCCGTCGGTGCGACGCTGCGCGTGGTTCGCGCGAGGAGACGCACACCCAGACTGTCCTCCAGCGTCGCTACCGCGTGGCTGACGGCCGACGGCGCAATCGCCAATTCCCGCGCCGCGCCACGGAAACTTCCATGGGCCGCGACGGCGGCAAGAACGGCTAGCTGTGACAGTTGGCTTCGATTCATTGTTATAAATTACAGAACAAGCTGTGAAAATAAATCGGTATTATCGAATTGATCGTCCCGTTTTATTGTTCGCAACGTGATCCCTGGCTCAGACGCAGCCACCATGAGGGCGCATTCTGCCAGAATCTCCTCCCGATTTTCCCGCAAAATTTTCAGTACTTTCAACCACCATTCGAAAGGAACTACTATGCAACAGCGCAAACTCGGCCAGCAATTGAGCGTTTCCGCCCTCGGTTTCGGCTGCATGGGAATGACCCATGCCTATGGTGGCCAGGACGAGCAGGACGCAATCCGTACGCTGCATCGCGCCGTCGAGCTCGGCGTGACATTTTTCGATACGGCAGAGGTCTATGGTCCGTTTGAGAACGAGAAACTCGTCGGCAAGGCGCTTAAGCCGTTCCGTGACCAGGTGACTATTGCAACCAAGTTCGGCTTCAAGATCGAAGACGGCCAGATGAAAGGTGTCGACAGCCGTCCCGAACACATCCGGGAGGTAGCCGAGGCCTCCCTGAAACGGCTCGGCATCGATGTGATCGATCTGTTCTACCAGCACCGCGTCGATCCATCCGTGCCGATTGAGGATGTGGTTGGCACTTTGAAGGACCTGATTGACGAGGGAAAAATTCGCGCTATCGGTCTTTCGGAAGCGGGTGCTTCCACCCTGCGCCGCGCTCATGCGGTCCATCCCATCGCGGCGCTGCAAAGCGAATATTCGCTATGGGCACGCGATCCGGAGGATAATGTGCTGCCGGTCTGCCGTGAACTTGGTATCGGTTTCGTACCCTATAGCCCGCTTGGGCGCGGTATGCTGACCGGCACATTGCGTTCGCAATCCGACCTCGCCGAAGACGACTTCCGCAAGACGCTGCCGCGTTTCCAGCCGGGCAATCTGGAAGCAAACAACCGGCAGGTGGATCGCATCGTCGAGATCGCACAGGAAAAGCAGGTCACGCCCGCGCAACTAGCGCTGGCATGGGTGTTGAGCCGCGGTGATTTCATCGTGCCGATCCCCGGCGTCCGCAAGATCAGCCATCTGGAAGACAATGTGAAAGCCGTCGACATCGTGCTGACGCCGCAGGATCTGCAGCGTCTGGACGAGGTATCCGCGCCCGACCTGATCGCTGGCAAGCGTTACAACGAACAGCAACTTGCGCTGACCGGTCTCTGATGAACGGCCTCAAACAAAAAGGGAGCCCGTCGGGCTCCCTTTTTTACATCCTGCGCAAGGCTGGTGGCGCGAGCGTCAGGAGCCCAGCCAGCGTCATGGCAAAGCCAACCCATAACGGCGCGTGCAGGCCATAGCCGGCCTCCATCGCCTGACCACCGACCCACGGCCCAAGCCCGAGACCGATATTGATGACAGATGCATGCATCGCGTTCACCAGTGCACCGGGATGCGCGATCCGCATTACTCGCGCGATGAAAGCCGGATTAAGCGCAATGCCGGTCAGGCCGATCATCACGATGGAAAGGATTGCAGCCGGTTTCAATTCTGCGAAAAGCGCGAAAATCAGCATCGCTGCGAGCATTATCACAAGACCGAAGGCAATGGTCGGGATCGTGTGACGGTCGGCAAAGCGGCCGGTGATATAGTTACCGACGATATTGGCACCGCCATAGACAGCGAGCAGAAACGGAACCTGCATGGCCGAGAAGCCAGCCAGTTCCACCGTGATCGGCGACAGATAGCTGTAAACGGCGAATGACGAACCGATGACCAGCGCGCTGGTGGCATAAGCCGCCCACAGTTTCGGCTTGCGCATTTCCGCCAGCTCCGAACGCAGATCGGCCTGCGGCGCATCAGGCGACGACTCGATCTTGATTGCGATGACAAGGGCGCAAACCAAGATCAGAACCACAATGGCCCAGAAGCTTGCCCGCCAGCCGAAAGCATTGGTGATCGCCGTTGCAATCGGCACGCCGAGCACGGTGCAGAGCATCAATCCGGCGAAAACCAGCGAGGATGCGCGTCCACGCAGTTCCGGCTCGACCAGTTGTGCGGTGATGGCAAGCATCAGTCCGAAGCTCGTTGCTGCTGCCATACCAGTCAGAACTCGCGCGATCAGCAGAATCTGGAAGCTGCTTGTTGACGCGGCCACACTTTGCGCCGCCGCATAGAAGATCAGCAGAAGCAGCAGCCCCCGCTTGTTCTCGATCTTCAGCGCCAGAAACAGGATCGTCACCAGCGGCCCGCCAATCATCATGCCGAGGGCATAGAGCGAGATCAGATTGCCGATATCGGCAATGGAACGGCCAAAAGCCACCTGAAGCGACGGCAGCATGCCCGAAATCATCAGTTCGGAGGTCGTCAGCGCAAAGACACCGAGACTGAGGCAATAGACGACCAGCGGTATTGCCCGCGCCTCTTTACGGGACGCAACCGCCCCTTCCGCCGCAAGGGCAGATTCGCACGTATCGTTCATGAGACGAATCCTATTTATATAGTGTAGACTACATAAATTAATATCGCCTTGCCCGAAAGGGTCAAGCGAATTATATAGGGATAATTACAGAAAGGGCGAAAAATGGTTCCACGCGGACGCCCGCGCAGCTTCGACCGCGATGCAGCGCTGGACAAGGTGATGAAGGTTTTCTGGGCCAAAGGCTATGAATGCGCCCAGATCAACGACTTCACGACCGCCATCGGCATCACGCCGCCGAGTTTCTATGCCGCCTTCGGCAACAAGGAGCAGGCGTTTCGTGAAGCCGTCGACTATTACCGCCGCACCATCGGCGCTCCTCCTTTTGATGCACTGGAAAACGCGGCCACCATTCAGGAAGGCACGCGCCAATGGCTGGAACTGAGCGCGGACAGTGCTTTCGTCTGTCCGGCGGGCGGCTGCATGATCAGTGTCAGTTCGATACAGTGCAAACCGGAAAATGTGCCGGTCAAAGAATTCCTGACCGCCATTCGCCACACCAATCAGGACCTGCTTTCAAAGCGCCTGCAACGCGCCTTGCGCGAGGGTGACTTGCCGCCCGAAACCGATATCGCCCAGATGAGCGAATTCTACCACGCGATCCAGCAGAGCCTCTCCTATGAGGCGCGTGACGGCAGTTCGCGGGCCGCCGTGCAAAAGATCATCGATATGGCCATGCGCGCCATGCCCGCCAAAGTAAAAAGCCCGGCTTGAAGCCGGGCTTTTTGTTTCATGCTTATCCGCGAAGGACGCCGCCGGTCTGCTTGGCCACACTGGCCACGACCTGCTTCGATAGTGCTTCCAGGTCGTCGTCGGTCAATGTGCGATCCTGCGGCTGCAGCAGCACTTCAACCGCAATCGACTTCTTGCCTTCGCCAAGCGATGCACCGGTGAAGATGTCGAACACCTGAACGCCAACGATCAGCTTCTTGTCGGCAGAGGAAACCGCCTTCACGACATTGCCTGCTTCCACATTCGCATCCACCACAAAGGCATAGTCGCGCTTGAGGCTCTGGAATTGCGACAGGTTGAGCGCAGGCTTGGTGCGGGTTGCCTTTGCCTTCGGCTCAGGGATCGCATCGATATAGATTTCGAAGCCGCAGAGATTGCCCGACACGTCGAGCGCTTCCAGCGTGTCAGGATGAAACTCGCCGAAGTGGCCAAGCACGACCTTGGGGCCAAGCTTCAACGTGCCCGAACGACCCGGATGGAACCATTCCGGACCACCGGCTTCGATCTGGATACGGTCAACCGGCGCACCGGCAGCTTCCAGTGCGGCCAAAGCATCAGCCTTGGCATCGAAGACGCCAACGGGTGCTGCATTGCCAGCCCAGAAACGGCCTGAACCTTCAACGCCAGCCGTGCCGCGACGAACACCGCCAGCCACACGACGCTGCTGTTCCGGCTTGTCGCCCTCATAGATGCCCGACACTTCGAACAAAGCCGTATCGCCAAAACCGCGATCTGCGTTGCGCTGTGCGGCGGCAAGCAGACCCGGCAGAAGCGAAGGACGCATGTCCGACATATCGGCTGCAATCGGGTTCGCCAGCTTCAGCTCCGGCTTGCCGCCGCCAAAGGCTTTGGCCTGCGCGTCGGAAATGAAGGAATAGGTCACAGCTTCCATCATGCCGCGCGAAGCAAGTGTGCGGCGTGCCAGACGCGTACGGATCTGCAGTGTCGTCAGAATACGACCATTGACTGTACCAAGGCCCGGCAGCGGCTGTGGGTCGATCTGGTTGATGCCATGGATACGCATGACTTCTTCAACGAGGTCAGCCTTGCCTTCCACGTCGCCACGCCATGACGGCACGGTTGCCTTGATGACCTTGCCGTCACCTTCAACGCCGAAGCCAAGACGCTTCAGAATGTCGAACGATGCGTCATAGGAAACCTCGATACCGGTAAGACGCTTCACTTCCGTAACCGGGAAATCAATCACGCGCGCGGTCGGAGCCTTGTAGCCAACCACGTCGAGAACCGTCGGCTGACCGCCACAGAGTTCGAGAACCAGCTTGGTTGCCAGTTCTGCACCCGGAACCATCATTTCCGGATCGACGCCTCGCTCGAAGCGATAGCGTGCGTCGGTGACGATGCCCAGCTCGCGGCCCGTGCGTGCAATCATGCGCGGGTCCCAAAGAGCGGATTCGATCAGCACGTCGGTGGTGTTTTCATCACAACCCGAGTGTTCGCCGCCCATGATACCGGCAATCGATTCGGGGCCGTTTTCATCGGCGATCACATACATGCCCGGCTTGAACTTATAGTCGCGCTGGTCGAGGCCGAGAATGGTTTCGCCATCCTTTGCCGCACGCACTGTCAGATTGCCCTTGACCTTGGCCGCATCGAAAACATGCAGCGGGCGGCCCTGATCGAACGTCACGTAGTTGGTGATATCCACCAGTGCGTTGATCGGGCGCAGACCGATGGCCTTCAGGCGCTGCTGCATCCATTTCGGGCTTGGGCCGTTCTTGACACCCTTGACCATGCGCAGCGCGAAGCCGGTGCAGAACGGGTTTTCGGCATCCTGATCGAGAATGACCTTGACCGGCGTTTCGCCTTCACCCTTCACCGCTTCCGGCAGGGTGTTCTTGAGCGTGCCAAGACCGGCTGCTGCCAAATCGCGTGCAATGCCGCGAATACCGGTGCAATCCGCACGGTTTGGCGTCAGGCCAATTTCAATGATCGGATCATCAAGGCCCATATAGGCTGCAAAGCTGGTGCCGACAGGAACATCGTCCGGAAGGTCGATAATGCCGTTATGTTCGTCAGAGAGCTCCAGCTCGCGCTCGGAACACATCATGCCGAAGCTTTCGACACCGCGGATTTTGCCGACCGAAAGCGTGACATCGAGACCCGGCACATAGTCGCCCGGACGGCCCAGAACACCGACGAGACCGGCGCGGGCATTCGGTGCGCCGCAGACGACCTGAACCGGCTGGCCTTCGCCCGTATCGACCGAGAGAACGCGCAGCTTGTCGGCATCCGGATGCTGAACGGCCGTCAGAACCTTGGCGATCTTGAAGGCCTTGAAAGCAGCACGGTCATCGACCGATTCCACTTCAAGACCGATATCGGTCAGCTTCTCGACGATCTGATCGAGCGTCGCATCGGTTTCAAGGTGATCCTTGAGCCAGGAAAGCGTGAATTTCATTTGTCTTGTCCCTTCCTGTCCTTACGCGCTCAGTCCGCCGAAAAGCGTCGGAATATCGAGCGGGCGGAAACCGTAATGTTCGATCCAGCGCACATCGGCATCGAAGAAGGCGCGCAAGTCAGGCATGCCGTATTTCAGCATGGCGATGCGATCAATACCCATGCCCCATGCGAAGCCCTGATAGACGTCCGGATCGTAGCCGGAAGCGCGCAGCACATTCGGATGCACCATGCCGCAGCCCAGAATTTCGAGCCAGTCATTGCCCTCGCCGAACTTCACATGCGGGCCGGAACGGTCGCACTGAATGTCTACTTCAACCGATGGCTCGGTGAACGGGAAGAAGCTCGGGCGCATGCGCATCTTGACTGAAGGCACTTCGAAGAAAGCCTTGCAGAACTCTTCGAGCACCCACTTCATGTTGGCGACATTGGCCGACTTGTCGACGACCAGACCTTCGACCTGATGGAACATCGGCGAATGGGTGGCGTCGGAATCCATGCGATAGGTCTTGCCCGGAATGACGATACGGATTGGTTCGTCGCGGCCTTCCTTGTCACGCAGCGCTGCAAACTTCTCCATCGTGTGCACCTGCACCGGCGACGTGTGCGTGCGCAATAGCTTGCGCTCACCCTTCTCGTCTGCATTGAAGAAGAACGTGTCGTGCATCTCGCGCGCCGGATGGCCTTCAGGGAAGTTCAGCGCCGTGAAATTATAATAGTCGGTCTCGACATCCGGGCCTTCGGCAATCGAGAAACCCATATCCGCGAAAATCGCGGTGATTTCATCGATAACCTGTGAAATCGGATGGATACGACCGCGCGCGGCAGCGCTTTCGCGCACTGGCAGCGTCACGTCGACCTTCTCACGTTCCAGGCGTGCTGCAATAGCTTGCCGACGCAGCTCTGTCTTGCGCTCGGTCAGCGCTTCGGTGACGCGGTTTTTCAGGCCATTGATGGCCGGCCCCTGCGCCTGACGTTCTTCCGGCGTCATGGAACCCAGCGTCTTCAGCTTTTCCGAAACCGTGCCCTTCTTGCCAAGGGCTGCGACACGCACGGCTTCGATAGCAGGCTCATCAACCGCTGCCGCAATGTCTTCGAGAATTTGCCGTTCGAGTTGTTCTAGATCACTCATCATTTAAATCCCTGTCGTGCCTGCGGCACTCCACGCCTCTTGTTTGAGTTCCCTGTCGCGCCTGCAGCGCTCCACGCCTCTTGTTTTGAGTTCCCTGGTCGCGCCTGCAGCGCTCCAGATATTTTGCTCCGAAGCCAAAGAAGCGTTGTCGTCACTCTCTTTGGCCTGATTGGTAAGACGCATCAAGATTGGCGTCAAAAAATTCCATCGCCTGCAAAAGCCGTCTTCCATCACCGCCTAGAAATATCCGGCGGAACAGCCTCAGCGGCGCGATGGTAAATCGGAAAAACCCGACGATTTTCTTCAGTTCCGGGATCACAGCAGACGGTGCCGCCGCGCGATAGGTTGCAAATGCCCTTTGCGGCGTCCCCGCAAGACGCGCCTGCGCGGTGATTTGGAAAAACAGAAGCCACACGTCGCGCGCCTGTGCGGCGGCCAGCGGCATGATGGTTTCCGGTTCTTCCTCGAAATCCAGAAAACCGGCAACACCATTCTTCTCGAAAAAATCACGCGGATGCGGACGCCCGTGGCACAGTCCTGCGGCATGGGCCTCACCCAAAGCATGGGCACAACGGACGAGAAGCGCGTCATGGCCTTGCGGATCATTTCGACGCAAATGGTCGAGCCGATCCTGGATGATCGGCGCGACATCGCTCAGGACCATCACCGCCCCTTGGCGGTAGACAATTCCGGGCACCTGAAAGCCGGCCTCTAGAAAAGCGCTCATCTTGCGCTCTTCACGGTCGGCCATGCCTACTTCCCCAACATCTTTCGGGCTGCGCAGGAACGGATAGAGAAGAAGTGGCGAAATCAGGCTGTGCAGACGCTTCGCAAGCGGACGCCTTTCGGCATCGTAGCGCTTGATCCAGACGCGATGACCGCCAATCACAGCGCTGGAAACACGCTTGCCCTGGCTCTGAACAAGCAAAACCAGCAGGCTGCGGAGATCATCCACGTCCAGTCTCAGCTTGCCCGGCTCATCCTTCATCTCCGGTCTATGCCTTTGCTTTTCGCATCTTGTTCCAACAACCGTTTCACACTTTTCGGGATGCGTTCTGAACGCCCGAAAAAGGAAAACCCGCGCCAGCCGAGCCAGCGCGGGTTTCCCAAATTCAAAATGTCACTTGGGAAGGGCTGGCTTAGCGGACAGCGCCTTCAAAAGCGTTCGGCGTTTCGGTGTTCTTGAGATACTCAAGAGCCTTCTTTGCCGATGCAACCAGCGCACCGAATGCATCCGGTTCGTGGATTGCGATGTCGGACAGAACCTTGCGGTCGATCTCGATGCCAGCCTTTGCCAGACCGTCGATGAAACGGCCATAGGTCAGGCCCTGTTCGCGGACAGCAGCATTGATGCGCTGGATCCAGAGAGCGCGGAACGTACGCTTGCGATTCTTACGGTCGCGGTAAGCATACTGCTTCGAACGGTCAACTGCAGCCTTAGCGGTGCGGATGGTGTTCTTGCGACGACCGCGGAAACCGGCAGCCTGATCGAGAACTTTTTTGTGCTTGGCGTGTGAAGTAACGCCGCGTTTTACGCGTGCCATAGTATGATCTCCTTAAAGGACAGCGGCTTAGAGGCCGTTAGGCAGGAACTGTTTTACGATCTTCGCGTCTGCTTCCGAGAGCACCATGGTGCCGCGTGCATCGCGAATGAACTTGTTCGAGCGCTTGATCATGCCATGACGCTTGCCTGCAGCCGCGGCTACAACTTTGCCAGTGCCAGTGATTTTGAACCGCTTCTTGGCGGCCGATTTGGTCTTCATCTTGGGCATTTTGCTACTCCTTTGTTTAGTCCCCGTCGTGCCTGCGGCACTCCACGCCTCTTGCTTTAAGGGCGCTCGTGCCTGCGTCACACAGGAACAGTGTTTTTACTTTCAGGCAGACCGAGCCTGAAAAGCATACGAAACCGCCACGGCATGCCCTGCCGGGCGGTTCGAACGCGGCCTTATAGGCTTAAAGACCGCAAAACGCAATGCCCGAATTGGGCTGAATCGCAGCCTGAACCTCAATAAAGTCGCAGAAGCACTGGCAGGGCATGAATGTCCTGCAAATATTCCACGAACTCAAAGAAAGGATAGGCGACGAAGAACACCAGACCGTCCGTAAAGGTGCGGTAGATCCGGTCAGGCCGGACGATCAGCTCCTTGTCGTCGCGAAACAGCGAAAACTTCGGGAAGAAACGCGGCACACTCGCGCAATAGGCTTCATAAGGCTGGCCGAAATTCTGCTTGAGGAATTTCTCTTCCGTCCGGATGACAACCGAGAAAGCGAGGTAGCAAAGCACGCCGAATGCTGCAGCAATGATGATGCTGCCGGTCTGCGCGCCGATACCCATCGCACCGATGCTGCTGAAGACATAGAGCGGATTGCGCGTAACCGAATACGGCCCGCTCTGGACGATTTCCGCGCTCTTGCGGCCGCCGATATAAAGCGTGCACCACATGCGCCCGATAATGGCCGCAACGATCAGGCTAAGCCCGAACGCCTCGATATACTCATGAAAATGCCCGGTCGATTGCGAGCTCACGAAAAGCAGCGCCACGACCAGAAGCACTATAACGGCACCGATCGCAAGACGCCGACGCTGCTGATATTTACCCAGTTCGCCCAAAGTCTTCATTGCAGTTTCATGATCCCATATTTGTCAGGACAAATGAAAAGCCGCCCGAAGGCGGCTTTTCCAAGGCATTTCGAAATGTTCAGCGCGGAGCGAGAACCATCATCATCTGACGGCCTTCAAGCTTCGGCTCGGACTCGACCTTGGCAATTTCAACAGTGTCTTCCTTGACACGCTGCAAAAGCTTCATGCCAAGTTCCTGATGCGCCATTTCGCGTCCACGGAAACGCAAGGTAACCTTGACCTTGTCGCCTTCCTCAAAGAAACGCAGAGCAGCCTTCATCTTCACCTCATAATCATGGGTGTCGATGTTCGGTCGCATCTTGATCTCTTTGATTTCAACCGTTTTCTGCTTCTTGCGTGCTTCGGCGGCCTTTTTCTGATTCTGATACTTCAGCTTGCCGAGGTCGACGATCTTGCAAACCGGAGGCTCCGCGTTCGGCACGATCTCAACGAGATCGAGGCCCGCTTCCTCTGCCATGGCGATAGCTTCCTGAATGGAAACATCGCCGTGGTTCTGGCCTTCGGCATCGATAAGCTGAACCCGGGGAACCCGGATATCACGGTTGGAGCGCGGTCCATCTTTCTGAACCGGCGTCGCTCTGAAGGGTCGGCGAATGGTCGTTATCTCCTGAATTGTTACGTCTCATGCGGTCGGATACTTGCTGCCAGACGGCATATCCTCGATCAAACCGCAGTTGATCGCGGAAATGTCGTCAAGCAGGCGGCGAAGTCAATAGCATCTTTGACAGGAAAAATCACCCCCGCGTGATAAACGTTCTTTTTGGCGTCATTTCGCGGGAGACAAGCGGCATATCGGTCACATTTGCCGTCATTTCAAGGGCCTCGCACCAGATGGCGGGTTTTCACTCAATTACGAACATGCCAAAACACTCCCGGAAAATGAGGAGATTTGAAATGAGCGCTGCGGGGCTGGAATTCATCGACGTGGACGGAGTGAACATCGCCCTGCGTTACAGAGCCGGAAGCAAATCTCCAGGCGTGGTCTGGCTCGGCGGCTATCGTTCCGACATGCTGGGCACCAAGGCGGCCGTTCTCGACGAATGGGCAGCTGAGACCGGACACAGTGCGCTCAGGCACGATTATTCCGGCCACGGCGAATCCGGTGGCGATTTCAATCAGGGCACCATCTCGCGCTGGCTGAACGAAAGCCTTGCGGTCTACCGCAAACTTACCAAGGGTCCGCAGATTCTTGTCGGCTCCTCCATGGGCGGCTGGATCGCGCTGCGGATGGCGCAGGAGCTCAAGAAGGAAGGCAAGTCGCCTGCCGGGATTGTGCTGATCGCGCCGGCTCCCGATTTTACCGCCGTGCTCGTGGAACCCACGCTTTCCGAAGCACAGAAACAAGATCTCCAGGAAAAGGGCTATTTCGAAGAACCCTCCGAATATTCGCCCAATCCCTATATCTATACGCGTGCGCTGATCGAGGACGGACGGAAGAATCTGGTTCTCAAGAATATTATCGAGACCGGCTGTCCGGTTCATATCCTGCAGGGCATGCAGGACCCCGACGTTCCCTACAAACACGCACTGACGCTGGTGGAACACCTGCCTGTCGATGACGTGACCCTGACGCTCGTACGCGATGGCGACCACCGGCTTTCGCGCCCGCAGGACCTCGATCTTCTCATCCGCACGGTTTCCGGTCTGGCCGAACGCGTTACCGCAACAGCATAACGGGGCATCATCATGCGGTTTTCGGTTTTCGCTTCCTCGGCGGTTGCTGCCATTGTCGGCTTCGGTGGCACGCTGGCACTCATCATTGCTGCAGCACAGGTGCTGGGCGCCACACAGGCCGAAACCGCAAGCTGGGTCACGGCGATCTGTCTTGCGATTGCCGCTTCTTCCGCCTGGCTCAGCATCCGCTACAAGATGCCGATCATCGCAGCCTGGTCCACACCGGGGCTGGCACTGATCGGCGCCAGTGCCGGTTTCACCATGCCGGAAGCGGTTGGCGCGTTCATCGTGACCGCACTCGCACTGGTCGCCACCGGACTGATCCGTCAATTGTCGGTACTCGTTTCCCGCATCCCCGCCTCGGTCGCGTCAGGCATGCTTGCAGGTGTGCTGTTGAGTTTCGTCATCGCTGCGGCCAAAACAGTGCCCGGCGATCCGGTTTTCGTTCTGCCGCTGGTGGCGCTGTTCTTCATCATCCGCCTGTTCAACCCGTCGCTTGCCGTCATTGCCGTGCTGGTGACCGGCATGATCTTCGCATTGATCACAGGGCGCTCACCTGCCCTGCCCGCGCCAGAAATCTCGACGCTTACCCTCATCTGGCCGCAATTCCACATGGGTGCGATGATCGGCATTGCGATCCCGCTCTATCTGGTGACCATGGCCTCGCAGAACCTGCCGGGCTTCGCCGTGCTGCGCGCTTCGGGCTATGAACCGCCAACCAGCGCCTGCCTGCGCGTGACCGGCCTGGCTTCTTTGCTGACAGCGCCTTTTGGGGCATCCACCACCAATCTTGCCGCAATCTCGGCAGCGCTCTGCACCAATCCCGATGCACATCCGGACCACAGCAAACGCTGGCTTACCGGACCGGTCTATGCAGCGATCTATGTCGTGTTTGCCCTTTTCGGCGCTTCGCTGGTCGCGATCTTTGCCGTATTGCCGGTAACGCTCATCGCCCTTGTTGCCGGGCTTGCCCTGACAGGCCCGTTCATCAATGCGATGTCGCTGGCGCTGAAGGACGAACATGAACGTCTTGCTGCAACGATAACCTTTGCCGTGACGGCCTCCGGCATGGCATTTTTCGGGGTTGGCTCCGCTTTCTGGGCGCTGATAGCCGGGCTATGCGTCACTTTTCTTGAGCATCTTCGCAAAAAAATTTCGAATTAATCACATTGGTTAGGCGAAACGCAGCCTGAATCCGCAGGTTGCATTCTTGAAAAGCCGCAATCTTTTCACCACGTCGAAGTCAAGCCGCCAGAAGAAAATGTCCGCATGGAGCGGGCTGGCAGGCCCTGGTTTCGCGCATGTTGCCGGACGATGTCGAACGGTTGAATGGCATGCGCTTTTCGACGGAGCAGACCATGACCAATACTGCATTGATCCGCCCGGCATGGACGCCAGCCACGATTGCGCTGATGGTGCTCGGCTTTTTCCTGTTCTGGCCGCTTGGCCTTGCCATGCTCGCCTATATCCTCTGGGGTGATCGCCTCGAAGGGTTCAAGCGCGGCGTGAACGAAAAGACCGATTCCATGTTTGGCTCGTTCCGCAACTGCCGCAAAGGCGAAAGCTTCAACTTCGGTAACACCACCGGCAACGAGGCTTTTGACGACTGGCGTCGTGCTGAGCTGGAACGACTGGCTGAAGAACGCCGCAAGCTTGAAGAGGCGCGCGCCGAATTCGAGGCCTATGCCGCAGAACTTCGCCGCGCCCGCGACAAGGAAGAATTCGATCGTTTCATGGCTGAACGCCGTGCCAGCGCGAAGAAGACGCCAGCCAAAGGCAGCAAGAACGACATCACCGATGTTTGATGGGGTATAACACCCTGAAATCTCTCGAAACGGCGCGGTTTGGCCGCGCCGTTTTGGCCAAAACAGCAAATTTTTCTGGTTTTTCACGCGAATCGCTTATTCTTAAGTGATGGGCTTATCCTTCCTTCGGCAAATCAGCGGCAACAGGACATCTGCCAATACGGCGACGGTCCGGAGCGAACGCATCCATGCGGTGGCAGGTCGCGAGTTGCCATTGCGTGTGTTCGAAAACCCGCGTGCCAAACGACTGACCCTGCGTATCGAAGCAGGTGGCAGGGGATTGCGCATCACGGTTCCGCCCGGACTACCCGAGCGCGAAGTGCTTAGCTTCCTCAATCGCCACGAAAGCTGGATCGAAAGCCGTATCGCAAAACTGCCCGATCAGCCGGGCGTACGCCCCGGTGTGAAAATTCCCGTTCGCGGTGTGCCGCACCTCATCATGCATCAGCCCGGACGCGGCACAGTCGACCTTCTTGAAGGAAATGTGCTGCTCGTTCATGGCGATCCCAGCCATTTGCCGCGCCGTCTGGCCGACTATCTCAAGGGGCAGGTGAAGCGGGATATTGAAGCGCTTGTCGCACGCCATACGGCAACCGTCGGGCGCAAGGCCAAGGCCGTCCGCTTCAAGGACACCAAGAGCCGCTGGGGCTCGTGCACCTCGGATGGCGTCCTTTCCTTCTCCTGGCGCATCGGCATGGCACCGCCGGCCGTCATCAACTATCTCGTCGCGCATGAAGTCGCGCATCTGATCGAGATGAATCATGGGCCGCAATTCTGGAAACTCTGCCATGAGCTTTGTCCCGACACGGAACGTTGTAAGGCTTGGCTGAAGCGCAATGGCAGCGCATTACAGGCTATCGACTTCACATGACCCCATCCATACTGACCGCCGCCAAGGTGCTGTGGGATTATCATTGCATCTATGATCCGCTGGAAACCGCCGATGTCATTATCGGGCTTGGCAGCTACGATCCGCGCGTTGCCGAGAGGGCAGCCGATCTCTTTCTGTCCGGCATGGCGACCTGGCTGGTGTTTACCGGCAAAAGCGGTCACTGGACGGACAAGCTCTATCAATCGAGCGAGGCCGAGGCCTTTGCTGAAATCGCAATCAAGCGCGGCGTGCCCGAAAAAGCGATCACGATCGAACCCAATGCCACCAATATCGGCGAAAACATAAGGTTCAGTCGCGAACGGCTTGCCCCCGGCGCAATCAGCGCCATCCTTGTGACCAAACCGCAGACACAGCGCCGCGTTCTGGCGACAGTGGCGCGGCAATGGCCGGAAGCACGCGCAAGCATCACCGCGCCGCTCGTATCCTTCGAGGGCCAGCCGACGGCAGATCATCCGGTCGAGATGCTTATCAGTGAAATGACCGGTGACCTTCAACGCATCCTTGAATATCCGGCAAAGGGCTATCAGATTGCACAGGCGGTTCCCCTTGAGGTCATGGAGGCGTATGATTTTCTGATCGCACAGGGTTTTGACGGCCATCCGCTCTCCGAATAGATCGGCAACGGACGGAATAACTTGAGTAGCCCCCGGATTTATGCGACGGAAAACCATGGTTCTCGATATCAAAATATGCGGGCTTAAAACCCCCGACGCCGTTGCCGCCGCCCTCGACGGCGGTGCGACGCATATCGGTTTCATCTTCTTTCCCAAAAGCCCGCGCCATATACCCCCGCAGACGGCAGCAGGCTTGCGCGATGCGGTCAAGGGACGTGCGCTTGTCGTTGCCGTTACAGTCGATGCAGACGATGAAACGCTGGATGATATCGTGAAAACGGTGAAACCCGATATTCTGCAGCTTCACGGCGATGAGACGCCGGAACGCGTGACTTTTATCAAGGCGCGTTATGGCCTGCCGGTCATGAAGGCTTTTTCGGTGCGCGAGGCCAGCGATCTTGCCGCGATTACAGCCTATAAAGGCATAGCAGACCGTTTCCTGTTCGATGCCAAGCCGCCGAAGGGATCTGACCTTCCGGGCGGCAACGGCGTGTCATTCGACTGGGAACTTCTGGCCGCGCTTGACGCGGATATCGATTACATGCTTTCCGGTGGGTTGAATGCGGACAATATCGCCGAGGCGCTGGACAAGACCCATGCGCCGGGTATCGATATATCGTCCGGTGTTGAGCGCGCGCCTGGCGAAAAGGATGTGCGTCTCATCGAGAATTTTTTCCGGGCTGTCGCCGATGCGCGCCGATGCCCTGTATGACAGCCTGAACTGACGGAGCGGAAGCGTTGAACAAGCCGGTTGCACCCAATTCCTATAAGACAGGCCCCGACGAAGAGGGCATGTTCGGTATTTTCGGCGGACGTTTTGTTGCCGAAACGCTGATGCCTCTGATCCACGAATTGCAGGAAGCCTATGAAACGGCAAAGAACGACCCTGAATTCAAGGCGGAGCTGAATGCCCTTTCCACCTATTATGCCGGTCGTCCTTCCAAGCTTTACTATGCCGAAGGCCTGACGAAACATTTGGGTGGCGCGAAAATCTACTTCAAGCGCGAAGACCTCAATCATACCGGCAGTCACAAGATCAACAACTGCCTCGGCCAGATTCTCCTCGCCAAGCGCATGGGCAAGACCCGCATCATCGCCGAAACCGGCGCCGGACAGCATGGTGTGGCTTCGGCCACCGTTGCCGCGCGTTTCGGCCTGCCTTGCGTGGTCTATATGGGCGCAACCGACGTCGAGCGCCAGAAGCCGAATGTGTTCCGCATGAAGCTGCTCGGCGCTGAAGTGATCCCGGTTTCCGCAGGCAACGGCACCCTCAAGGATGCGATGAACGAAGCCCTGCGTGACTGGGTGACGAATGTCGAAGACACCTATTACCTCATCGGTACCGCTGCCGGTCCGCATCCTTATCCGGAACTGGTGCGCGACTTCCAGTCTGTGATCGGCACCGAAGCCCGCCAGCAGATTCTGGAACAGGAAGGACGCCTGCCGGATGTGATCGTGGCAGCGGTCGGCGGCGGCTCGAATGCCATTGGTCTGTTCCATCCATTCCTCGACGATGCCTCTGTAAAGATCGTTGGTGTCGAAGCAGGCGGACGCGGTCTCGACGGCGAAGAACATTGCGCCTCGATGAGCGCAGGTCGGCCCGGCGTGCTGCATGGCAACCGCACCTATCTCCTCCAGAACGATGACGGTCAGATTCTCGAAGGCCATTCGGTTTCCGCCGGTCTCGACTATCCGGGCGTCGGGCCGGAGCATTCATGGCTCAAGGACAGCGGGCGCGTCGACTATGTGCCGATCCTCGACGATGAGGCGCTGGATGCATTCCAGCTTTGCACGCGCACCGAAGGCATCATCCCTGCGCTCGAATCCGCCCATGCCATCGCGCAGGCGGTGAAAATGGCACCGACCATGGGCAAGGATCAGGTCATGATCGTCAACCTGTCCGGTCGCGGCGACAAGGATGTCCACACGGTCGGCAAGCTGCTCGGCATGGACATCTGATATGGGTAATGACGTCGCCGAAATCTCCGTCTACAAGCCGCGCGCCGCATGGTTCGACGGCCTGACGACGTGCGGCCCGGCGACGATCAAACTCAACATTATCGAAGCCGATCCGGACAATCCTGTCGTGGAAGCTGCCGTCGGCCTCGCCCGCAGACAGATCGAAACCGCCGCTGAAAAGCTTGTCACCCTGCCGCATCTGGGGGTTGGTTTCGCCGTTTTGCATCAGGGCGAGGAAGGTCTCTGGCTGCTTCTGCACTGGTGGCTCGAAGGCGGCATCGCCACGGAAATCCTCTGGCAGTCGGAACTCGGCGACGAGGTGGAATTCATGCCCGCACAGCCGCTGCTGATGGCCTGTGTGTGGGAACTCGGAATCATAGACTTTGAACGGCGTGCTTGGATGGAAACGGCGATGGCGGGTAAGCCCGTTGCCGACTATCTGGCGCGCACTTTGCCACGGGGCACGGTATGACTACTCGCATCGACACCAAATTCGCTGAACTGAAGGCAGAGGGCCGCCCGGCGCTCGTTACCTATTTCATGGGTGGCGATCCCGATCTGGAAACCTCGCTCAAGGTAATGAAGGCGCTGCCCAAGGCCGGTGCCGACGTGATCGAGCTCGGCATGCCTTTTTCCGATCCGATGGCGGACGGTCCGGCCATTCAGGCCGCAGGCCTGCGCGCCCTCAATGCCGGTCAGACGCTCGCCAAGACGCTGCACATGGCAGCAGAATTCCGCAAGGAAGACGACACGACCCCAATCGTCATGATGGGTTATTACAATCCGATCTATATCTACGGTGTGGACCGCTTTCTGGCTGATGCCAAGGCTTCCGGCGTGGACGGGCTGATCGTCGTCGATCTTCCATCGGAAATGGATGCCGAGCTTTGCATTCCGGCGATGAAAGTGGGCATCAATTTCATCCGCCTCACCACGCCGACCACCGACGACAAGCGCCTGCCGAAGGTTCTGCATAATTCATCGGGATTTGTTTATTACGTTTCGATGAACGGCATCACCGGCTCGGCCATTGCCGATACGACAAAGGTCGGCGAAGCCGTGCGTCATATCAAGAAGAGCACGGATCTGCCGATCTGCGTCGGTTTCGGCGTCAAGACGCCGGAGCAGGCAGCAGCCATCGCCACCCATGCCGATGGCGTGGTCGTTGGTACGGCGATTGTCAACGCGATTGCCGGTGAACTGGACGAAAATGGCAAGCCGAAGGGCGATCCAGTTGCTGCGGCAACCGGACTTGTCCACGCCCTTGCTGAGAGCGTGCGCGCCACACGCCTTGAAGCCGCCCAATAAATCGTCCATTTAAGCGGCTGAAGCTCTTTGCCGAAGAACAAGAAACGGAACCAAACGTCATGAACTGGATCACCAACTACGTCCGTCCGAAGATCAATTCGATGCTCGGCCGTCGTGAAATGCCGGAAAACCTCTGGATCAAGGATCCGTCGACCGGTGAAATGGTGTTTCACAAGGACCTTGAGAGCAACCAGTTTGTGATCCCTTCCTCGGGCCACCACATGCGCATCAAGGCAAAGGACCGTCTGCGTTTCTTCTTCGACAATGGCGAGTACACCACGCTTGAAGCGCCGAAAGTGCCCGTTGATCCGCTGAAATTCCGCGACGAGAAGAAGTATATCGACCGTCTCAAGGATTATCGCACGCGCACGGGCATGGAAGACGCTATCGTCAACGGCCTCGGCACGATCGAAGGCCTGCCGATTGTCGCCACCGTTCAGGATTTCGGTTTCATGGGCGGTTCGCTCGGCATGGGTGCCGGCGAAGCGATCATCCAGGGCTTCGAAAAAGCCATTGAGCTGAAGCGTCCGCTGGTTCTGTTCGCCGCATCGGGCGGCGCACGCATGCAGGAAGGTATCCTGTCACTGATGCAGCTCCCGCGCACCACGGTTGCGGTGGAGATGCTCAAGGAAGCAGGCCTGCCCTATATCGTTGTCCTGACCAATCCGACCACCGGCGGCGTGACGGCTTCCTACGCCATGTTGGGCGATATCCACATTGCCGAACCCGGCGCACTGATCGGCTTTGCCGGACCGCGCGTCATCGAGCAGACGATCCGTGAAAAGCTGCCGGAAGGCTTCCAGAGCGCGGATTATCTCATGGAACACGGCATGGTCGACATGGTCGTCTCGCGTCTGGAACTGAAGGGCACGGTTGCGCGCCTTCTCAAGATCATGACCCGGCAGCCCGGCACAAGCGACGCGCCGGAACACGAAAAGACGGAAGCAACCGACAAGGCAGCCTGATCGTGACAGAAAAAGCCGCCGCCGCAATCGAGCGGCTTATGCAGTTGCATCCAAAGGGCTTCGATCTTTCATTGGACCGCATCCGCGGTCTTCTGGAAAAGCTCGGCAATCCGCATCTGAAATTGCCGCCGGTCATCCACATCGCCGGAACCAACGGCAAGGGATCGGCGACAGCTTTCTGCCGCGCGCTTCTGGAAGCGGGCGGCTTTGATGTTCACGTCCATACCTCGCCGCATCTCGTCCGCTGGCACGAGCGCTATCGCCTGGCAGCGCCTGGCGGCGGCAGACTTGTCAGTGACGATGTTCTGGCCGACGCGATAGAGCGCGTTGCAGCGACCAATGGCGGTCAGCATATCACCGTTTTCGAAATCCTGACGGCCGTGGCCTTTGTGCTCTTTTCCGAGCATCCGGCAGACGTCGTCGTCATGGAAGTCGGACTTGGCGGACGTTTCGACGCCACCAATGTCATTACCGAACCTGCCGTCGCGCTCATCATGCCGGTTTCCATCGACCATCAGGCCTATCTTGGCGACCGCGTAGAGCTGATTGCGGCTGAAAAGGCCGGGATCATCAAGAAGGATTGTCCCGTCGTCGTCGGTTTTCAGCCCTTCGACGCGGCGCGGGAAGTGCTCGTCTCGACTGCAGATCGTCTTGGCTGTCCTGTTTCGGTTTACGGGCAGGATTTCCTCGCTTTTGAGGAACATGGTCGCATGGTGTTCCAGAACGAGGACGGTCTGATTGACCTGCCTTTGCCGCGCCTCCTCGGGCGCCACCAGATTTCCAACGCTGCTGCGGCAATCGAGGCTGTGCAGATGGCGGGTTTCAGCCTGACCGACAAAGCCGTCGAAAAGGCGTTGATGGTGGTGGACTGGCCAGCCCGCATGCAGCGACTGACCCATGGCGCTCTCGTCGACCTGGCACCGGCGGCATCCGAGATCTGGCTCGATGGCGGCCACAATCCGGGTGCGGGCGCAGTCATCGCCGAGACGCTTGGCGATCTGGAAGAACGCAATGAACGCCCGCTGTTTCTTGTAACGGGTATGATCAACACCAAAGATCCGGTTGGCTATTTCGAGGCTTTTGCCGGTATGGCGCGGCATGTTTTCACCGTGCCTGTTCCGTCCAGCGACGCGGGCATTCCCAATGATGAGCTGGCGGTAGCAGCTCAAAAAGCCAACCTGTCGGCAGAGCCTGTGCATTCGGTTGCCAATGCGTTGAAGCTTCTACGCGACACATGGCCATCAGACGAAGCACCACCCCGTATCCTGATTGGCGGATCGCTTTACCTTGCCGGTGAAGTCTTACGCGATAACGGCACGCCACCCCTATAAGCAAAAACCCGGCTCGAAGGCCGGGTTTTGTATTTCTTATGCTGAAACGATCAGGCAGCCGAAGCCTTGATCCAGTCGGCAAGGCGGCTCTTCGGAGCGGCGCCAACCATATTGGCGGCGAGTTCGCCGTCCTTGAACATCAGAAGCGTCGGGATCGAACGCACGCCGAACTGGGCAGCCAGTTCCGGGTTTTCGTCGATATTGACCTTGGCGATCTTGACCTGACCGGCCATTTCGGTCGCGATTTCGTCCAGAGCCGGAGCGATCATCTTGCAGGGACCGCACCACTCCGCCCAGAAATCCACCACGACAGGCTCGCTCGACTGAAGAACGTCCGACTGAAAATTGCTGTTATCGACCTTAACGGTTGCCATAGGGCTATCCTCTTTTTTCACCAAGAACGGCAGACATCTTTTTCAGACTCACAACACAATCCGCTCTTCATTCGCTATATCATGTGGCGTGTCTGCTGCCATCCGTCAAGTTCTGGTTCGTCACCTTTCCTTGAGAGTCTTTCAGAGACTGCAGCGCTTCATCGAGAACAACATCCGGCAGCGGCATCAAATATGGGCCTTCGGTGAACAGAAGCGCTGTTTCGACAATCCGTCCCGGATAAAGCGGCACCAGCAATTCCCGATAGAGCGCAAGCTGCGCCCGATAGGCGAAAGGAACGGCCTCTATGGTTTTCGGTGGCGGGCGATTGGTCTTGTAGTCGACAATCAGAACCCGGTCCTCACCGACGCTGATGCGGTCGATCTGACCGGAAACCGCATGATCACGCCCGCCAAGCTCGATCGTGCCCATGATGGCGACCTCCCCGCGTGAGCCTTCTGCAAAGACGGGCGCATAGGTCGGATCGTCCAGAATGGTCCTGACGCTCTTCCATGCTATCTGGCGCTCCGTTTCCGGCCAGTCGGCAGCGATCCGGTCAAGATAGTTGCGTGCCAGCGTTTCACGCCCATCCTGCGGTACATCCGGCAGATATTGCAGCAGCATATGGATCGCCGTGCCGCGTCGCAGTGCAAAGGCCGGCGTGCCGTCGCCTGCCCCGAGTACCGGCGAAAACATATCGAGTGGCGGTTCCTCATCTGCTTCGATCAGCGCGGATGCGCCGGACGGCGCCAGCGGTCGCGGCAATCCGGTTTCCGGCTTTATCGGTCGCAGATAGTCGCGCGGCAGCGACGGCAGCGCGTGGTTTTCGGTCCTATCCTGATCGGTAATCTCGACCATTCCTCGCGGAGTATTGCGATAACGCCTCGCGGCAACACCCAGAACGGGGTGCACGAATGTCTCGGCCTTGGTAGCCAGCGCATCCTCGACAAGGCAATGCCATGTCTCGCCGCTTTCGCGCGTGCCGCGATAACCGCAAATGATGAGCCTATCTTCTGCTCGGGTCATACCGACATAGAGCAGGCGACGATATTCTTCTTCGGCCCGCGTTTTGAGCTTCTCGATCTGTGCTGTCGTGAACCCGGTCTGGTATCCAGCATTCGGTTGCCAGAGATAGCCTTTCACCGACGGATTATCGTTCGAAAAGTCAAAAGGAATGAGCTTTGGCGCGCGGCTGCCTGTCCAGACCGCGCTTCCCGGATCCACGAGAAACACCACCGCCCCTTCCAGCCCCTTGGCGGCATGGACGGTCATGAGGCGCACTTCATTGCGCCCCTGATCGAGTTCTCGCTTGATTTCCGGCGATGCCGCTTCCAGCGTTTCAAGGAAAGCCTGCAGGCCGGGCAGACCGGCACGCTCGGCCGAAAGCGCATAATTCTGGAATTCGTCGATGATGTCGCCCGCCTCCGGCCCCAACCTCGCCAGGAGTTTTCGCCGCGCACCATCCGCGCTCAATATTTGTGCATAGAATTCGAACACCGGCATCGTGTCGGCCATATTGCGCCAGCGGCTCAAGGTCTTGTGCACATCGGCCAGCGCAGCATCGCCGCGCGATGCCTGATAAAGCCGCTCGAACAGAGTGAGGCTTGAAGCTCGCGAATGGGCAAGCTCGAACAACTGGTCGTCATCCCAGCCGAATAGCGGGCTTTTCAATAGCGATGCCAGCGAAAGATCGTCCGATGGCTGAAGCACGAACCGACCGAGCGCCATCAGGTCCTGAATGGCAATATGGCTGGTGAGCCGCAAGCGGTCTGCACCTGCCACCGGAACGGACAGGTTTTTCAGCGCCCGCGACAGGGCAGGCATGAACTGGTCGCGCTTTCGTACCAGAACCATGATGTCACGCGGCATGATCCGCCGGTTCTGGCCCGGAATAGGCTCCCCGCGATCCAGCCAGTGGCGAATGGTGGCCGCGATCTGATCCGCCAGCCGGACGGCGGGTGCTGCCAGATGATCAACCGGCTCTCGCCAGTCGTCCGGCTCTTCCACCACTTCCGGCGTCAGCATATCCCAGATTTCTACCTCGCCCGGTTCGCCGGAACGAATGGCAGTATGAATGGTCGCATCTCCGAGGCCTCGATAGGCTTCCGGACGTCCAAAAACTTCATCTACGGCCTGGAGTACATCGGG
Source organism: Ochrobactrum vermis (assembly GCF_002975205.1). Classification (NCBI taxonomy): domain Bacteria; kingdom Pseudomonadati; phylum Pseudomonadota; class Alphaproteobacteria; order Hyphomicrobiales; family Brucellaceae; genus Ochrobactrum; species Ochrobactrum vermis. Next base: position 2,730,272 of record NZ_PCOC01000001.1, on the reverse strand, counting down.
AGTGGAGCGGAAAGAAAAATTCAAACGTACTTCGCTGAAAGTCAGATCAGCGTTGCGAGTTTTAACGTCGATTGCTCTACCCTGCGCCGCAAAATCCTCCGGCACTGCGCCCTGGAACGAATAGATCGACTGTTTTTCGTCCCCCACGGCAAAGAGTGTGCGGCTGATATTGCGCTGGCCGAGGCCGGAGAAAAACTCTTCCGACAGCATGCGGATGACCTGCCACTGGTCGGGGCTGGTGTCCTGCGCCTCGTCGACCAGAATATGGTCGATGCCGCGATCAAGCTTGTACTGCACCCACTGCCCTGCCCCGTTGCGGGCGAGCAGCGCCACGGTCCGGGTGATGAGATCCTCGAAATCGAGCAGGCCGCGCCGACGTTTCAGGTCGTGATAGCGTTGCAGCAGATTATCGATCAGCGTGAGCGCGGCCAGATTGAGCCGCACAAGGCGCAATTCCTTCAGCCGATCGAGACCCTGTTCGACACGTGCCGCTGCTGCGTCGAAATCCTCTTCGAAATCAGGCAGAAGCTTTTTGACCGCTGCCGAGCCGACATAGGAACCGGATTTTGGCTCACCGGTGCTTTTCAAAAAAGCAGCGCGCAACACCGCTTCGCGGTCACGCTGGCTCGTCACCTTTTCGAAACGGCGAAGCTGCAGCGCAAAATCCTGCGCGCGCGACGCACCTTTCTGGATCGACATGATGAGGTCGAGCGTATCGTCGGAAAATTCCAGTATCGGCCAGAGTTCAGCGACAAGATCGTCTTCGCTGGTTTGCGGATCGAAGCGGAAAGCCCGGTGCAGAGCTTCGCTGCGATGCCCGGCAACCCCCAGTTCGGCGATATAGGTCTGCAAGCCGTTGCGCCTGCTCACAGCCTCATCCAGAAGCGATTGCAGCCCCATCTCGCCCGATGCCTGCAAAACATCGGCAAAGGCCTCTGCCAGTTCAATATCGCCGCCGCCATGCGCGGTTTCGAGCAACTGCCGCCGTGCTTCGCCAACAAGGGCTGCCTGCATCAGATCGTCCATCATCTCGAAATGACCGGCAATGTTCGCCTCAAGCGGGAACTGATGCAGGATCGCTTCGCAGAAAGCATGGATGGTCTGGATTTTAAGCCCGCCCGGCGTCTCAAGCGCACGGGCGAACAGCCGTCGTGCCGCAGCAAGACGGGCATCGCCCGGTCTGCGGCCTTCAAGCGACTTAAGACGCTCGGCAAGTTCGATATCGGGCAGGACAGCCCATTCTGAAAGCCGCATGAACACGCGGTTCTGCATCACCGCTGCCGCCGCCTTGGTATAGGTGAGACAGAGAATCTTGGACGGATCGGTGCCTTCGAGCAGCAGACGGATAACCCGTTCGGTCAAAACATGAGTCTTGCCCGAACCCGCATTGGCGGACACCCAGACGGAAGCTGCCGGATTTGCTGCGTTGCTTTGCGCCCGCAGTGTTTCATCCGGGATAATAGGCGCTTTTCTCATGTCTCCCCCTCTCCGCCCGCATCACCTCCGGCAGACCATTCCAACACCCGCGCCAGATGGTCGTAATCGCCTGTCAGGTCCGTCTCGCGAAACGGCAATGCACGCGACAGATAACCTTTGTCCGGCTTCTGGTATTCGGCCAGCAGTTGCGTCAGCCGCTGCCAGGATTCCTCGCCAAGCGCCGGTGCGGTTTTTTCGGATGGCGGTCGTCCGATCTTGAGGATGGATTCCGGCTTTACCTCACCGCCCGCCTTGAGGCGCACATAGGTCAGATCGGATGCGCGGACCGAGCCCAGCTCCCGGAAAGCACCGCGCACCAGAAGCGCAGCTTCCAGTGCAAGCTGCGGCGACAGCAGCACATGTGCCTGTTTGGGCGATGGTGTCGATCCCGTCTTGTAGTCGATGATTTCCGCCGTCCCGTCTCGCATCAGGTCGATGCGATCAGCACGGCCGGAAAGCGTGATGCCAAGTCCTTCAACCTCGCGCTTGTCTGACGAAATCTCGGCAAAGCGGGTCTGGACATTGTAGGCGCGCTCGCTTTCCCAGGCCAGAAACTGCGGAATAAGCGCCGTGAAACGGGGCCACCACACGGCTTCGATTTCCGTCGGCAAGTCCATATCGGCAAAGAGGATGCGCCCCAGTTCCATCAACCGTTCTGCGGCATCCGGTGCCAGCGGATCGATGGCTTCTTCGGTAAAATGTCCCAGAATATCGTGGAACAAGGTGCCGCGCTCGGCAGCAGCCGGATCGCGGATCAGCGGCTCCAGCGGCCGCAGTTTCAGTATCTTCTTGGCGAAGATCGCATAGGGATCGCGGCGCAGCGTTTCGATTTCCGTCACCGAAAAATGCTTCGGACGCGCTAGGACCGGCGGCGCGGGCTGCGGCCTTTTCACGAAAGGAACATCTTCGGCCCAGTCGATTTCACGCGACCACTGGATAAAACGCGCCCCACGCCGGCGCATTTCGGCCGTCACATCCGCGCCCAGCACCGTTTCAAGCCGCTGCAGCCAGCGCGAGGGCACGGTCGGGGCATTGTCGGAACGCTGCGAGCGCGTCAGCACCACATGATCCATGCCGAGCGCCATCTGGAAGTCGTGGGCGGCAAGGCCCGTACGGCGTTCGGGCGGATCGAGCGCGATCATCGACTTCATCGGGCGCGACATGAACGGATCATTGCGGGTGCGGGCGGGCCAGCTCCCCTCGTTGAGGCCACCGATTACCACCGTATCCATGGTTTGCAGGCGCGCTTCCAGCGCACCCCAGATGAAGAGGCGCGGATGACCGCCCGGATGCGGCTTGACCGTCTCGCCCGCCATCAGCGCATCCAGGACGGCTGGCCATTCCGAGGCCTCAAAATCGAGCCCGGCTTCGCTCGAAACCAGACCACGCAAAAAGGCGGCGAGCTGTTCGCCGCGTTCTCCGGAATAAAAAGGCGCCACGCTGGCCTTTTCATTCCGCGCAAGATTTTCCAGCGCCTCCACCGTGGCACGCGCGATTTCGCCGATCTCAGTCCTGCGTGCGGCGATAACGAAAGGTGCCAGCGGGACCACGGCCTTCGACAGGCTTTCGCAGAGATTTCGGGCAGCGGCGATCATTTCCGGCGTGACCGTGCCGTGCCATGCCGGTTGCCATGGTTGGCTGGCGCTTTCTTCCAGCCGCCGATCGAAGAATGCGGGAAGATCGAGCACGGAGGCGCGGCCCGTGCCACCGCGAAAGGCGATGAGTTCCAGGGTTTCGGCAGCAAGGCGTCGTTCTATACGGGGAGCTTCCAACCGCAGCAGCGGATGCTTGACCAGCGCCAGCAAGGCGACCGGATCGCCCGGGCTAAAGACCGTCTCGACCAGAAGCCGCAGCAGTGTCGTGGTCTCGACATCGCGCAGATGCCGCCCGCCGGAATCGTCGGCGTCGATCCCGAAACGGGCAAGTTCACCCACCACGCGTCGCGCCAGATTGCGGTCTGCCGTAACCAGCGCAGCCATCTTGTTTTCATCATTGATCGCATCGCGCAGGACGAGAGCGACGGCAAGCGCCTCTTCCCGCTCATTGGCAGTTTCAATCAGATCGATCGTCTGCGCTGCCTGCCGCAAGGCTTCCGGCTGTGTGTTAGGGTCATTTCCAAGCTGCCCCCATGCATCGGTCGTTTCCGCCGGGCGAAGCGCTTCGCTTACCGCCCGCTCACGCAGGCGTTTGGAGGCGGGCATATCATCCAGATGTTCCACATCACTACGCAATGTCTGCATTGCATCGAGAAGCTTGCGCAACCCGAATTGCGGGTGACCGAAGGTCGAGGGATTGTCGGTTGCCGATGCCAGCATCTCCCAGGCTGCATCATCCAGATCGCGGTCCAGTCCCGGCAGCACCACCGCGCCATTCGGCAAGTCCGCAATGGCGGAAATGAGTTCTGCAGTCGCCGGTATCGAGCCGGTGGAACCCGCGACGATGACCGGCCCGGCAGGCGGATGAGCGCGCAGGCGCCTTACTTCGCTCCAGATGAGATCGTTGCGATGCGCAGCGGGATTTGAAAGCCTGCGTTCCGCCAGAATATCCGGCCACAGATTGGTGACGATGTTGAGAAAGCCGAGCGTGACCTGCCACCAGTCGGCGAGGTCTTCCGGGGCAATTCCAGCAAGCTCGCTCCACTTGGCCCCATCGGTTTCGACCTGATCCATCAGCCCCGCCAGATCGCGGGCAAGCCAGATCGCATCGGCAGTCGTTGCCGGAACCGAAACATCGTCAACACCGAATAGTGCGCGCACATGGGAAGGCAGCGATTCCCGCCATGGGCGGATCAATCGCGCCAGAAGCAGAAGCCGCTCCGCCGTACCGATAGGCGGATTGATATCGAAGACGCCCGATGAGCCTGCATTGAAGAAAGCGGCATCTTCATCCACGTCGCCGAGCGGTTTTATCGTCGGCAAAATAGCACTCTTAGCCGGATTCCTATCAACCAGAATGGACCGCAAAGCGCGTGCCGCACGGCGCGTTGGCACATAGATAGTTGCATTGGCCAATGCCAGCGGATCGGAAGGGTTGCCGGGAAAACCTTCGACCAGTCGTCCTTCCAGAAGCGCCTTGGCAAAAGCGGGAAGAAATGGCGTGCCGGGAGGAATTGAAAACAGGCGCTGTTTCCCATCTCTGGGTCGTCGTGCGCTCATGCGTTTTACCTCCTTATGCAAATGCAGTAAGCGCTGCCTCTGCCTCGCCGATTGCGTCCGGCGTTCCGACGGTCAGCCAGTGCCCGGTCATTGGCATACCATAAAGGCGACCCGCTGCAATCGCTTCGTCGAAATAGCGGTTGAGCGAAGACACACCCGGCTCCACACGATCAAAGATGCGAGGATGGATGATCCCCGCTCCCGCATAGATCACAGGCTCGCCGGAGACATCGCGCGCACGACGCAGGCACCCCTTCTCATCGGCAACGAAATCGCCCTTGCCTTCATAACCGGTTTCCTGATCGAGACGCGCCGTCATCAGGAGAATATCCATCCGGTCTGCGTCCCAGAACTCGGTGAGCGCCAACAGATTGGGAGCCTTCTCATCGCCCACCCAGAATGTGTCGGCATTCAGTATGAAAAACGGTTCCATTCCGAGTATCGGAAGTGCCTTCACGATGCCGCCGGCTGAATCAAGCAGCATTTCGCGTTCATCCGAAATCACGATCTCCAGATCGTTGCGATCACGAAGATGCTCTTCCAGTTTGTCGGCTAAATAATGCACATTGACGATTGCCGTGCCAATGCCTGCCTGCGCCACCGCATCGAGCCCCCAGTCAATCAAGGGCTTGCCTGCCACCTTGACCAGCGGCTTTGGAATGGTTTCGGTGATGGGACGCATGCGCTTGCCAAGCCCGGCGGCAAGAACCATTGCCGTCTTTGGGGCCATTTCAGGCATTTTCATTGCTTGCCATTCCTTCCTGCATCAACCCCAATTCCTCAAACCATGCTGCCACCGGCGCCATGACCGGATGCTTCAGCACACGCCTGAGATAGTCGTGGATGCGCGGCAGGTGCTTTAGATAATCCGGCTTACCATCGCGCTCATCGAGCCGGACAAAAAGACCGAGCAGCTTGGCATTGCGCTGCGCGCCCATGGCCGCATAGGCCTTGCGAAACAAAGCCTCGTCGAACGCATGTCCGAGCGCATGACGCTCGTCGCAATAGACCGCGACCACAGCCTGTTCCAGCTCTGGCGAAATCGTCACACGCGCATCAAGGGCCAGCGAAGCCACGTCGTAGGCTGCCGGTCCAATCATCGCATCCTGAAAATCGATGACACCGATCTTGTCTTCGGCATCTGGAAACCAGAACAGGTTCGGCGAATGGTAGTCGCGCAAGAGCAGGCTCTTTTCGACATCGGCAATGTCAGCGATCACGCGATCCCATGCGGTTTCACAAGCTTGCTTTTCTGCGTCTGTAAGCTGCCTGCCCATCATGCGCGGCGCATACCATTGGCCGATCAGGTTGACTTCGATCATCATCGCATCGCGGTCAAAACCAGCAATGATGTGATCGGGATACCCTGCCACCGGTGCATGATCGGGCCAGGCAACCCCATGCAGATGCGCCAGAAAGCGCCCGGCGGCTTCATAGCGTTCCGCGACAGGTTCCCCGGAAGCTGCCCGCACGCCCTCGGTTCCGAGATTCTCAAGGATCAAAAGCCCTGCATCAATATCCACCGCACGCATTTGCGGCACGCGAAAACCATGTTTTGCAAGCAAGCCATCAATTGCCACGAAAGCCTGAATATTCTCCGCAATATGGGCAAGCTGACGGTAGGACTTGCCATTACGTAGCGGCGGATCATAGGACATCGCTGGCGCGTTCATGAGAACTTCCACACCATCAGAGACACTTGTGATGAGCTCATATCTACGGGGACCGGCATCTCCTTGGAAATAACGACGTGTGGACTCTCCCCGGTCGTTTTTTTCAAGAAATGCGCGGATCGTCCGACAGCGCTCCAGCCGCTGGATCGCAGCCACCGGTCCCGACACGGCAATACGTCGCCCTGCCCCTTCATGGCTCAGCGTGACGGCAAAAGACGGTTCGGGCAGAAACCCCTCGCCCTGCTCCGGCCACTCGGCCAGAACCACGCCGTCCTCCAGAAACTCCGGCAGCCCCAGCTCATCCAGTTCTTCACCATGTGAAATGCGGTAAAGATCGGCATGGGCAACAGGAATGCGCAAAGTCTCATAGCTTTGCACCAGCGTGAAAGTCGGACTTGGAACATCCAAACCTTCATCATCGGCAATTGCCCGAATGATCGCCCGGGCAAGCGAGGATTTCCCCGCCCCCAGATCACCGGAAAGCGTGGCGAGATCGCCCTTTTGCAAGGCGAGGGCGAAATCCTCGCCGAAACGCCGCGTTGCGGCTTCGTCGGACAAGAAATAGCTAATGCTGGATTGTGAGGCGCTCATGAGCACCCTTTACCTTATTCGGCAGCGACGCGGAAGCTGCGTGTTTCCGACGGAAAGCGGCAAATGACCGTTGTTCCGCGACCGGAACCCGTATCGATATCGACGGATCCACCGTGCAGCTCGACAAAGCTCTTGACGATGGCAAGGCCGAGCCCCGCACCCCGGCGGCGACCGCCATTCGGATAGGACTGGAAGCGCTTGAAAACCGTGTCGAGCACTTCTCCAGGCATGCCGGGACCATCGTCGTGGACGGCAAAAACCACTTCCGATCCTTCGCGCGCCACCTGCAGCTGGATGCTGGAGCCTTCCGGCGCATAGTTGGTGGCGTTGGACAGGAGGTTGAAAAGCACCTGACGGACGCGGTTTGCATCAGCTTTGAACACATCCACATCGTCGGCAATGTCGATGTCGAGCCCGATATCGTGGTCACGCAAGCGCTCGCCGACACGGGAGGCGGCAGCCGAAATCGCTTCCACGACGGAAACTTCGCCAACCTCCAGTTCCATGATGCCTGCATCCACGGTCGCAAGATCGAGGATGTCGTTGACGATGGTCAGCAGAACCGATGACGAGGTGCTGATATGGTCGAGATACTCGATCTGGCGCTCGTTGAGCGATCCGAAAGCCGGCGTCTGCAACAGTTCGGTAAAGCCGATAATGTTTGTGAGCGGTGAACGCAATTCATAGGAAACGTGCTGAACGAAGTCATTCTTGATCTGGTCGGCCAGTTCCAGTGCCTCGTTCTTTTCCTTGAGCGCCCGTTCAACGCGCACCGTGTCGGTAACGTCGATGAAGGTCAGCATGGTCTGACCTTTCGGCAACGGCACCACGGCAAAGGAGAGAATGGCGCCGTCGTCCAGCTCCACCTGCCCCATGCGCCCATTGCGCTCATCGAGGAAGCCGGTGACAGAAGACACGAAATCATCCCACAGACCGTTGCCGCCGCGTTCGCCGCAGATCCTGGCAATCGATGAAATATGCGTACCTTCGACGATCAGCGGCATCGGCAGAGCCCAGAGATCGGCAAAGGACGGGTTGGAAAGCCGGATGCGCCCATCGGAGCCGAACACTGCCACTGCTTCCGCCAGATGGTCGAGCGTTTCGCCCTGCACCTTGATAAGTGTGTTGTAACGGCCTTCGAGTTCGAACTTTTCGGTCATGTTCTCGAAGAACCACGTCACACCGCCTTGCGGGTGCGGGTTGGAGACAACGCGCATGGTCCGCGTATCCGGCAGATGCCACATATGTTCCTGCGGCTCGACAGCGCGATAGGCGGAAAGGACGGAATCCTTCCACTTGCGCCATTCCGGCTGTTCGGGCAGTTTGCCTTCCGAACGCAGACGATCAAGGATCAGTGTGTTGCTCGGCTGCGATTCCAGCCAGGCGGTATCGAGCGACCACAATTTCGCGAAAGCCTGATTGAAGAATTGAAGCTTCATCTCGGGATCGAAAATCGCCACTGCGGTCGAAAGCTGATCCAGCGTTTCGGCATGGCTCTTCATCGTGCGGTTCAGTTCTTCACGCACAGCCTGCACTTCGGTCTGGTCGAAGCCGAGCCCGACGGAACCCGTTTCCGCGCTGACATCCGTCACATCGAAAAGGCGGCGGTCACCATGCACGACAGCCGTCAATTGTTCCTGCAGGACAGGCTCGGCAAAGCGGTCGCGTTCCAGACGCTGGCGCGCCTGCGCCCCGAAAAGCTCGCGCCCTTCGGAAATGACCTGACTTGCATTCGCCATGTCGACAGCCTGCGCATAGGCGGCATTGACCCACTCAACGCGCCCACTGGCGTCGCGCGCCCAGACGGGTTGATCGATCCGGTCGAGAAGACGGCGGAAAAGCTCGATACGCTCTGAAAACTCGCGGTTTTGCGCCTGTAGTGCTGCGCGTTCCGCCTGCACGCCTTGCAGGCTCAGGAACCGGGCCACGGCAAAACCGCCCGATGTTCGCCCACGCACGTCAAGCAAGGTGCCGTTGACAGTTTCAACCGTCAGATCAAACGCCCGCGCCTGTTCGCGCAGCATTCCAATGGCGCGCTCGAGCGCCACCACCGATTGCGGACGCAGCCAGCGGCCAAAAGCCAGAAAGGTCGAGCGATCCTGCGGGGCGGCACTGTCATCCGGCAACAACCCGACGACTTCAGCGCGTGTGCCATGACCGTCCCAGACCACAATGCGCTGATCCTTGAGGTTGAGCAGGGCTTCATTGCGCTGGGCGATCAGATTGAGATCGGCGAATTTGGAACGCAGTTCCTTGTTTTCTGCGGCAACGCGCGACCGTTCGCGGATCAGCCAGCCTGCAGAAAGAAGGGCTGCGCCCATCACGCCAAGGAACATGGAAAACTGGATGACCTCAAAAGCACCAATACTGCCGCCACCGAAGGGCAGGGCGATGCGCGCCGATTCCGCGCCCTGTGCAAAGGCGGGTACGGCTGCGAAAAGCGTCGCAAGGGAAACGGAAGCCTTCATCAGGGCTTTTTTCGGGGCAAGCCATGCGAACGGCTTTGCAACATGGGCGGCAGGACGCCATTGCCTGCCAGTAACGATTGCGGAAACATTCCGCAAATTCCCCGTTGCGCCGAACTCTGGCATGTTGTCCTTTTCTCCGCCACCCGGCCATGAAAACTGCCACGAAGGCAGACTGGCCGTATTAAAACACTTCAATACACATCAAAACCCGACCATACGCACGCCGCCACAGTGCACGATAGTCATCGCGTTTTCAGGTGTTTAGGGGATGAATCGACCTGTCGCTTCCCGCCACAACCGGCAAAAAACGCGAAACGCAAACACCCGCTCAAACACCTTGATTCGCCTACACAATACCCTTCCGGCGAATCCACGTGAAGCATCTTGCACGCAAAAAGAAAGACCGGGCGGTTTGTCAACCGTCCGGCCTCAACATGTAGTGCAATGCTTAACGTATGGTTAATACCTGTAGTGTTCCGACTTGAACGGGCCCTGTGGAGTGACACCGATATAGTCGGCCTGTTCCTCGGAAAGCACAGTCAGCTTGGCGCCGAGCTTATCGAGATGCAGGCGCGCGACCTTCTCGTCGAGATGTTTCGGCAGCACATAGACTTCATTCTTGTAGGCGTCGGTACGGGTAAACAGTTCGATCTGACCCAGAACCTGGTTGGTGAATGAAGCCGACATGACGAAGCTCGGATGGCCGGTTGCGTTGCCCAGATTGAGCAGGCGGCCTTCAGAAAGCAGAATGATGCGCTTGCCGTCCGGGAATTCGATCAGATCGACCTGCGGCTTCACATTGGTCCACTTCAGGTTGCGAAGTGCCGCCACCTGAATTTCGTTGTCGAAGTGACCGATATTGCCGACGATCGCCATATCCTTGAACTTGCGCATATGGTCGATGGTGATCACGTCCTTGTTGCCGGTCGTGGTCACGATAATATCGGCGCTGGAAGCGGCATCGTCGAGGGTCACAACTTCGAAACCATCCATTGCGGCCTGAAGCGCGCAGATCGGATCGACTTCGGTAACCTTGACGCGCGCACCTGCACCGGAAAGCGACTGGGCGGAGCCTTTGCCGACATCACCATAACCGCACACGACAGCAACCTTGCCAGCCATCATGACGTCGGTGCCGCGACGAATACCGTCGACGAGCGATTCCTTGCAGCCATATTTGTTGTCGAACTTCGACTTGGTGACGCTGTCATTGACGTTGATGGCCGGGAAGGGCAGGAGACCCTTCTTCTGCAGCTGATAAAGACGGTTGACGCCAGTGGTGGTTTCTTCCGTCACGCCCTTGATGGCTTCGCGCTGGCGTGTGAAGAAGCCCGGCGTTGCAGCCATACGCTTCTTGATCTGCGCGAAGAGAACTTCCTCTTCTTCCGAACCGGGGTTCGACAGAACGTCCTCGCCAGCTTCAGCGCGCGCACCGATGAGGATATACATGGTGGCGTCACCACCATCGTCGAGGATCATGTTGGACGGTTCGCCGTCCGGCCATTGGAAGATCTTGTCGGTATAGGTCCAGTATTCTTCAAGCGTTTCGCCCTTGATGGCGAAAACCGGCGTGCCGGTCGCGGCAATCGCGGCGGCTGCGTGATCCTGCGTCGAGAAAATGTTGCAGGAGGCCCAACGGACCTGTGCGCCGAGCGCCTGCAGCGTTTCGATCAGAACGGCGGTTTGGATCGTCATATGCAGCGATCCGGAAATGCGCGCACCCTTCAGTGGCTGCGATTTGCCGAATTCCTCGCGGGCAGCCATCAGGCCGGGCATTTCGGTTTCTGCGATATCGAGTTCCTTGCGGCCCCAATCGGCCAGGCTAAGATCCTTGACGACGAAATCTTGGCTTGCGGTCATCGCGTGCTCCAATCAAAGGCAGTTCTGGGGCAATTCCCGCTCAACAAAGAGTAATCAGCGGCCGGAATTGCATTCCAATGTGGAGCGGCTTTCCATGCGGGAAAAGCGCTCCGGCTGCCGCCTTGACTAGCAGATCGCAGCCAGAAGCACAACGCAATATAAAGAAATCTTTATACGTGCATATCAGGCAGGTTCGGCGATTATGGGCCAGATATGGGATTGATGACCGTCAAAGGAAGATCGATCTGCAATATTTCGAGCATATGGCGGAATTCGGCCACAGAATAGGTTTCACTTTCCGTCACAAAAGCGATCGTGCGGCCAGAGCCGCCTTTGGGTTGCGGGAGTGCAGCGATCACGTCGTCTGCCGGATCGAAAAACTGCCACTCCGGGCGTGCTGCCTCAAAAAATGATCTGAGCCAGGGCAGGTGGGTGCTGGAGAGTGTCAGCGCGTCTATGAAAGGGTGGCGCTCAGCAATGTCATCACAAAATGCGGCGACCTTTTGCGCGGTCTCATCCGGTTGCCGAAGAAAAGCGCCGTTTTCCACCAACTCCACCATCGCAGACGCATTAATCAAAGCGACGTCACTTGGGTTATCGGTCTGTGTCCGGACAAAACGTGCAAGCTCTTCGCTCTCGATCATCGAGCGCACACCCATCACGGCAACCTTGCCGCTTCGGCTCGTCGCAAGTGCGGTGCGAACCGGCGGAGCTACACCGTAAACCGGTACGGTAAACTCGCTTTTCAACGTGTCGAGGACCATGACGGAGGGCGCATTGGAAGCAAGCACAACCGTTTGAGCGCCGAGGTCCGCCAGATAGTTGATCGTGCGACGCATGATGGAAAGCAACTGGTCGCGACTTTTGGCGCCGTAGGGGAAATTGGCCCGATCAGCAAAATAGATGATGTCACGTAGCGGCTGGCTACGCCTGATCAGCTCAACCAGAGCGTAACTGCCGATCCCCGCATCGAAAACAGCCACAGGATCTTTGAGATCAGCCACGACGGCCTTATCGTTCAGCATTCTTCGCCGAATTTGTCGGCGATGAGTGTTTGGAGTGCATCAAGTACCGCTCCCGCCTGTTCGCCCGAGGCGCTGACGTCGATGCAGCAACCCGGTGATGCGGCGAGCATCATCAGGCCCATGATCGATGTACCGCCAACGGTCATGCCGTCCTTGCTGACACGGACATGCGCATTATAACCGTCGACCATCTGCACGAACTTGGCCGAAGCGCGGGCATGAAGGCCGCGCTTGTTGACGATCTCGAAAGATCGGGAAACAGCAGTTTCGGGTTCGTATTCACCGGTGACGGGCACACTGGAGTACATGAATTACTTTCCTGTCAGGACCTGGCTCGCAACATTGATATATTTGCGCCCCGCATCCTGCGCCTCGCGCAGCGCTGTCTTGATGTCGCCCCCGATGCGGACGCTCGACAGCTTGATAAGCATCGGCAGATTGACACCTGCGATGACTTCGACCTTGCCTTCCTTCATGACAGAAATGGCGAGATTGGACGGCGTGCCGCCGAACATATCGGTCAGAATAATGACCCCGCTGCCATTATCGGCGCGCTCCACCGCATCAACGATATCCCGCCGACGCTGTTCCATATCGTCTTCGGCACCGATGCAAACGGTTTCGAAATTATCTTGCGGCCCGACTACATGCTCGACAGCATGCAAAAACTCTTCGGCCAATCTTCCGTGCGTAACAAGCACGAGTCCGATCATACTATAAAAGCTCCCGTCGCGTGCCCGCCGCATCACCCCGCCAGAGTGTCAGATGGCACTGAAACCACGCCGGAAAAGCACCGGCGAGTTGTGCATCTTGGCAGCGCAAATCTTGATAGCAAGTGAAAAATTCCCACGCTGCCATGAAAAAAGCAAAATGCCGCAGTGCTGCGAAAAATTAATCGATTCGTAACGAAGCTCGTTTCAGCCCTCGTTCGAGGACCATCTATCGTAGAATAAAGTGGCCTCTATCGCCCGCGAAAGCGCGTTGGAATCGCCATTTGAAGACAAAGCCGGCAGAAGAAGCCGGGGGAGTGAAACACCCTCGAACTCCCATGTTTCACCGCTTGGATAGCGTTCAGCCTCGTCACGATCCACAAGCCGGACGACGAGATAGAGCGGCGTCGTCGCAGCGAAAGCCACCTTGAAAAGACCGGCGCCGCGAATCTCCACGCCGCCTGCAAGGACTGCCGGGACACTGGCGATCAGCCTGCCGCTTTCCATATGAAGCAATGTGCGGTCGTCCGCGACCAGCGAAGCCGCTTCACCGCGAAGGAGGGCTCTTTCGACAAGTGTCAGCGCAAGTTCGGTCTTGCCCGCCCCCGAACGCCCCATGATCATGACACCGCGACCGCGCACCTGAAGCGTCGTTGCATGAAGCCCGCTTTTTTCCTCTTCAGGCGTCATGCGCTTGCCGGCAGGTCGACAATGAAACGTGCGCCCTTGTACTGATCGGGCCTTACCGGATCGACGATGTTTTCGGCAGTCAGCGTACCGCCGTGGGCCTCGATGATCTGGCGGCTGATCGAAAGGCCGAGGCCGGAATTCTGGCCGAAAGCCTCCGAAGCCGGGCGGTCCGTATAGAAGCGCTCGAAGATACGTTCGATATTCTCGATCGGAATGCCAGGACCATTATCCTCGACAAGCACACGCAAGCGGTTGCCTTCGCCACTCAGCGACACCACGATGCGCCCGGTATCGTCGGGCACGAAAGAACGTGCATTCTCAATCAGGTTGCTCACCACCTGACCGAGACGCAGGTCATGACCGGCGACATAGAAACCCTTCTTTCCAGCAGGCAGCTTGCCGGTATTGAAGACGATTTCCGTCCCGACCTTGTTACGGCGCACCTCACGCGCTGCCGTCACGAGACTGGTCAGAAGCGTTTTCATATCAACGCGGTCGATATGTTCGCGCGCAAGTTCCGCATCGAGACGCGACGCGTCGGAAATATCGGTAATCAGACGGTCGAGGCGGCGAACGTCGTGCTGAATGACGTCGAGAAGACGTTTGCGCGATTCTTCGCTCTTGGCGAGCGGCAGCGTTTCGACAGCGCTGCGCAGCGAGGTGAGGGGGTTCTTCAACTCGTGACTGACATCGGCGGCGAAGCTCTCGATGGCCTCGATACGGGTATAGAGCGAATCGGTCATCTCGCGGATCGACGTGGAAAGGTGGCCGACCTCATCCTGACGTTCGGAGAAGTCGGGGATTTCCACGCGACTTTTCACACCGTGGCGAACACGGTCCGCAGCAGCGGAAAGCTTGCGCAACGGACTTGCAATCGTCGATGCGAGGAAAAGAGACAGGATGACCATGACCAGCGACACAACGCCGAACACGCGGAAGACCGCCATGCGTTCGGCCTGCACGATCTTGTCGATATCATCGCCTTCGGTCGATAGCAGGAGCACACCCAATATTGCGCGGGAACGCTGGATCGGGACGGCTACCGAGACAACCAGCTCACCCTTTTCATTGCGCCGCTGCGCCGTTTGCGGTGAACCGGCCAGCGCCTTGACGATTTCCGGATAGGCGAGACCGTTGCCGCCCGGCTGCTCCTGATAGACCGGCAGTCCTCCACCGTAGAACAGGCGCGAGATCCATGTTGCGGCCCGTTCCCAGAGCGTCGGAGCCTCTTCCTCGATGGGCGGTAGGTCGTAGCGAAGCACAGGCCCCGCCGATGGAAAGCTCGGCGAATAGAGCGCGCGCGAATCAAGCAGCATGTTGGCGTAGCGATCATAGATGCGCGCCCGCGTGCTGGTCGGCGAAATCAACCGGCGCAGCAGGGGGGAAACCTTTTCCGGATTGATCGGAAATTCCCAATTGTCAGGCGAATCCGGTGAAGGCGTCAGGCTTTGTCCGGCCTGAAGTTCCAGAAGCTTTTCCGGATCGATCATCAGCGAATTGGTGTCGATGGTCGCCGAAGCCGAAATCGCGCCCGCGATGATCTTGCCCTGCGTGAGCAGGCTTTCGATCTTCGCGTCGATCAGCCCCTCACGGAACTGATTCATATAAAGAATGCCGGAAACAAGAACCGCCAGCGCCGCCAGATTGAGAAACAGGATACGGCGCGTCAGGCTCGAGAACAGATACTGGCCGAGGAACTTGCGCAGGGGCGCAAAAAAGCGACGCCAGAACACCGAGCGCTGCCGCCGGGCTCTGCGTTCGCGCAAATCCGATTTCTGGCCGACAAGGCCATCGTTCCGGGTTTCTGCGACCATCTCGCTTCTGTTTACTCACATTAGAGCGGTTCCGGTTAAAACGGAGTCATTGGAACCGCTCTAACTCTTTGTTTTACGCATGTCTTTATCCGAAAACCGGTTCCCGCTTTTGGGAGACATGCTCTAGATCAATGCCGGGATATCGCACCCGGCATTGTAAATTTTACCGATCAGGCCTCGCGGAAGCGATAGCCGACACCATAGAGCGTTTCGATCATTTCGAAATCGTCGTCAACCGCCTTGAACTTCTTGCGCAGGCGCTTGATATGGCTGTCGATGGTACGGTCATCCACATAGACCTGCTCATCATAGGCCGCATCCATCAGGGCGTCACGGCTTTTTACGACGCCCGGACGCTGTGCCAGCGAATGAAGGATCAGGAATTCGGTGACCGTCAATGTGACCGGTTCGCCCTTCCAGGTGCAGGTATGGCGCTCCTGATCCATGACAAGCTGGCCGCGCTCAAGCGATTTTGCCTGCTGTCCGGTTGGCTTGGCCGTCCCGTCGCGTGCAGCAACCCGGCGAAGAACCGCCTTGACGCGTTCGACCAGAAGACGCTGCGAGAAGGGCTTGGTGATGAAATCGTCCGCGCCCATCTTGAGGCCGAAAAGCTCGTCGATTTCGTCGTCCTTGGAGGTGAGGAAGATGACGGGGAGGTCGGATTTCTGGCGCAGACGGCGCAGAAGCTCCATACCGTCCATGCGCGGCATCTTGATATCGAAGATCGCAAGATTGGGCGGACGCGCCATCAGACCGTCCAGCGCGGATGCGCCATCGGTGTACGTTTCGACCCGATAGCCTTCCGATTCCAGCGCAATGGACACGGAGGTCAGGATGTTGCGGTCGTCGTCGACCAGCGCAATTGTCTGCGTTGCCGAGGCTTCCTTCATGCGAACCTTTCTCCTTCAACTAAGCCAACCGGGATGTCCGGCTGGTGACGTCGTTCAGCCGCCAAGAAGCAGGCCAGCTGTCAATCGAGCGCCTTATTACACATCGATACTATTATAATGTGCCTGCTTGTGCAGTACAAATTAGGTACAAAATGTGGCGAGACCAGAAGAAGCCGTGAAACGGCGCGCACCGAATCGCGCTTTGGTTAATACCGGGATGAATGACAGCCAGACTGATATTCACCGAATCTCACGGCTCATAACGCACAGGTTAAACGATTTAAAAAAAATTCAAAAATTTTAAATCGATTAAATATTTGAATTGCCACGATTAATCTGTTTCTGACTGCCATCCTCTGTTTCGCGATCCATCTGGTGGCGCGAAAAGAGACCGATCAATTGTCAAACCATATGGCGGAGACATCATGAGAGAGACCGGCATTCACAACACGGCCGCTTCCATTGCCACTTCAGGACTGAAGGAACTCTCCGCAGTCTTTTATAACCTTGGGCCAGCGCGCCTTTATGAGGAAACCGTCCGCCGGGGCGAAGCCGAACTGACGGCGCAGGGCGCGCTTGTCGCACGCACCGGCCAGCACACGGGCCGCTCGCCGAAAGACAAATTCGTCGTTCGCGACACCAATACCGAAGATCAGGTCTGGTGGGACAACAACAAGCCCATGACCCCGGAAGCCTTCGAGCTTCTCTATGCCGATTTCATCGAGCATGCGAAGGGCAAGGAGCTTTTTGTTCAGGATCTCATCGGCGGCGCTGATGTCGACAACAAGATCAATGCCCGCATCGTGACCGAATATGCCTGGCACTCGCTGTTCATCCGCAACCTGCTGATCCGTCCGGCCCAGGAAGAACTTGCTTCCTACGTGCCGGAAATGACGATCATCGATCTGCCGTCCTTCAAGGCTGACCCGGAACGCTATGGCGTGCGCACCGAAACGGTGATTGCGGTCGATCTGACCCGCAAGATCGTGCTGATCGGCGGCACCTCCTATGCTGGCGAAATGAAGAAGTCGGTCTTCACGGCGCTCAACTACATCCTGCCTGCCAAGGGCGTGATGCCGATGCATTGCTCGGCCAATGAAGGTCCGAACGGCGACACAGCCGTCTTCTTCGGCCTGTCCGGCACCGGCAAGACCACACTTTCCGCCGACCCGACGCGCACGCTGATCGGTGACGACGAGCATGGCTGGGGCGAACACGGCATCTTCAATTTCGAAGGCGGCTGCTATGCCAAGACCATCCGTCTTTCCGCCGAAGCGGAGCCGGAAATCTATGCCACGACGCAGCGTTTCGGCACAGTTCTGGAAAATGTCGTTCTCGACGCCAACCGCCAGCCGGATTTCGACGATGGTTCGCTGACCGAAAACACCCGTTGTGCCTATCCGCTCGACTTCATCCCGAATGCATCGAAGACCGGCAAGGGCGGCCAGCCGAAGAACATCATCATGCTCACCGCCGACGCTTTCGGCGTGATGCCTCCGATTGCCAAGCTGACGCCAGCACAGGCCATGTACCACTTCCTGTCCGGCTACACGGCCAAGGTAGCGGGCACTGAAAAGGGCGTCACCGAACCGGAAGCAACCTTCTCGACCTGCTTCGGCGCGCCGTTCATGCCCCGTCACCCGTCGGAATATGGCAATCTGCTGCGCAAGCTGATCGCCGAACACAAGGTCGATTGCTGGCTGGTCAACACCGGCTGGACCGGCGGCGCCTACGGCACCGGCAAGCGCATGCCGATCAAGGCAACCCGCGCGCTTCTGGCCGCCGCTCTCGACGGCTCGCTGAACAATGCGGAGTTCCGCATCGATCCGAATTTCGGCTTCGCCGTTCCGGTTGAAGTGCCGGGCGTGGATACATCCATTCTCGACCCGCGTTCGACCTGGGCCGACAAGGCTGCTTATGACGCGCAGGCCAAGAAACTGGTCGACATGTTCGTCACGAACTTCGAGAAGTTCGAAAGCCATGTCGATCACGAGGTCAGGGACGCGGCTCCGGCGATCCGTATCGCAGCAGAATAATTTGCTTTAACGCATGTCTTTATCCAAAAACCGGTTCCCACTTTTTGGAGACATGCTTCCGCAATACTGAGGAGGAGAGAGCCTGGCCATCGTGCCGGGTTTTCTTTTGGGGCCGGGTTTTCTTGTGTCCATTCAGCTTCAAATCGGCAAATTGATTTCTTCTTTTCGGAATGCGTACTTGCGCGAAGCGGTGTATGTCTTCCCACATGGAAGAGAACCGGAACATCATCCGCATCACCAATCGCCTGACGATCCGTGAAGACGATCTGGAGGAGAGCTTTATCCGTGCCTCCGGGCCGGGCGGTCAGAACGTCAACAAGGTTTCCACCGCCGTGCAGCTACGATTCCACGCAGTGGGGGCGGGCCTGCCGGAAGATATCCTGTCGCGGCTGTTCAAGCTTGCCGGACAGAAAGGCACCAAGGACGGCGATATTCTGATCGAGGCCAATCGTTTCCGTACCCAGGAGCGTAACCGTGAGGACGCGCGCGAACGGCTGATTGCGCTCATTGCCAAGGCTGCCGAACCACCGCCACCGCCCCGCAGGAAGACCAAGCCCACAAAGGGCTCCGTCGAACGCCGCCTCAAGGCCAAGTCCGGTCGATCCGACATCAAGAAGGGGCGCGGCAAGGTTTCATTCGACTGAAACACCACCTCCAGAGCTGAATTCCAATCCTGACAAGACCGCATGAGCAGGGGAAACGCATGACCACGAAACTCTACGATCTCGAAACCAGCCACGGTCGCATTGCCATCCGTGAAAGCGCGGGCGAGGGGACGCCCTTGCTGATGATCCACGGCAATTCCAGCGCGGGCGCCATCTTCACGCCCCAGCTCGAAGGCGAGATAGGCAGGAACTGGCGGGTGATCGCGCCGGATCTGCCGGGCCATGGCCAGTCCGGCGACGCGCTTGATCCGGATCGCAGCTATTCCATGGAAGGGTATGCCGACGCGATGACGGAAGTGCTGGCAAAGCTCGGCATTTCGGATGCGGTTGTTTTCGGCTGGTCGCTTGGCGGCCATATCGGCATCGAGATGATTTCACGCTTTCCCGGCATGCGCGGGCTGATGATCACCGGTACGCCACCGGTCGCTCGCGAGGAAGTGGGGCAGGGGTTCAAGAGCGGTCCCGACATGGCGTTGGCCGGGCAGGAAGTCTTTTCCGACCGTGATGTCGAATCCTATGCGCGCAGTACCTGCGGCGAGCCCTTCGAGGAACAGTTGCTCGATATTGTCGCCCGCACGGACGGACGCGCGCGCCGCATCATGTTCGAAAAATTTGCTGCCGGAACCGGCGGCAACCAGCGCGATATCGTGGCCGAAGCAAAGCTCCCGATTGCGGTGGTCAATGGTCGCGACGAGCCATTTGTCGAACTGGATTTCGTCTCGAAAGTCCGTTTCGGCAATCTGTGGGAAGGCAAGACCCATGTCATCGACGGAACAGGGCATGCGCCTTTCCGCGAGACACCAGCCGTCTTCGACAATTATCTGCAGCGTTTCATGCGCGACTGCACGGCCTGACCTACCGCAGTTACCAGAAAACCAAAGGGCCGGATAACCGGCCCTTCTTCATATCTAAGTACTTGTTTCGTCGCATTATCCTACGCAAAACCGCTTCGCACTTTTGCTGGAAATGCTCTAGATTTTTCTCAGGGCCACTTCCTCGATCAGATGATCGCTGCCCTTGCGCAGGATCAGATCGGCGCGCGGGCGCGTCGGCAGGATATTATCCTTGAGATTCTTCAGGTTGATATTGTTCCAAAGCCCTTCGCCAATGGAACGTGCCGCATCTTCCGAAAGCTGCGAATAGCGGTGGAAGAAGGATTCCGGATTGACGAAGGCCGTCTCCCGCAGCCGCATGAAACGGTCGATATACCATTTGTGGATCAGCTTCGTTTCCGCATCGATATAGATCGAGAAGTCGAAGAAGTCGGAAACGAATGGCACCATCTTGCCGTCTTCCGGCAGATCGCGCACCTGCAGCACATTAATGCCTTCGAAGATCAGAATATCCGGCTTGTCGACGATCTGATATTCGCCGGGCAAGACATCGTAGCTCAGATGTGAATAGAGAGGCGCGCGTACCTGGCTCATGCCCGCCTTGATCGCCGACAGAAAACGCAGAACCGCGCCGACATCGTAGCTTTCAGGAAACCCCTTGCGCTCCATCATGTTCTGCTCGCGCAGAACGGCATTGGGATAGAGAAAACCGTCAGTCGTCACCAGATCGACCTTCGGGCTCGAAGGCCATCGTGCGAGAAGCTCTTTCAGGATACGTGCAGTTGTGGATTTTCCCACCGCAACCGAACCCGCAATGCCGATGATGAAAGGCGTTTTGAACGACTCTTCCATGTTGAGGAACTGCTTGCGCTGCTCAAACAGAAGCTGGCTCGCCTCCACATGCGCCGACAGCAATCGCGACAGCGACAGATAGATGCGCCGCACCTCGTCGAGATCGATGGGATCGCCCAGCGAGCGCAGCCGCTTGACCTCGTCATAAGTCAGGGTGAGCGGCGTGTCGGCGCGAAAGCCTGCCCATTCCTCTGCTGAGAAGAAGCGGTAAGGCGAATAGCGCGACGGGGTGAGCTGATCGACTTTTTCCCACATGAATGTCTGCCCCTCAGGCCGTTGTCTGAGCATGATCTTATCCAAAAACCGGTTCCCGCTTTTCGGGATCATGCTTTTGGACGGCTGGCCTTTTCCGCCAGACCGGTCTGCGCTGTGCGATGCTGCAATTCCTGAAGAACCTCATCAAGCGGCACATCTGCAATCTTGAGAACCACGAGCAGATGATAAAGCAGATCGGCGCTTTCGGTGACCACTTCTGCACGGTTGCCTTCAACTGCAGCAATGACCGTTTCCACGGCTTCTTCGCCGAGTTTTTTAGCGGCTCGCGTCTGTCCCTTGGCGACAAGGCTTGCAGTATAGGACGATCCGTCCGTCGAACGCGCACGCTCCGCGACAATGCGTTCAAGGTCGGAAAGTGTGAACTCGGTCATCGGATTTCCTTAAATCTTGATCTCAGCGGACCGGATCGAGCCGCATCGGAATACCGGCTTCGGCCATATAGCGCTTGGCCTCACCAATCGTATAGGTGCCGAAGTGGAAAATCGAAGCAGCGAGAACCGCCGTCGCATGACCGTCTCGAATGCCAGCAACCATGTGGTCCAGATTGCCGACACCACCTGATGCGATCACCGGAACACGCACGCTGTCAGCAACGGCGCGCGTCAATGCCACATCGTAGCCGGCCTTGGTGCCGTCGCGATCCATAGAGGTCAGCAGGATTTCACCTGCACCGAGACTCACCACCTTCTGCGCAAATTCCACCGCATCGATGCCAGTCGTCTGGCGACCACCATGGGTAAAGATTTCCCAGCGATCAGCCTCTCCAGTGCCCGAAACCTTCTTGGCGTCGATGGCCACAACGATGCACTGATCGCCAAACTTGTCAGCGGCTTCGGCAACAAATTCCGGGTTCTTCACCGCAGCCGTATTGATCGAAACCTTGTCGGCACCAGCCAGAAGCAGCTTGCGAATGTCAGAAACCTGACGCACGCCGCCGCCAACGGTCAGCGGCATAAAGCACTGTTCTGCCGTACGGGCTATGACATCGAAAATTGTCTCGCGATTGTCCGAGGACGCCGTGATGTCGAGGAAGCACAGTTCGTCTGCTCCCGCCGCATCATAGGCACGGGCAGCCTCTACCGGATCACCGGCATCGATCAGATCGACAAAGTTCACGCCTTTGACGACGCGGCCGTCTTTAACGTCCAAACAAGGAATTACGCGTGCTTTCAAGGTCATGCCGAAGTCCTCAAGAGAGCCAAAGCTTCTGCCGGATCGATGCGGCCATCATAAAGCGCGCGACCGGAAATCGCGCCTTCAAGCTTGGCCGCATCAGGTGCGGCAAGACGTTTGATGTCATCCATCGAAGCAAGGCCGCCGGATGCGATCACCGGAATGGAAACGCTGTCAGCGAGACCAAGCGTCGACTCCCAGTTGATGCCAGCCAGAACGCCGTCGCGATCGATGTCGGTATAGATAATGGCTGCAACGCCAGCACCTTCAAACTTTTTCGCGAGTTCAACCACGCCGAGCTCGGACGCCTCGGCCCAGCCTTCAACAGCGACATAGCCGCCCTTGGCATCGATGCCGACGGCAACCTGACCCGGAAACGCCTTGCAGGCTTCGATCACCAGTGCCGGATCGCGTACGGCGACCGTGCCGAGAATGACGCGGCGCAGGCCCTTGGACAGCCAGTTCTCGATATGCTGGAGCGTGCGAATACCGCCGCCGAGCTGCACCGGGTTTTTCGTGGCTTTCAGGATCACTTCCACAGCCTTGCCATTGACGCTTTCGCCAGCAAAGGCACCGTTAAGATCAACCACATGCAACCACTCAAAGCCCTGATCCTCGAAAGCCTTGGCCTGTGCTGCCGGGTCTTCATTATAGACGGTAGCCTGATCCATGTCGCCAAGCTTCAGGCGCACGCATTGACCGTCTTTCAAATCGATGGCGGGAAATAGGATCATATCTTCAAGGCTTCCATTTCAGGAAATTGGCAATCAGCGAAAGGCCGAGCAGCTGGCTCTTTTCAGGATGGAACTGCGTGCCCACCATATTGTCGCGACCGACCGTTGCGGTGACGTCGCCGCCGTAGTCAGTCACAGCCAGAACATCGGCCTTGTTCTTCGCGTCAAACATATAGGAATGCACGAAATAGGCATGCAACCCGTTCTCGCCGGTCTCGATACCGTCAAAGACCGGGTGCGAATGTTTCACGTGAATCCGATTCCAGCCGATCTGCGGAATTTTCAGCGAAGGATCGGACGGCGTCATCTCACGCACATCGCCCGCGATCCAGCCAAGACCCTCGGTCACTTTCTTTTCAAGGCCACGCTCGGACATGAGCTGCATACCGACGCAGATGCCAAGGAAGGGATGCGCGTTCTTCAGAACCACATCTTCCAGCGCTTCCACCATGCCCGGAACGGCATGAAGTCCGCGACGGCAATCGGCATAAGCGCCGACGCCGGGAAGCACGATGCGGTCGGCCGTCGCCACGCGGTCGGCATCCGCCGTCAGTTCGATTTCTGCCGCGATGCCGCTCTCATGCGCTGCGCGCTCAAAAGCCTTGGTGGCCGAGCGCAGATTGCCGGAGCCGTAATCGATGATTGCAACACGCATTTTCAGTTTTCTCCGCGATGACCAACGAATCCGATCGTCGAGCCAAATGAGGAATAGGTGGGACGAGGGGTCTGCTGCGCCCATTCAGGAGCAGACTTGTCTGCGAGAGAGGTTGCTGGCTGAACCGCATCTTCGAGGCGGTAGAAATAACGGATTTCCGCTTCTTCCAGATCGGAGGCATCAATGACCGCTTTTTCAACAAAGCCTTGCCGCCTGAGCTTGGCGATCTTCCAGTTCACACCTTCCAGCGCCACAAACAGCGATACGAGCAGGGTCAGAAGCGGAATCGCATCGGCGATATCGAAATAGGTTCCGGCAAATCCGAGCAGGATGGTGATGCCCAAAACAGCAAAAGCTTCGAACCACAGACGCTGGGTCAGAAGCCAGACGAAGGGCAGGACCAGCGCCAGCACATGGAAACCGTCGCGCACAAACACTGCTTTGTCAGAGCTTTTTTCAGTCGCAATTTCGGACGGAAAACCGGTTCCCACTTTTCCTGAATTTGCGTTCGCGCCTTTCGGTTCCAGCACGACGTATTGCGCCATGACCTGTCCTTTCGCTCGGGACCTATCCCTTTAACGACCCCTTTGTGGAGGGGATTGCATCTTTCTGGCGTGGATCGGTTTCAAGAGCCGTACGCAGAACCCGGGCCACCGCCTTGAAGATCGACTCCGCAATATGGTGATTGTTGGCACCATAATGATTGTTGATATGAAGCGTGATGCCTGCATTCATGGCGAAAGCCTGGAAGAACTCGCGCACCAGTTCGGTATCGAACGTGCCGATCTTGGACGTCGTGAAATTGACGTTCCAGACCAGAAAGGCGCGTCCCGACACATCGACGGCAGCGCCTGTCAGCGTATCGTCCATGGCAAGGTCCATTGAGGCATAGCGCACGATGCCGCGGCGCTCGCCAAGCGCCTTGGCAATGGCCTGACCAAGCGCGATGCCCGTATCTTCAACCGTGTGATGATCGTCGATATGCAGGTCGCCCTTGGCCATCACGCGCATATCGATGAGCGAATGTCGGGAAAGCTGTTCAAGCATATGATCGAAGAAGCCGACGCCGGTGGTGATGTCGAACTTGCCAACACCGTCCAGATCGACAGAAACGGCAATGCTCGTCTCTTTCGTCGAGCGCTCGATGCTTGCCTTGCGGGTGCTTTCTGCAGTCATAAGCTTTCCTCGTTAAATAGCTTGGAGGCGTTCTAGAACAGCTTGCCCCCTTTGCCAATTCCTTTTGCCGGTTTGGCAAGCTGCAATTCGGCATTTGCAATTCGTTCGTACGTTCTTAAATATTCTCATCGAAGCACGATTCATCCGCCGGTTGCTGGCCGAACCTGTTTCCCCATCAGATGAAGGGACATCTGCAATTGCCTTCCGGGATTGCATGTGCCGCCAAAGGAGCCTCCATGATCGAACATCATCCCACGACAATTTACGGCACGACCATCGTGACCGTGCGCAAGAACGGCAAGGTCGTCATCGCCGGTGACGGGCAGGTATCGCTCGGCAACACCGTCATGAAGGGCAATGCGCGAAAAGTTCGCCGCATCGGCAAGGGCAATGTGATTGCCGGATTTGCCGGAGCGACCGCAGATGCCTTCACCCTTCTGGAACGCCTCGAAGCGAAGCTGGAGCAATATCCAGACCAGCTCATGCGCGCTTCGGTCGAACTCGCCAAGGACTGGCGCACCGACCGCTATCTGCGCAAGCTGGAAGCCATGATGCTTGTCGCCGACAGCAAAGTAACGCTGGCGCTGACAGGCACCGGCGACGTGCTGGAACCGGAACATGGCGTCATGGCCATTGGTTCGGGCGGCAATTATGCACTGGCAGCAGCCCGCGCGCTGATCGACACCGACAAGGATGCCGAAGAAATCGCTCGCAAGGCGATGGAGATTGCAGCGGATATCTGCATCTACACCAATCACAGCATCATCGTGGAAAGCCTGGACGCAGAATGAGCTCGCTCGCGCAGGCCTCAAAACCGAGTGCGCAACGTTGGGGCATCGGTGCCCTGATCGTTCTCGCCATAGTCGCGGTACAAGCCTTCTGGCTCTATCTCGACGGGCGGATCGCCATGTGCGAATGCGGGACCATAAAATTATGGTCGGGTTCGCTGAAATCGGAGAACTCCCAGCATATATCCGACTGGTATACGCTGTCGCATATCATCCATGGCTTTCTGTTCTACTGGCTGTTCACGGTCATCGCGCCCAAAGCCCCGCTCGGCTTGAGACTTGCGGCTGCGGTCGGCATCGAAGCGGTCTGGGAGCTGGTCGAAAACTCGAATTTCATCATCGAACGCTATCGCGCCAATACGTCCTCGGTGGACTATTTCGGCGACAGCATCGTGAATTCGGTTTCCGACACGCTCGCCGCCGCTCTCGGCTTTCTGATCGCAGCCAAACTGCCAACGAAAATAACCGTCGCCATCGCGCTGTTCTTTGAAGTTCTGGCGCTGATCGTCATTCGCGACAATCTTACGCTCAACGTGATCATGCTGCTGCATCCGTTCGAGTTCATCAAGCAGTGGCAAAGTGGGTTATAATTATGAGTAATTTCTCTCCCCGTGAAATCGTCTCCGAACTCGACCGCTTCATCATCGGCCAGAACGACGCCAAGCGCGCAGTCGCCATCGCTTTGCGCAATCGCTGGCGCCGCCAGCAACTCGAAGGCCAGATGCGCGAAGAGGTCATGCCGAAGAACATCCTGATGATCGGACCGACCGGCGTCGGCAAGACGGAAATTTCCCGTCGCCTCGCAAAGCTGGCCGGTGCGCCTTTTGTCAAGGTGGAGGCGACCAAGTTCACCGAAGTCGGCTATGTAGGCCGCGACGTCGAGCAGATCGTCCGCGATCTCGTCGAGGCAGCCATCACGCTGGTCCGTGAGAAGCGCCGTGACGATGTGAAGGCCAAAGCGCATCTCAATGCGGAAGAACGCGTGCTGGACGCGCTGGTCGGCAAGACCGCAAGTCCCGCCACCCGCGACAGCTTCCGCAAGAAGCTGCGCAACGGTGAAATGGATGACAAGGAAATCGAAATCGAGGTCGCCGATACCGGTTCCGGCCCGAGCTTCGAAATTCCAGGCATGCCGGGCGCCAATATCGGCGTCATGAACCTGTCCGACATGCTGGGCAAGGCCATGGGCGGGCGCACCAAGACGCGCAAGACCACGGTCAAGGATTCCTATCCGATCCTGATCAACGATGAATCCGACAAGTTGCTGGATCAGGACCAGATCGTTCAGGAAGCGCTCCGCGTCACCGAAGACGAAGGCATCGTGTTCATCGACGAGATCGACAAGATCGCGTCGCGGGAAGGCGGCATGGGTGCCGGCGTGTCGCGCGAAGGCGTGCAGCGCGATCTGTTGCCACTGGTCGAGGGCACGACGGTTGCCACCAAATACGGACCGGTGAAGACCGACCACGTGCTTTTCATCGCATCGGGTGCCTTCCATGTATCCAAGCCATCCGATCTTCTGCCGGAACTGCAGGGTCGCCTGCCGATCCGTGTGGAACTCAGCGCGCTGACGCGTGAAGATTTCCGCCGCATTCTGACGGAAACAGAAGCAAGCCTGATCAAACAGTATATCGCCCTGATGGAGACGGAAGAGGTGAAGCTCGAAATCACCGATGACGCCATCGACGCTTTGGCCGATATCGCAGTCGATCTCAACGCGTCGGTTGAAAATATCGGTGCCCGGCGCTTGCAGACGGTGATGGAACGCGTTCTCGATGAAATTTCCTACACCGCGCCTGACAAGACCGGTGCAAAGTTCGTCATCGATGCGGCCTATGTAAAAGACAAGATCGGCAGCCTTGCCAAGAATACCGATCTGTCGCGCTTCATCCTCTAAAAGTGACCAGAAAGCCACGGCGCGAGTTCACTTTCGCAAATACTGCAAAAACCCCTCGACTTGCATCGGGGGGTTTTTTATTTTCCCCGCAACTTTTACCGAATATTCACCATATCAGGACCGTTTCCTCACAATGATCAGAATACCGGGGATCAGAATACCGGGCGCAAAATCACGGCGCTTATTTGCTGGATTTGTCCTGGCACTCAGCCTTGCCAGTCAGAGCGCCTATGCGGCAACGGTCGTGCCTCCGGGCAATCGCAGTGCTGAACAACCGCCGGTTCCCGGTGCCTCAGCCAAGCGCACGCGAGAACTCAGCACGACTTACGAGAAGAAGTATCAGAAGATCTACAATCTTCTGAAGAAGGATGCTTCGCTGCGGTCCAAGATCCGTTCAACGGCAGCAGCCTATGGTATCGATCCCATTCACATTGTCGGCGCGATTGTGGGTGAGCATACCTACAATGTCGACGTCTATGACCGACTCCAGACCTATTACGTCAAGGCCATGTCCTATGTGAACCAGGGCGTGAGCTTCGGCTACAATGGCGAAAGCATCGGCCAGTTCATCAAACGGCCGGAGTTTGCCGACTGCCTGAAGTTCAAGGACAGCTATTCGCTGTGGTCCTGCCGCGAAAATGTCTGGAACAAGACATTCCGCGGCAAATCGGTGGGCGGCAATTCCTATCCGAACAATCGTTTCAGCGCCGTCTTCTTCCAGCCCTTCTATGCAGGGCAGACATTCGGCCTTGGCCAGATCAATCCACTGACGGCGTTGCAGATGTCCGACATGGTGAACCGGGTTTCCGGTCTGCCCAAGCTCAATGCTGAAGACGGCAACGTGGTCTACAAGACGATCATGGATCCTGATCTGACGCTGCCCTACATTGCTGCAACACTGAAGCAGTCGATCAACTCCTACCGTCAGATCGCCGACTTCGACATCTCGAAGAACCCCGGACTGACGGCAACGCTTTACAATACCGGCGGCGCGGAAGCGCGCGCACGGGCACTGGCCAACGAAAATGCCAAGCGAAAGGCTGATGGTCAGGAATCTGTGCTGCCGCAGGAAAACTACTATGGCTGGCTGGTCAATTCGAAGCTCGACGAACTGAAAGCGCTTTTCTAGAGCGCGTCCCGAAAAGTGCGAAGCGGTTTTCGGAATAAGATGCGCGTAAAAACAAGCGGATAGAGAATTTCCAATGGCTCAATCAAAGCAGGAAATGCTCTCGAGCGCGTTTCGATCTGATTGTATCGTACCAGGGTTTCAGCCGGTCTGAACAGGCCTGATGCCGCGGCGGCGCTTTCGCGCCGCCTCGATTTCTTCGCTCAGATGCCTGATCGTCTCGCGGTCGATGATGCGGATATTGCGTGCCAGAAGATTGGCGAGTTCCGTTGCCTGCGGTGACAGCCCCGACGTATCGATCACCACGCGCGGATGCGAGACGGCGGCGAGGTTCTGTAACTCTTCCGCCTCATCCCAGATGATATTGAAGTAGGTGATGATGCGCTGAAGCAGGTCCCAGGTCGGCTGGCCGCGTCGGCCATGTTCCAGCGCCGACAGATAGGCGGGCGAAACGCGGAGCGCTGCTGCCATTTCCTTCTGCGTCACACCCCGTTCTTCCCGCAATTGGCGCAGGCGTATTCCAAATGGTGTCATCGCGGCCTGTTTCCTCCGGGCAATATTTGCTGTGCCGCGTGTTGGGTCTGGCGGCGAAGCCTTACATAAAGGGCGCCATGCCCGCCGTGATGACGCGCCGCATCCTCATAGGCACTTACCAGAAGCCGGAACAGCGGCGTGGAGAACCAGTGCGGTACTGCCTGCCGCAGAACGCCTTCGCTGCCGAATGAACGGCCTTTGCCCGTGATGATCATAACATGACGCAGCCCGCGCGCATGCGCGCTGACCAGAAATCCGTAGAGCAGGCCGTGCGCCTCGCCCTGCGTGAGACCATGGAGATCGATGCGGGCTTCAATATCGACACGACCTTTGGCGATCTTTCGATGCGTCGGCTTGTCGAGCGATTGAATCTGCATCTCGCTGAGCGTCGACAAGCCCTTTTTCGGTTTGATCGCCGCCACATCAGGCTGGACCTTCACCTTGGCAGGGCGTTTCTCTTCTTCGGCCATCAACGATTTGAAGTCGGGAAGCTCGTCCTGTTTCGCCTTTGACTTTATCAGCGGCTTTGCGGTTTTCGCGACCGTTTCCCATAAGATTCGGTCTTCGGGCCGCAGATAATCCTTTTCCGGCTTGTCGGTCTCGCGCGCCATCCCGTTCAAGCCTCCAGAAGCCTGTGCGGCACCAGCGCGTAGAAGTCCGCATCGTCCTTCACACCACCGGCGATCTCGCCTGCCATATCGCCAGAGCCGGCAAAAAGATCGCCACGGGCGGGGCCGACGATCGCCGTTCCCGTATCCTGTGCGATCATCAGGCGCGCAAAAGGTTCGCGATCGAAGACCGTCACTGTCGGAGCGCTGACATGGATCGGCGTCCCGAATGTGTGGAGCAATTTGTCGACAGCAAGCGAACGCCCGGCCGTCAGCGAAACTTTTGCAGCGGCTATCGGACCTGCATCCGGATCATCCACCGGTGCTTCCCGGAAGAAAATATAGGAGCGGTTCTGCCAGATGAGATCGTCGACCTTGTCAGGGCACTCCGCCAGCCAGCGACGAATCGACTGCATGGAAATTTCTGAAGCCGCAATTTCGCCATTGGCAACCAGAATACGGCCGATACCGACGAATGGTTGGCCGGATTTGGCCGCATAGGTAATGCGCAGCACGCGGCCATCGCGCAATTTCAGGCGCGCGGCACCTTGCACATGCGCGAAAAAGGCGTCGACCCGGTCGGTGACGTAAGCGATTTCCAGACCGCGCCCGGAGAGACTTCCCTGTTCGATTGTCTGGCGATCATCATATTCCGCAAGACCGTTATCCGTCCGGCGTGCAAAGGCAAAGGACGGATCGAGGCCTGTCGGACGGTTTTCATCTGTCACTTTCACGAGGTCATCGGGCTGGCGCAGAAACGGCACCCTGAACTGACCGTCGGCCTGAAGGGAGGCTTCGATCTCCGGTTCATAGAACGCGGTCACGAAGCCGCTTCCCTGGTCGGGAACTATCCGGCAGGGGATGAAATTCTGTTCGAAGAACGCACGTGCTTCTTCCACACCCGGATTATCGAGAGCGCGGGCGGCGGCAAAGATCGGCTCCAGCGCTTCGAAACGGATGCCGAGACTGCCGCTTTTGTATGTCTGGTGGGCAGCATAGTCGGCAGAACGGCGAAACGCAGCGAATGCTGCCGACTGATCGTCCCGGTTCCAGCCCGGACAATCGGAAAAAGCCGCCGGGCGCAAAATCCTCGCCAAGTCGTTCATCGCCGCATCCGTCTAACTATGCACAAACAAAAAGGCCGCTGGGGTCAGCGGCCCGATTCTTATGTTTTCTCTTAATCTTCCGCTTCGGTCGCGACAAGCTTCCAGTTTGGATCACGCGAGCGCGTATCGCGGGCAAATGTCCACAGATCCTTGATCTCGAGCACATTTTCCGGATCGCCGTCGATCAGCTTGCCGTCCTTGTCATAGGTTGAGGAAATCAACTGGCTGACGATATTGACCGTCACATGCGCTTCCGAACCCTTCATCTCGGCTCCAGTAATTTCCGCCTTGTCGATGCCGACAAAGGACGAACGAACGCTTTCGCCGCGGGCTTCACGCTCATCGATTGCCGAAACGAACCCCTCGAACACATCCTTGGAGAGAAGGTTTTTCAGAACCTTGCGGTCGCCATCGGCATAGGACATTACGATCATTTCATAGGCGATCTTCACGCCATCCACGAAACCGGCTGGGTCAAATGAAGGATCGACAGCGTAAATTGCGCGCAGACCGTCATTGATCGGTGTGCCAGCCGGAGCAGCCTTGTCGATGGCTGTAAAATCCTTTTCGCCCGGACGGCGCGGCAGGGAGACGACATTGTCGGTCTCACTGCTTGCCGGTGCAGCATCGGCGCTGCGCGCGGATGTGTAAGGATCGACGGGCGGTTTTTCACTTCCGGTACGACGGCCAAGAACATTCCTCAGCTGGAGAAAGATGATCACCGCTGCGATGAAGAAGAATATCGTGCCAAAATCAAAAAATTCCATACCGCCTGCCGCTGATTGAAGGATCAGGCTTTTCGCCTTTCCTATCCCTGTTTGTATCACATACATATAGATCGGCTTACGTCATCATTCAAATCCCGATCATGCGTACCTATTTGATATTGCATGACAGACAGTTTCAATTTGGTTCCGAACCTGAAAAAGTTACAATTCAGGTTAAATTGAAACGCTGAAACCAAACAACAAAGGTCGTAACTTACGTGTCCTCCTCTCTCGCCCCTCTCGTCATGCTGGCGATGCCTTTCATCGAAATTGCCGGTTTCGTCATCATTGGCAGCAAGATCGGCGTTTTCGCGACCTTGGGCCTTGTTATTCTAAGCGCTATGCTGGGTTTCTTTCTGCTACGCGTGCAAGGCATCGGGCTTTTACAGCGCATTCGCACGGAAACGGCTGCCGGACGCGTACCGGATCGCGAAATGGTGCATGGCGCCATGATGGTTCTGGCAGCGATCCTGCTGATCGTACCCGGCTTCGTGACGAGCACCATCGGTATTCTGCTGTTCGTTCCGTTCATTCGCGATTTCATGTGGGAAAAATTCATGCGCGGCCGCGTGGTCGTCGCTACATCAGCGCGCTATTCGGACGGCTACGGGCAGCAGCGCCCCGATCAAAATCGGCAGCAGGATCATGTCATCGATCTCAACCCCGAGGATTACACGACCAGGCCGAATGAAAACTCGCCCTGGAAAGGTGATCGCAAAGATCATTGAATGCGCAAATACTAACCTAAAAAGCCTTTCTTGCCTCATGCCCGCGCACATGCTAGCCAAACATTCCGACCTTTCGGAGCAGGCTGCGGGCAGTTTGCGCCTGAGGGGACAAAAATCTTAATCACCGATAGAAGGCATACAGATAATGAGCGATAAGGCCGCGGGCGAAGTAAAGAACGGCAATGGCGCAACGGCCGAGCCGTCCCTCAATATTCTGGCGCAATATGTGAAGGATCTGTCCTTCGAAAGCCCGGGCGCGCCGCTGTCGCTGCGTCCGCGCGAAAAGGCACCGTCCATCAACATCAACGTGAACGTCAACGCCAATCCGATTTCCGAAACGGATTTCGACGTTGTGCTGACGCTGGAAGCCAAGGCTGTTGACGGCAAGGACATCCTTTTCAACACCGAACTCGTCTATGGCGGCGTGTTCCGCATTCAGGGCATCCCGCAGGAGCACATGCTGCCGCTTCTGTTCATCGAATGCCCGCGTCTTCTGTTCCCGTTCGCGCGCCAGATCATTGCCGACGCAACGCGCAATGGTGGCTATCCGCCGCTGATGATCGACCCGATCGATTTCGCACAGATGTTCCAGCAGCGCATGGCTGAAGAACAGGCAAAGTCCGCTGTAAAGAGCTGATCGTTTCAAACGACGATTGCAAAAAAGCCCGGTTTCGACCGGGCTTTTTCATATTCACGTTTCGCTTGCGCGACGTGTTCAGTACTTCTTCCAGATGGCCTTGTCGCCAAGCTTCTCCACAAGTGCCGCGTGAGCGACACGCTCGGCTTCGGAAATGCGCGAGGCAAGTGGCTTCGGGCGCGCTGCAAGAATGACAGCGGCACTGCTCTCTCCGGCATTATTGCCGTTTTCGGTGTCGCCCATGCTGAGCCCAAGCGCCGTCTGCTTGCCGCCGATCAGTTCAATATAGACTTCGGCCAAAATCTCGGAATCGAGCAATGCGCCGTGCAGGGTGCGGTGTCCATTTTCGATGCCATAGCGCTTGCACAGTGCGTCGAGCGAGTTCGGCCCCATCGGATGCTTGCGACGGGCAAGCGCCAATGTATCGATGATGCGCTCCGACTGGATTTCAGCCTGTCCGAGCCGTGCCAGTTCAGCATTGATGAAGCCAAGGTCGAACATGGCATTATGCGCCACCAGCTTGGCGCCATCGAAAAATTCGAAAAACTCGTCCAGAATTTCCGCGAATGTCGGCTTGTCCAGCAATTGTTCGTTGCTGATGCCATGGACCGCAAGCGCCTCGGCATGAACCTGACGCCCTTGCGGGTTAATGTATTTATGGAAAGTGCGGCCTGTGGGAAACTTGTTGATCAGTTCCACGCCGCCGATTTCGATCACACGGTCCTCCAGCCTTTCCAGACCGGTGGTTTCCGTATCGAAAACGATTTCACGCATTGAAGAACCTCTCGGAAAATATCTTGAATAGCTGTAACACAACGCCCGCGACTATTCCGTCGCGACCACCGGCTTTCCACTCAATTCCGCGACGATTTCGGTAATCTGGCGGCGCAGATTGTCGAAACTCCCGCTTGTATCGATAATAAAATCAGCCCGCGCGCGTTTTTCGGCGTCCGGTGTCTGGCGTGCCAGAATGGCATCGAGTTTTTCTTCCGTCATACCCGGTCGCGCAAGCACCCGAACGCGCTGTTTTTCGGCAGGGGCGGAGACAACCACAATCTTGTCCACACGCTTGTCGCCGCCAGTTTCAAAGAGCAGCGGAATATCGATCAGCGCCAAAACGGCGCCGGCTTCTGCCGCGTTGCGGCGAAAGGCTTCCTCTTCCTCGCGTACGAGAGGATGAACGATGGCTTCCAGTTTTTTCAGTGCGTCGGGTTTTCCAATGACGGCGGCGGAAAGTTTTTCCCGATTGACCGAGCCATTTTCCACCGTCCCCGGAAACGCGGCTTCGATCAGGGGCGCTGCACGACCGGAATAAAGCCGATGCACGGTATCGTCGGCGCTATAGATCGGCACACCAGCTTCGGCGAACATGTTCGCCGCCGTTGTTTTTCCCATCCCGATGGAACCGGTCAGTCCAAGCACGATCATAGGGCGCCAGCCTTTGCCATATCCGCCAGAATATGCTCACGCAACGCTTTCGTCACTTGCGGCCTTTTGCCGAACCAGCGCTCGAAACCCGGAACGGCCTGATGCAGCAGCATGCCGAGCCCATCCACAGTCGTCAGACCGGCTTCTTCAGCCTTTTTCAGGAATGGTGTTTTGAGCGGAACATAAACAATATCGGTGGCGACTGCTTTTCGCGAAGCCTTGCCGAGATCGAGCGGAAATACGTCCTGCTCGTCATGGCCGCTCATGCCGAGCGACGTCGTATTGATGATCAAACCGGCGTCTGAAACCAGATTTTGTGCCGCGTCCCAGCCATATGCCGAGACACGTGGTCCAAAATGGGTTGCGAGATCTTCGGCTCGGCTCACCGTGCGATTGACGATGGCAACATTTGTAAAGCCGCGCGACAGAAGCGCATGAACGATTGCCCGGCTTGCGCCACCGGCACCCAGAACAAGTGCACTGTCGGCATTGTCCCAGCCGGGAGCCGATGCATCGAGATTGGCCGCAAAGCCGTAGGCATCCGTATTGCCGCCATGAAGCCTGCCATTTTCGAGCCAGAGCGTATTGACCGCACGAATAGCTTTCGCGGCCTCATCCAGACTTTCCACAGCAGCATAGGCTGCTTCCTTGTGCGGAATGGTGACATTGCCACCGGCAAAACCGTTTTCAGCAAGCGACGAAGCAAAGGAGCTGAAATCCTCCGGCTTCACTTCTATTGCCTCATAAGAACCGTCGATCCCCAGCTCATTGAGCCAGAAGCCATGGATCAGCGGCGACCGTGAATGCTTGATGGGAAAGCCGGTGACAAAAGCCTTCTGCTTCGTGACTTTATCAGCCATCGATCAGTTTTTCCTTCCGCAGCTCAGCCAGTAGCGGCAACAGCGGCAGACCGACAATCGTGAAATAATCGCCTTCGATCCTCTCGAAAAGCTGGATGCCCGGTCCCTCGACCTGATAGGCGCCGACACTCGAAAGAGCGACGTCTCCAGCACGACCGAGATAACGCCCGACAAAGCCGGGATCGAGATCACGCATGGTCATGCGGGCAATCGAAACGTGACGCCACAAGCTCTTGCCATCCTTCACCAGCACGACCGCACTGTTCAGCTGATGGGTCTTGCCGGAAAATTTCAGAAGCTGACGGCGTGCAGCTTCCATATCGGCGGGCTTGTGGAAAATCTCGTCGCCGAGTGACAATGTCTGATCGCACCCGATCACCACCGCACCGGGGTTCTTCTCGCTCACGTCAAGCGCCTTCGCCTCGGCCAGAACCTGTGCGACTTCTTCCGGCGTTGCGCCCGTTTCATAAAGCGGAGCTTCTACCGAGCGCTCGTCGATATCCGCGCTTGCTGTGGAAAATTCTATTCCGGCATTTTTCAGCAAGGCCGAACGAAAAGGGCTTTTAGAGGCGAGAATGAGTTTGTCCGTCATGGCTGGAACCTTGTTTAACCCTTTTCGCTATGCGTTCGAAGCAATGCCAGAATGGCAGCTGCGGTTTCCTCAATCGACCGGCGCGATACGTCTATGATCGGCCAGCCGTGCCGGTTACATATATTACGCGCATAAGCCAGTTCTTCCGAGATCGAAACGCGGTCCGTATAAAGCCCGGTATCCAGCGACGGCACATTGCCGAGCGGTCGGTTCTGGCGGATCTGTGAAATCCGTTCGGCGGTCGCGACCAACCCCACAACAAGCGGCCGCTTTGCCGTGAACAGCACTTCCGGCAGGGGGATGCCGAGCACGATCGGAACATTGGTGGCCTTGATGCCGCGATTGGCGAGATAGATGCTCGTCGGTGTCTTGGATGTGCGCGAAATACCGACGAGAATGACGTCGGCTTCCTCAATATCATAGGGCAATTGCCCGTCATCGTGCTCCATCGTGAAATTGAGCGCGTCGATCCGCCGGAAATAATCGGCATTGAGGACATGTTGCGCACTGGCGCGGCGATGCGCCGGCGCACCGAGATAGGATTGAAACGTGTTCAGCACCGGTTCCAGCACGGAAACGCTGGGCACACCCATGTCTGCGCAGGATTCATCAATGATCGCAGCCAGTTTCTGATCGACAATCGTATAGAGAACGATGCCCGGTTCCGCATCGATGCCTTCGAGAACCTTGCGCAACTGCTTTTCGGTGCGGATCAATGGATAAATGTGCTCGATAGCGCGTGCATTGGCATATTGCGCCGCCGCCGCGCGACCCGCCGCCAGGAGAGTCTCTCCGGTCGCATCAGAAATCAGATGGAGATGAAAGTAGGAAAGCGGTCTGGTCACAGTTTTGTTGCCCTCCTGTTGACGGCTGTGCGTAAAGGCCGAACGTCTTCCACAAGCCATGGCAGGCTGTGGGAAAATTGGCAAGTCATCCACAGCGGGCGAACATGTGCGAAGCCGTCTTCAACATATGTGGACAAGACTCAAGAAATCGCGAAATCCCGTCGTAATTCCCAGCTTTTCCACAAATCAGCATGAACTGCGTCAATTGGTAACCCTTTATATTAAAAGAGGGAATTGAGTTTTCATTGTATTTGGTCAGACTATCGGTGAATGATTGCACAGGAT
This sequence comes from Ochrobactrum vermis, assembly GCF_002975205.1. NCBI lineage: Bacteria > Pseudomonadati > Pseudomonadota > Alphaproteobacteria > Hyphomicrobiales > Brucellaceae > Ochrobactrum > Ochrobactrum vermis. The sequence continues at coordinate 2,693,319 of NZ_PCOC01000001.1, read as the reverse complement.
GAGATGGCAATTTCGGAACTGTGGGGAAAAACGGGACAGACCTTAATCCCCGATTCCAACAGACTCTAAGAATCAAAAGATTCCTGAATCATCCTTTCTTTATGAGAACCGGACTGGATAACTTCAGACCAAACCGGATCAGGTAACCAACAGGGCGGATAAAAATCAGATGAAGCGCAAAGTCTTGAGAGTGATCGACGGTGAAACGGTCTTTCCACCTCCCATCTGGATGATGCGCCAGGCCGGACGCTATCTTCCCGAATATCGCGAGACGCGGAAAAAGGCCGGGAGTTTTCTCGATCTGTGTTATTCGCCTGATCTTGCCGTCGAAGTGACGCTTCAGCCGATCCGCCGGTTTGGCTTTGACGCAGCCATTCTCTTTTCAGACATTCTCGTCATTCCTCATGCCCTTGGACGCGACCTTCGCTTTGAAGAAGGCAAGGGACCTTTGATGACACCAATCGATGCCGACGAGATTTTCTGGCTTGAGACTGAAGGTGTCGCTAAAAGGCTGGAGCCGGTCTACGAGACAGTTCGGCTGCTGCGCGAGCAGTTGCCCGACGAAACGACGCTGCTGGGCTTCTGTGGCGCTCCCTGGACCGTTGCGACCTATATGATTGCCGGTCACGGCACGCCGGATCAGGCACCAGCCCGTCTTTTCGCTTATCGCTTCCCGGAAGCTTTTGAAAAGCTCCTGAACAATCTTGCCGATGTTTCCGCCGAGTATCTCATCGAACAACTCGATGCCGGCGCCGATGCCGTGCAGATTTTCGATTCTTGGTCAGGTGTTTTGGACGAGGACTGCTTTGAGCGGTTCTGTATCCAGCCCGTCGCGCGGATCGTCCAGAAGGTGAGGGCAGTTTACCCTGAAGCCCGTATCATCGGTTTCCCGAAAGGGGCCGGGATGCTATATGCGGGCTATCGCGAGAAGACCGGTGTGGATACGCTCGGCCTCGACTGGTCCGTTCCCCTGTCTTTTGCTGCCGCCCTTCAGGAAGAAGGTGCCATACAAGGCAATCTCGATCCGTTGCGCGTGGTGGCTGGCGGTAATGCGCTGGATGAAGGCGTGGATACCATTCTTGAACGTCTCGGCCAGGGCCCGCTGATCTTCAATCTCGGGCACGGGATCACGCCGCAGGCACCCATCGAGAATGTGCATCGCATGATCGACCGTATCCGTGGAGGAAAATCATGAGCCAGACAGCTCCCGAAAATCGTGGTTCGGCAGTTGCCATTCGCACGGTCGTTTCGCTGGTCGTGGTGGCGCTTGGTGTGTGGGCATTGTTTCACGTGAATCCAGCCGACGCTTATCTCTGGGTTAAATCGCTTCACGTGATCGCAGTCATCGCCTGGATGGCGGGGATGCTCTATCTGCCGCGCCTATTCGTCTATCACTGCGCTGCAACACCCGGCTCCGAAACCTCGGAGACCTTCAAGGTGATGGAAAAACGGCTGCTGCGCTTCATCATCAATCCGGCCATGATCGTGACCTGGATTGCCGGGCTGTGGATGGCCTGGGAAATCTTTGGCTTTCAGGGTGGTTGGTTACATGCGAAACTGCTTCTGGTCGTGCTGATGTCCGGCCTGCACGGCTATCTGGCGAAATCCACGCGGCTTTTTGCTGAAGACCGCAATATGCGCTCGGCCAAACACTGGCGAATCATCAATGAAGTGCCGACTGTGCTGATGATCCTGATTGTCATATTGGTGATCGTTAAGCCGTTCTGATCCTGAACGCGATTGAAAAAGGAAATCCGCTTGCCGGGTTTCCGCCATTTTTTTGTTGCAGAAATTTTGCGCTATCCCTACATGAGACTTGCTCTGCATGCTGCAAATCAGTATGTAGAAAGCCTCTTCCCTTCAAGACAGCAGGCCTTCGATGCCGGTCACGACGTTCAGGTGGCCACCTTTCCGAACAACTGCATTTTCTCCTTACATTTTAAAAAGAGTTCCTCATCCATGCAGGAAATGAAACTACAAGAACTAAAAAACAAGACACCGGTGGAGCTGCTGGCTTTTGCCGAAACGCTTGAGGTCGAAAACGCGAGCGCTATGCGCAAGCAGGAACTGATGTTCGCGATCCTCAAGAAGCTGGCGGCCCAGGATGTCGAAATTATCGGCGAGGGCGTCGTCGAGGTGCTGCAGGACGGATTTGGCTTCCTGCGCTCTGCCGATGCCAACTACCTGCCAGGCCCTGACGACATTTATATTTCTCCTTCGCAGCTGCGTCGTTTTTCTCTCAAGACTGGTGACACCGTCGAAGGTCCGATCCGCGGCCCAAAGGAAGGCGAGCGTTATTTCGCGCTGCTCAAGGTCAACACGATCAATTTCGAAGACCCGGAAAAGATCCGGCACAAGGTTCACTTCGACAATCTGACGCCGCTCTATCCGAATGAGCGCTTCAAGATGGAGCTGGAAGTTCCAACCTCCAAGGATCTCTCGCCACGCGTGATCGATCTGGTGGCACCGCTCGGCAAGGGCCAGCGTGGTTTGATTGTCGCTCCGCCGCGTACCGGTAAGACCGTTCTGTTGCAGAACATCGCCCATTCCATCACCGCAAACCATCCGGAATGCTATCTGATCGTTCTGCTGATTGACGAACGCCCGGAAGAAGTGACCGACATGCAGCGCTCGGTGAAGGGCGAAGTGATTTCCTCGACCTTCGACGAACCGGCAGCACGTCACGTTCAGGTTGCCGAAATGGTCATTGAAAAGGCCAAGCGCCTTGTTGAACACGGTCGCGATGTTGTGATCCTGCTCGATTCGATTACCCGTCTCGGTCGCGCCTACAACACTGTCGTACCGTCATCCGGCAAGGTTCTGACCGGTGGTGTGGATGCCAATGCACTGCAGCGTCCGAAGCGCTTCTTCGGTGCAGCCCGCAACATCGAAGAGGGTGGTTCGCTGACCATCATCGCCACGGCTCTGATCGATACCGGCAGCCGCATGGACGAAGTGATCTTTGAAGAATTCAAGGGCACCGGTAACTCGGAAATCGTGCTCGACCGCAAGGTTGCTGACAAGCGCATCTTCCCGGCCATGGACATTCTCAAGTCCGGTACCCGTAAGGAAGATCTGCTCGTTCCGCGCGCTGATCTGCAGAAGATCTTCGTTCTGCGTCGTATCCTGGCGCCGATGGGCACGACCGATGCGATCGAATTCCTTATCGACAAGCTCAAGCAGACCAAGAGCAATGGTGAGTTCTTCGATTCGATGAATACCTAAAAGCTATTCAAGCAATAGCGATTGGAGAACGCCGCGCCGGAAACGGATGCGGCGTTTTCATTTCAGGATGTTTTGCCGAGTAGCAGTCGCAACGAATAAGCGTTTTCGACAGATGGCAGGCAGACATGTCCCTTGCAGAACCAGGCAGATGGATGCTCCGGCTCTGCAGTTCCTCCAGTCGGTAGCTCTATTGTCTTGCCGGCCTCGAACCGCACGAACTTGTCCACACGTCGCGGGTCAGGATTTCGATTCGCAGTCGAAACAAGTTCTCCGGTATTGTCCTCTGTCGTTACCACAAGAGAAAGCGGTTCCGCTGCAAAGCGAGCCACATTCAAGATTCCTATCTGCCCATATTGCTGCGCAAAGGCTCGCCCAAGCGCCTGTTCGATCAGCTTCTCGTTGCTCTGATAGAGATTGATATCGCCCGTTACCAGGAACAGTCTTGTCAGTGCTTCGATGATCTGGCTGGTCGCACTCGGTATAGCTTCATCGTAATCGCCATAGGCATGCAGGATGACATCATCGGCATCCAGCGCCGACAGGCGATAATTACCAGCACCATCGCGGTGACTGTCATCAAGCGCCTTTTTGAACTTCAACGCGTCATCAATATAAGCCCGCTCGCTTGTTGCTTCAAAAAGAGCAATGGCTGCATTGATCATTGATGCATAATCGGTCGAAAGGGCAGGGTAGAGAAGCGAGTTCTCCATGCGGCAATGCGCGATGCGGCCATCCCGAAAACTGCTGACGATAGAGCGATAGGCACCGGTTGCGAGATCAATCCAGTCCTGCCTGCCGAAGCTTCGGCCAGCTTCTGCTAGTGCCCGGATAGCAAGGCCGTTCCAGTCTGTCAGTGCTTTCTCATCCCGTCCGGGCCGTACCCGCAAATCACGACGTGCCAGCAGTTTTTGCCGCGATGCTTCTATCATTGGGGGCAGGGTTGCGTCGTCATTGACCGTGTGAAGGCGGTTCAGAATGTTCTGGCCTTCCCAGTTTCCACCCGCTGTGACAGCGTAATAATCCTTGAAGGCTTTACTATCGTTGCCAAGTGCCTGATCTATCTCCTGTTCGCTCCAGACGTAGAACCGGCCTTCCTCACCTTCACTGTCAGCATCGAGACTGGACGCAAAACTTCCATCGGACAAACGCATTTCCCGGATCAGCCAATCAACGGTCTCTTCGATTCGCAAACGAAACAAATCACTTCCGGTTTCAGCAAAAGCGTAATTCGCATGGCGAATGAACTGCGCATTGTCGTAGAGCATCTTCTCGAAATGCGGGACCAGCCAGTCGGCATCGGTGGAGTAGCGGCAAAGCCCGCCGCCCAGATGGTCGTACACCCCTCCCTGCAGCATCACCTTGAGTGAGAGGAGGAAATTGTCCCGATGCGTTTCGCTGCGGCTGTAGAGCCACGAAAGCCACAGATTATCCATGAAAGGAGCGTTCGGGAATTTCGGCGCTTCCTCTATACCGCCACGGATGGGATCGATCAGGCTATTGATGCGTGTGGCGATCTCGTCAAATCGCTCTGCTTCGTTCTGGACCGGCACATTCTGGGCTGCCAGCCTGCCTTCCAGATGATCAAAGACGGCCTGGGCGTTATGGTTAATTTTCTCTTTATCCTTGTGCCACAGATTATTGACCGCGTGCAGGACATCAATAAAACCCGGCATGTTATGACGCTTGTGTGGAGGGAAATAAGTGCCACCCCAAAAAGGCTTGCCATCGGGTTTTAGAAACATGGTGAGCGGCCAACCGCCTTGTTGTCCCATTGCTCCAAGTGCTGCCATATAGATCTGGTCTATGTCGGGCCTTTCCTCGCGGTCCACTTTCACATTGACGAACAGCGCGTTCATCACCTCGGCCACATCAGGGTTCTCGAAGGATTCATGCGCCATGACATGACACCAGTGGCAGGCCGCATAGCCGACCGAAAGCAGAATGGGCCGGTCCAGCTCCTTCGCGGCATCCAGTGCTTGCTTGTCCCAGGGCTGCCAGTGAACAGGATTGTTGGCATGCTGGCGCAGATAGGCACTCGGTTCTTCGGCAAGACGGTTGCGGTTTAACTCTGTCATGAGGCTTTTCTTTCACTGCATGAATGAATATGCCATTCCTTCAGCACCCGTTTGGCTGCTTTCATCCTTATTGATTATAGGTCAGGAAATGGAATGAGCGAGATCGCTTCCCTTCAAGATACGATTTTTGTTTTGTCGAGCGGGCGTTTACCGTCCGGTGTTGCTGTTGTGCGCATTTCTGGCCCACAAGTTCGATTCGTACTCGAAACGATGATCGGCTCCATACCTACACCACGTTATGCAGCCTATAATCTGTTCCGTATCCGAAATGATGATCCAATTGATCGCGGACTGATACTTTTCTTTCCTGGACCCAACAGTTTTACCGGAGAGGATTGTGCTGAGTTTCATTTACATGGCGGCAAGGCTGTCGTCGAAAAACTTTTGTTGGAGTTAGGAGAGCTACCCGGTTGCCGTATAGCGGAAGCCGGAGAGTTTACGAGACGGGCTTTCTCCAATGGCAAAATGGATCTGACCATCGCTGAAGGTCTTGCCGACCTAATCGCAGCCGAGACTGAAGGACAGAGGCGACTTGCTTTACAGGTCGCATCGGGTACGCAGCGCGAACTCTACACGGAATGGCGTCAACGCTTGTTGCGTGCCCGTGCCTTTATTGAAGCGGAACTGGATTTTTCTGATGAAAGCGATGTTCCCGGTTCTGTATCGGAGCAAGTCTGGCAATCGCTCGCACTCCTGAAGAGAGAGATCGAGAACCATATAGCGAGCGGCAAACGCGCTTCCATGCTGCGCGATGGTCTGCATGTTGTTATCGTCGGTGCGCCGAACGCCGGTAAATCAAGCTTGTTGAATTTTCTTGCCGGTCGCGAAGTAGCGATCATATCCGAAGAGGCGGGGACAACCCGCGATCTTCTGGAAGTTAAACTCGACCTTGGTGGCATCCCTGTTTATGTGACGGACACTGCAGGTTTGCGTGAGACCGAAAGTTCGGTCGAAAGGATCGGAATCGAACGCGCCCGCGCGCAAATGGCTGACGCCGATCTGGTTCTGCTCTTGGAAGATATGAACGATCCCATAGCTATCGCTTCTGAAAAGGCACCGGAAGTTCTTTGGAAAATCGGAACAAAGGCCGATCTGAACGATAAATCATCCGATAACTGGTCCTATCGTATATCAACGAAAACCGGTGAAGGACTGGATGAGTTATTGGCCGACCTCCAGAGTTTCGCGGAGGCGCAGATCGGCCAGATTGAAGATGCTGTGCCTACACGGCAAAGACATATTAACCTCCTACGCTCAACAGTAGCGGAAATCGATAGAGCACTGGACAGCGAACATCTCCCACTTGAACTCCGTGCGGAGAATATGCGTCTCGCTTCTCAGTATCTCGGGCGCATCACAGGAGACATCGATGTAGAGGAGATCCTCGACGTTATTTTCTCCCAGTTCTGCATCGGGAAGTGATTCACGTGAAACACGGGACATTCTGGGTTGAAAATTGTTTCACGTGAAACATCTGTGGAATCTCGCTACGACAATTGACTCAACTCCTTATCCGTGAGTCGACCCATTGCAGAGATTTGATCGCTGCTGGGCAGTTTGATCTTCCGTTTTAAGCCTATTCATGTCAAAGAGACATCTTTCAGAAACGGATTCGAGTTGCGTCAGGATGAACCCAATGAGTTCGACCGAAGCTACAGTCTTTGATGTCATTGTAATCGGCGGTGGCCACGCGGGATGCGAGGCCGCTTCTGCAGCTGCGCGCGCTGGCGCCAGAACAGCGCTTGTAACACATCGCTTTGATACTATTGGCGTTATGTCCTGTAATCCTGCGATAGGCGGATTGGGCAAGGGCCATCTTGTGCGCGAGATCGACGCGCTTGATGGTTTGATGGGGCGTGTGGCTGACGAGGCGGGTATCCAGTTTCGCCTGTTGAATCGCCGGAAGGGACCAGCCGTTCGGGGCCCCCGGACCCAGGCGGATCGAAAGCTCTATCGGCTTGCCATGCAGAAGATGATCACAGCACAACAAAACCTGTCTGTTGTGGAAGGCGGCGCCCACGATCTTCTGGAAGAAGACGGGCGCATTACGGGAATCGTTCTATCCGATGGACGAAGCCTGACATGTGGTGCTGTCGTTTTAACGACGGGTACGTTTCTGAATGGGTTGATCCATGTTGGTGAGAAGAAGATTCCTGCTGGCCGTATGGGTGAAAAGCCAGCGCTTGGTCTTTCCGAGCGAATGACATCGTTTGGTTTTGCCCTGGGACGGCTCAAGACCGGTACACCGCCGCGACTGGATGGGCGCACCATTGATTGGCAGAGCCTGGACATGCAGTCTGCCGATGAAGATCCGGTGCCTTTTTCTCTCATGACAGATCGGATCACCACGCCCCAGATCGATTGCGGTATCACGCGCACGACACCGGAAACCCACGCGATCATTCGGGCTAATCTGCACCGTTCGGCCATGTATTCAGGCTCGATTGAAGGGATTGGTCCGCGTTACTGCCCATCAGTGGAGGATAAGATCGTCAAGTTCGGTGATCGCGACGGTCACCAGATATTTCTTGAACCGGAAGGACTGGATGACGATACCGTTTATCCGAACGGCATTTCGACATCGCTTCCGGAAGATGTGCAGCTCGACATATTGAAGACCATTCCAGGGCTTGAGAAAGCGATCATGCTGCAGCCGGGATATGCGATTGAATATGATTTCATCGATCCGCGCGAGTTGAAGCGTAGCCTTGAAACCCGCAAAGTTAGCGGTCTGTTTCTGGCTGGGCAGATCAACGGTACCACGGGCTATGAAGAGGCAGCTGCGCAAGGTTTGCTGGCGGGTATCAATGCCGCTCGTCGCGCCTCAGGTGGTGAACCGGTCATCATCCAGCGTACTGAAGCCTACATTGGTGTTATGGTGGATGATCTGACGTCTCGCGGCGTCAGCGAACCCTATCGCATGTTTACGTCGCGCGCAGAATTCCGTCTCTCGCTCCGTTCTGATAATGCCGATCAACGCCTGACGCCTTTGGCGGATAAGCTTGGTATATTGGGACATGCGCGCAAGGAGCGCTTTGAGATGCGCGAGGCAGCTTTGGCTGAAGCGCGGACGTTGACCCAGTCATTGACAATTACGCCCAATCTGGCCAGCCGTTACGAGCTTCGTCTCAATCAGGATGGTGTTCGCCGTTCAGCGTACGATCTTCTTTCTTATCCCGATATCGATCTCGACCGCTTGAAATCCATCTGGCCCGAACTGGAAGCCGTCGATGCAGTAACGCGGGATGCTCTGGAGATCGAGGCTCAGTATGCTGTCTATATGGAACGCCAGAAGAGCGATATAGCGGTAATGGAGCGTGAGGAGCAATTGCTCATCCCAGCCGGGTTGGATATAGACGGAATCTCCGGCCTTTCCAATGAGTTGAAACACAAGCTCAAGCAGCGCAAGCCGGAAACGATTGCCGAAGCACAGCGCGTTGATGGAATGACACCGGCAGCTTTGGCACTGCTTATTGCGCAGATCAAGAAGTTCGGATACCGCCAGCGTGCGGCTGTGGCGCTCTCTGAAGGGCAGGGCGCCGCATGAGCGCCGATAACCATCATGAAAGTTTGAAAGCAATTGTTCCCTCTGTTTCACGTGAAACAGTTGAACGTCTGATTGCGTTTGAAGAAATGTTCCGCAAATGGTCCAAAGCGATCAATCTGGCATCACCTTCGACCTTGGACGAGTTATGGACCCGACATATTCTGGACAGTGCCCAGCTCTTCCCCCTGGCAAGCGACGCCACACGTTGGCTTGATATCGGATCAGGTGGCGGGTTTCCGGGTATCGTGACGGCCGCCTTCCTTGCGGAACATCCTGGCAGTGCAATCGATCTTATTGAAAGTGCGGGAAAAAAGGCGGCCTTTTTGCGCACTGCAGCCGGACATTTGCGTGTACCAGCGCGGATTCATTCGGCGCGCATCGAAGCGATGTGGCAGAAAATTGAAACGCCGCAAGTCGTTACCGCTCGTGCTTTGGCTTCGCTGAACGATCTTTTTGGCCTGACTGAGCCATGGCTCACCGCGGGCGCCAAGGCTCTTTTCCAAAAAGGACGGGATTACCAGCGTGAGATCGATGAAAGCCGTGTCGGTTGGAGTTTCGATCTGGTACAACATCAAAGTGCTATCGATCAGGCTTCGGTGATACTCGAAATCAGCAATCTTCGGCGTAAGGCTGTTTGATGACTGAGAACTTCGAAGGGGCGGACAGCAGCAAGGCGACGGTGATGAACAAAATGTCGAGGATCATAACCATTGCGAACCAGAAAGGCGGCGTTGGCAAGACAACCACCGCCATCAATCTGGCAACGGCTTTGGCCGCAATCGGCGAGACTGTGCTGATTGTCGATCTCGATCCGCAAGGCAATGCCAGTACCGGATTGGGTATCGATCGTCGCAATCGCCCGCTGTCATCCTACGATGTCCTGACACAGGAATCGTCGGTTCCCGATGCGGCGATGCCGACAGATGTTCCCAATCTGTATATCGTGCCCTCGACGCTGGATCTTCTTGGTATCGAGATGGAGATTGCACAATCTGCTGACCGTACACGGCGTCTGCGCGATGCCCTGCGTTTCGATTCCGGTGTTTCCGAACGTTTTTCTTATGTGCTGGTGGATTGCCCGCCATCACTCAATCTTTTGACTCTGAACGCGATGGCTGCGGCCGATTCCGTTCTGGTGCCTCTGCAATGCGAATTCTTTGCACTGGAAGGCTTGAGTCAGCTTCTGCAGACCGTCGATCAGGTGCGTACTTCGATTAACGCCGATCTTTCGATTCAGGGTATCGTGCTGACCATGTTCGACAGCCGCAACAATCTCGCCGCGCAAGTGGTGGATGATGTTCGCGCTTTCATGGGTGAAAAAGTCTATCGTACTGTCATTCCGCGCAATGTGCGGGTGTCTGAAGCGCCATCACACGGCAAGCCGGCTATTCTCTATGATCTGAAATGCGCCGGCAGTCAGGCCTATTTGCAGCTTGCATCGGAAGTTATCCAGCGTGAACGGCAATTACAGGCCGCGTAAACCAATCGATTCGACGACGAAACAATTCAGGAATAAGCCGAACGATGAATGACGATCCTTCAAAGAAGCGCCTTGGCCGCGGATTAGCAGCGTTGATCGGCGAAATCGACCGCCCTGTCGAAGAGCGCAAGGCGCCGGTTCCCATCGAACGGAACGTTCCGATTGAATTCGTGACGCGCAATCCGCGCAATCCGCGTCGTATGTTCTCAGAGGCAGAGCTGGAAGATCTGGCGCAGTCGATCAAGGAACATGGCGTCGTGCAGCCGATCGTTGTGCGACCGGCGCCCGGGCAGCCTGGTCATTTTGAGCTGATTGCCGGCGAACGCCGCTGGCGCGCTTCGCAGCGTGCCGGTGTCGATACGATCCCGGTTATTGTTCGTGACGTCGATGACCGCGTCGCGCTCGAGATTGCGATCATCGAAAACGTGCAGCGTGCCGACCTGAATGCGGTCGAAGAAGCGATGGGATATCAACAGCTTATCGATAATCACGACTACACGCAAAATGATCTGGCGCAAGTGATCGGCAAGAGCCGCAGCCATGTCGCCAATACATTGCGGTTGTTGAAACTGCCACAGCCTGTGCAGGACTTTATCGTTGACGGCGCGCTTTCGGCAGGTCATGCACGAAGCCTCATCACGATGGAAAATCCAACCGCTTTGGCGGAGCGGATTGTCAAGGACGGTCTGTCAGTTCGCCAGGTGGAGGCGCTGGCACAAGCGGAAGCCCGTGGTGGTGCGGAAGCCAAGCCCGGTAAAGCAGGGCCTGTTGAGAAAGATGCTGACACCAAAGCGCTCGAAAAGCTGCTTTCAGATGTCACTGGCATGAAAGTGGAAATCAATCACCGTGATCGCGGTGGAGAAGTCAAGATACGTTACAGTTCTCTGGAACAACTTGATGAGATTTGCCGTCGTCTTCAAAGCTAATCATTTGAAATGACGGATATATCTATAGGCTCGTTGCACCTCATTGCAGCGAGCCTTTTCATCTTTTGCAGAGTATTACATGAAGTGACTGCTATTATCGACGGGCATTTCGTAGTGACTCGACACTGATTGCCAGCAGGCATTGGCGAATGATAGGGATGCCAAGGGTCGCATTCTGGCGGCTTTCGAGGACGGCACGCTGCAGGCGCTCTATAACGCGCGCAAGGCTTTCTCCGGTCCAGCGGCTTACTGCATTCTCGATCAGTTTCTTGCGGTTGAAGAAGATTGGTGGGCGGGCACCGGCCACAACGACAGAGGCACTTTTCCGCTCGGTATCGGCGATATGGCGCAAGGTCTGCACCTGCTGGAACTGCCGCATCGCCGTGTTGAGCAGGAGAAACGGTGCGGTGCCGGATTTCACGACGCGGTCGAAAGAGACTTCAAAACGTTGAAGATCCCCAGCCAAAACCGCGTCGATCACTTCGTCGGTTGAAAGACCGGCAACATCGCCGACAGCCTGGCGTACATCGTCGATATCGATGCGCTCCTTGCCGCGTGCGTAAAGGCAAAGCTTTTCAAGCTCGCCACGTGTGGCGAGACGATCACCGCCCAGACTTGCGCGGAGAAGCTGGCGCCCGTCGAGTGTGATCTGCATCTTCCATTCAACCAGAACATCGTCGATGACACCGTCGATTCCCCGGCTATCGTCGGAATAGCAGGGCAGGGCCATGCCGGCTGAAGCGTTCTCGACGGCACTGCGCAAGCCAGCACCCTTTTTGAGGTCGCCGGCTTCGACCAGCACAAATGTTTCTTGTGGCGGTTCGGTTGCGAGGTGTTTGATCGCCTCCGCAAGCTTCTTCTGGCCTGCGGCATTCTTGATCCAGATCAGGCGCTGGCCGCCGAACATCGAGATAGTGCGGGCTTCGTCGGCGAGTTTCGCCGGGTCGGCTTCGATCTCGTCCGCTTCCATGCGAATGACAGCGAAGGGATCATCCAGGGGCAGTTTGCTTGCTTCAGCGAAACGGCGCGCGCGTTCGCTTACCAGTCCCTTGTCGGGACCGTAAAGCAGCACGACCGGGAACGAGCTCGTCGGTCTTGCCAGAAAACTATCGACTTCGTTCGCTTTCTTCTGCGCCATAGATTTGGGTTCCGCTGCAAGGATTCGTTTAGCACAAAGCACGTCTTAACTGCGGATGCAATTATGCTGCGAACGCTGTGAACTGTTGTCTGAGGGAGAGTGGTGTCATTAAGCGAAGATGCCTTGTTGCCTGCGCATCATGTGAATGAGTTCGATGCCAGCCAATATGATACCGGCAGCAACTTAGGACTTGAAGCGGAGCATGCACCGATGCGCCGCTTGATGCAGCAGAGTCTTACGCAACAAGCGCTTCACAGTCTGAAGATCGCAGTTTCTGCTGAACAGGAACACAACCGTATCGCCAATACTGCCAAGCCCCTAAAAAAAGAGGTACCCTAGGTCTCGTCCATGTCCATTTCCGCGCGACCTGACGTTTCCTGCGATTGAAGCACTCAAGCCGCTTTGGGCTGAAACACAAAGCCCGGCGATGCACGCTCGAATTATCCATCGCAATGCCGCGCTCAGCCATCATCTCCTTCAGATCAAGTAGGATCAAATTGTAAGCCATGTACCATCGCACACACAAGCGAATGACGGACGTATCGAAATGGCGACCTTTGAACATCTCGTAATTCTCAGCTCTCAAAGGGCATGAATCTAACCCCCGCTCCGTTGATGAAATTTTGCATCAGAGTTTTGTAATAAAGATAATAAAACGACTATTACAGTATAAAAAATTACTTATTACTTAAATAATTTACATTTTTGACATATCTATTTACGAATAACGATCTTTGTTATAATAAATATAAAATAATTGCCGACTTTATTGAAGTAGGTGTTACTAAATTTTTGAGGTCTATATGTGCCATAATGCTAAATTGCGCGAGAAAAACCGGTTTACAAATGATTCTTCTTTTAAAATCTGGTCACGCGTTATTTGTGGCGGGCGAATGACTAAGTGGAAGGGGCAGGTTGCAAGCTATGCTCCGAACTTCGCTGAATTTTTCGTTTGGTCGACGCCTTTCTTGCTGGCGGGTGGTATGGCCGTTGGTTCGGCTGCGGCTGCGGACAGATATTGGGACCCGAATGGCACCGCACTGGGGCGAGGTGGGGCTGGCACCTGGAACACGACATCGGCTGAATGGAGCCCGAACGGCGATGGCGTCAGCGGACCGTATTCTGCCTGGAACAATAGCGGGCTCGACAATGCAATTTTTGGCGGCGCGACCGGAACGGTCACGATTTCAGGATCGGTTACGGCCAATAGTCTCACGACAGAAGTGACGGGCTACATCTTTACGGGCGGTAAGCTCGATTTTGCGGGGACGGTACCGTCCATAACCGTCAATGCTGGTACGACAACTATAAGTTCTGTGATTGAAGGAACCGCCGGCCTGACCAAGGCCGGTGCGGGCATCCTCGCACTTAATGGTATCAACACATTTACCGGTGATATCAATATTAGTGCCGGACAACTCAGTGCGGCGAACGACGCCGCTCTTGGGGGCGCGGGCAATGCAATATTCACGGCGACAGATGCGATAGTCGAGCTGGTGATCGGTGGGACTGGTACCAGCAGGACTATCAATCTGGGAAGCGGCAGTACAACGACGCTGGCAGGTAGTGGTGTTGGATCTGCGCTTTTTAATGGCAGTGGCCAGGTTACCGTCACTAATGGCGTTGCCATGAGCAACGACGCCAGCACCTATACGGGCAAAACGACGTTCGTCGGCATCAACGGTGTTGGCTATAGCTATTTCTCATCGATCGGCAATCTCGGGGAAGCCAGCTCGCTCGGGGCTCCCACCACGGTGGCAGACGGCACAGTCACCTTCAAACAGGCCAATAATTATTCCGACAACGTCGTCTATACGGGCAGCGGTAACACTTCGGACCGCGGTTGGGATATGCGGGGCAACGGGGCGAATCTTCGCAATCGCGGGACAGGTACCCTTTCGATCAGCGGTGATGTCTTTGTTAATAGTTCAAGCACTTTTGCCGCGGCGCCGTCCGGCATAATTGTCAATGAATCATAAGAAAGATTTATAAACGTAACCTGATAAGTTTGGGAGGCTAACGCATAGCTTGGAACGAAAGTCGATAATGCTACTGCTGCGCAAAGAAATTTATTCATTAAATTATCCGTTCTTTCTAGAAGTTCATGTATAATTATCAAGAATAATGATTTATACACGATTAGTATTATGACACACAACCTGCTTAACTAAACTGTATGTTGTCACAGTGGGAGGTGATCCAACTTTGGTTTATCGCAAAGGCTGAATTTACAGCCGTTGGCGGCTCGCGATGATTGCGAGATGGTGATCGAGCAGATAGAGAGGTGGTTCAATGTGGCTGCAATCGATTTGAAGAAAGCGCTTCGATCCTTCCGGCGCTCCTCGTCGGACAACCCATCAGCGACTGTTGCCAACGAGGCATTCCGCCAAGTGTTATAACGCGACATAAGTCGGCAATATCCGGTTGAGATCACTCTCATCCTTCAGAGGGTTATCGATGTTAGGCTGGAACCGCGCTGGACGGCTTGGTCTCGTCCGATGCAATCCGTGTGGTAGTGCCGGGCGTCATGCTTATCGTCTAAGTGACATACTTACTGCACGTCGACACGCTGACAACCATATATTAGCGAGCATCGCGCAATACGGCTTTATGCGGGCTGTTCAGAAGCTCGTGCTATCCTATGCTAAAAAGGGATACGCTTTTCACGGTCTCTGAATTTACCCCTCCGACCCAGGACATCGATAGGGAATCTCCGCAAAGCCCCGAACTCGCAACTCGGGGCTTCTATTTATCGATAATGGTGGGTGCCCTTATTTGCTTGCGGAAACAAACGCCGACATGCTGGTAATAAGCAGCATTCCGACAGTTGCACCTGCATCTTGAAGACCGATGGTCTTTTCCTGAAAAGCTGCCGCCTTGCCGTGCTGGGCAACCATCGTTTTGGTCGCTTCAAGAGCATCTTCGGCAGCTTTGGCGGCAGCTGCAAGCGCATCTGCCAGTGAGGCACCCGCTGATGCTTGTGCTTCAAGTGTTACGGCGACTGGATCAAGCACATCGAGAAGCGTCTTGTCGCCAACCTTTGCCTTGCCGCGCTCGGCAATGCCATCGCGATAAGCACGCCAGAAAGCCGCAATCTCAGCGGTGCCCAGCTCGTTGATGCCGTCACAGGCCTTGCTTGCACGCAGGAAGCCGGTTGCGGTCAGCGTACCCATGGTCGATGGCGCTACGCGTGCCATGGTAGTGCCAGCTGTGCGCAGAAGCTTGGCGACGCCTGCAGCCTCACCTTCCGCATGGACAGCTTCTGAAGCTGCTGCAAAGGCCTTGCTCATGGTGATGCCAAGATCGCTATCGCCAACCTTGCCGTCCAGCGCGATAAGGAATTCACGCTGTTCTGCAAAAAGCTGCTTCCAGCTATCGAAGAGGTCGATCAGATCAGATGCTGTGATGACGTTCATGACCGGACCTCAACCCGCAAAATGCTTGAAGAATGGGGTGTTAGCGGAAGCGGCAACCAGTGGCTCCAGTTCCTCATCCAGATGCAGCACGGAAACTGACGCGCCAGCCATTTCCATGGAAGTGGCAAACTCGCCGATCCAGACGTGCTTGACCTTGACGCCACGCTCGTCAAACAGCTGGGAAACCCGGCGGAACATGATGTAAAGCTCTTCAAGCGGCGTGCCGCCGAGACCATTGACCAGCACGGCAACTTCATCGCCCTTGGCATAGGCCTGCTCGGCGAAAATGCGTTCCATCAGCTCGTCGATAACCGCATCTGCACTGGCAAGCTTCTTGCGGCTGATGCCCGGTTCGCCATGGATGCCCATGCCGATTTCCATTTCATCTTCGCCGATGGAGAAGGTAGCGTGACCGATTTCCGGCACGACGCAGCTGGAGAGAGCAACGCCCATGGTGCGGGTGCGCAGGCGTGTTTTATCGGCAAGACGCGTCACTTCATCAAGCGACAGGCCGTTGGCGGCTGCTGCACCGGCTGCCTTGTAGACAAAGAAGATACCGGCGACGCCGCGACGCTTGTGTTCTTCGCCGACGACCGAGGAAGCCACATCATCATTGCCGACAACCTGCTTGACGGCGATGCCATCGAGATCAGCAAGTTCTGCTGCCATGTCGAAATTGATGATATCACCGCTGTAGTTGCCATAGATGTAGAGCACGCCTGCGCCCTGATCGATGGCCTTGGTGACCTGATACATCTGCTCCGAGCTTGGCGACTGGAAGACGCCGCCGACAGCCGCGCCATCAATCATGCCTTCGCCGATATAGCCGAGGAACAATGGCAAATGGCCTGAGCCGCCGCCCGTTGCAATGCCGACCTTGCCGGATTTGGTATTGGCTGTGACCATGCAGCGCTTGTCGTTGTCGACAAAGGTAAGCTCGGGATGTGCCCGATAGATGCCTTCGAGCATCTCATCCACGAAATTGACGGGATCGTTCAGGAATTTCTTCATGATTTCCTCTTGAAAGTATCGGGTTATTTCTTGCGTTGACTGGTGACGAAGAAGGCGGCGGCCAGCAGGATGAAGCAGCCTACGACGAGACGCTGCCATGTGCTGGGGATGCCGACGAGCACCAGAACACTGTTGATGACGGTGATGAGCAGCACACCAAGAAGGGTGCCGACGACGGTGCCGGTGCCGCCGGTGATGCGTGCACCACCCAGAACCACAGCGGCGATGACGGCGATTTCGGTTCCGACAAAATCGAAGGGGCTCGACTGGCGATTGGCGCAGACGTGGATGATGCCTGCAAGTCCGGCCAGACCACCTGCATAGCCGAACAGGAAGATATGGATGGTGCGCAGATTATAGCCGAGACGGCTTGCGATCTGGCTGTTACCACCCATTGCAAAAATCGCGCGGCCCATCAAAGTGCGGTTCAATATCCACCAGGTCAGGATTGCAGCCGCAGGCAGCACCAGAAAATAGAATGGCATGGTGATAGTTGCACCGGTTGCCGATTCAAACTGGAACAGCGGCAGGCGACCGAAAGCGCCCATTGTCGGAGGCAAGGACATGATCCAGACCGTGCCGACAAAAGCCAGCAGGAAGCCGCGGAAGAGATATTGCGTGCCGATGGTGACGATCAATGACGGCACATTCAGGTAATGCACCAGAAGACCGTTGAGAACACCAAGGAAAATGCCGCCAGCAATCGCCATCAAAATGATGAAGATGATCGGCAGTTCCGGCATATAGGCCTGCACCAGAAGCGTCAGCGAATAGACTGTCGTGGCGGCAATTGCCGTAAAGGAAACATCAATGCCGCCGGCGGCGAGAATGATGAAGACGCCAAGCGCAAATAGGCCCATTACCACACTGGCACGACCAATATCGATCAGTGTCGAGGCTTGCAGGAATGCAGGGTTGATGATCGAGACAATCGTGCAGATTGCCACGAGCAGAAAGAAAGTGATCGATTCCGGGCGCCTGCGAATGAAGTCACCCAACTTGAAGGATTGGGCACGGCCCAGATCATGTTGGTTCAGATTGGGCTGATATTGCGACGCACTCATTAGGCAATTTCCTTCTGCGACGACATCATGGCTTGATAGAGCTGATCTTCGGTGGCCTGTGCAGCATCCAGTTCTGCAACGATGCTCCCTGAGTTCATAACGAGAATGCGATCGGCATTCTGCAGAAGCTCCGGCAGATCATCGCTGACGATGATGAGGCCCATGCCAGCTTCGGCCAGCGCCTGAATTGCGCGGTAAATCGTGTCTTTTGATCCCACATCGACGCCAACGGTAGGGCCGTGCAGCACCAGAAGCTTGGGGGCAATGCTCAGCCAGCGACCGATCAAAACGCGCTGCTGATTGCCGCCCGAAAGCGCACCAACAGGCAGGTCCAGATTGGTTGTGTTAAGCCGCATCTCTTTCATCAGCGAGGCGGCAATGTTGCGGCCCTGTTTCTGGTCAACGATGCCGAGGCTGTTGCAGAGCTTTCTGAAGATCAGTGCGATCTCGTTTTGAAAGATCGACTTGTCGAGGAAAAGGCCTTCTGCAAGCCGGTCTTCCGGCACATAGCCTATGCCGCGCTCAATAGCTTCCGCAGGGCTTTTGACCTCGGTTACATTCCCTTCGAGGCGGATTGAACCGGAATGCGCAGGTACAACGCCGGTGATTGCCATGGCCAGCTCGTTGCGTCCGGAATCTGCAAGGCCGGTAATGCCGAGGATTTCGCCTTTTCGTAGGCGAAAGCCGATGTCCTTGAAACCCGATGCGGTAAGGCCGTCGAGTTTGAGCAGTTCAGCATCGCCGGGCTGTGCCGTGCGATAGCGCTCGGCGTCGATTTCCCGGCCGATCATCAGCTCGGAAAGCTGCTTCTTGGTGTAGTTTTCGATTGGGCCTTGTGCCACGCACTGGCCATCGCGGAAGACAACCGCATTGCCGCCGATGCGATAGCATTCATCAAGCTTGTGGGTCACGAAAAGCACGGCGACGCGCTCAGCGCGCAGGCGTTCAACGACTTCAATCAGATTGTCCACTTCGCGACGGGTCAGCGATGTGGTCGGCTCATCCATGATGACAAGCTTGGCGCGGGTTGCAATGGCGCGCGAAATGGCAACCAGCTGGCGCATGGCAAGCGGCAGTTCGGAAACGATTGTGTTCAGAAAGGCTTTGTCGGTGGGCAAGCCAACCGTGCTCAACGCACGTTCTGCAGTCTCGCGAAGCTGCGAAAGCTTGATGCTGCGGAACAGTCGACCATTGCCTTCGACGAGCTGCTCATTCAGCGCTACGTTTTCAGCGACGGTCAAATTGGGAATAAGTGACAGATCCTGATAGACGGTCTCGATGCCGGCTGCCAGCGACTGGATCGGGTTCAGCGAAGTATAGGTTTTACCATCGAGAATGATGTCGCCTTCGCTGGGCGCGTGAGCGCCGGACATGATCTTGATGACGGTGCTCTTGCCGCAACCATTTTCACCCAACAGGTGATAGGCCTGGCCAAGATCGATTGTCAGATCGATGCCGCGCAGCGCATGAACACCGCCAAACCGCTTATGAATATTACGCAGTTCGAGAAAGCGATCCGGAGACCGGCCGTTGCTCGTCCCATTCTTCGTCGTAGCTGACACGTTGAATTCCTTTGTCCTCGCACCGCTCGCCAAAGCGATTGGGCTGGCTGTAGGACCGCCTGGCTGTAATTGCCGCGCTAATGTCTTGATTTTATGGTTGTTCGTTCGGTTCAGGCGCCCGGATGCAACGAAGCATCCGGGCTTTTGACACCATCGCGTACGGCTGAACGATTTCCGCACACGATGGTCAGTCAGCCTGTAGTCACCCTCTTAGAACAGGTGTTCCTTGTAGGTAGCCTTGTCAGCGAGAACCATGCCGTTGCCGATGACGAGAAGGCCTTCGCCTGCCCCCTTCTTCACGCGCACGCTGTTGTAGCCTTCAACGCCAAGATCGGTGCCGTCCTTGACTTCCTTCTTTTCAAGGAACAGACGGGCGAGCGCATTCATCGCCATGCCAGCCTTCTGCGGGTCCCAGAAGCCGATTGCGGTGATCGCACCGGATTCAAGCAGATCAGCCGAAGGGTTTGGCAGGCCGGTGCCGACCAGACAGACCTTGCCGCTCAGGCCAGCTTCATCGATAGCGCGGCCAACGCCGAGAACGTCGTTACCGGCAGAGGTCTGGAAGCCCTTCAGGTCTGGATGCTTGCGCAGGATTTCCTTGGCCTTTTCATAGGTGCCGTTGGCGTCGTCGAAGGATTCGTTGTTCGGATCGACGAGCTGCATGTCAGCGTACTTCTTGGCGTTTTCTTCCGCTGCGCCAACCCACTGCATGTGCGTGCGGCTGCCGAGCGAGCCAACGAAGGTCGTCCACTTGCCACTCTTGCCCATGCATTCTGCCAGACGTTCGTTGAGTGCTGTGCCGTAATCGGCATTATCGAAGGCTTCGACGTCGGCCATGGTGTTGACCTGGTTGTCGGCTTCATGGGTCACAACAACGATGCCACGTTCCATGGCGCGCTTGAAGGTGCCTTCAAGAACAGCCGGATCCATTGGGACAACTGCAAGAGCGTTAACGCCCTTGGCAACCAGGTCCTGAACGATCTGAAGCTGCTGCGCTGCGTCAGATGTTGCAGGGCCGCTCTGCGTTGCAACCACATCAGGATTTGCCTTCTGATAGGCTTCAACACCGGTGTGCATGCGGTCGAACCAAGGAATACCGCTGATCTTGACGACAGTTGCGATAACCGGCTTTTCCTGTGCGACGAGCGTGCCCGCGCTGCCCGCGACGATTGCTGCGCCAATGACAGTGCCGGCGAGCAGTTTTTTCGTTACTGATTTCATGATTTCCTCCACGCTAACATTCCCCCAATGTCTATGGTCGGGTGCCTGAGGGTTGAGCACCGATATTTCCCTTTTGGCGATTGCCGAGGGTAAAGAATCCCGCGATGTCGTATTTTCCGACTGCGAGGAAGGCGAGCAGCAGCAAGCCCCAGGCGAAGTCGCGGACAAAATTGGAAAGGCCACCGAAGTTGAGCAGGCTGGACATGAGCTGCAGTGCAACTGCGCTCAGCACCACGCAGATCACGCGGCCATAGCCACCTTCCGGCTTAACGCCGGCCATGACGGCAATCAGAATGGCGACCAGAAGGTAAGAACTGCCATAATCGAACTTCACGTTGACGTTGCGTGCTGCGATGATGATGCCCGCAATCCCGGCCAGCAGGCCGCTGGTTGCATAGGTGGCAACCAGCACGCCATTGCGCGGAAAACCGGCAAAAACGGCGGCTTTCGGATTGGTTCCCATCAGCATCAGCCAATAACCGTAGGGCGTGAAGCGCACCACAGCAGCAATCAGCAACGCAACAGCGATAAAGATCAGGAAGCTGATCGGAACCGCCAGAAACATGTCGTTGCCGATGCGCGACAGCAGATCCGGGCTGCCAACCATGACGGCACGGCCGCCAGACACGACAACCGCAAGCCCCGTAAACGCCATCTGCGTGCCGAGCGTGCATAGGATTGGCGTGATATTGAAGCGCGCAATCAGCACACCGTTGACGATACCGCCTGCAAGGCCGATCACCAGTGCCAGTCCGATGAAAGCGAGGCTGAAGCCAAGCTGGTTTTCAGCGCTGGAAATGAACATCGAAACGATAACTGCGGAAAGTACGCCCGCCAGGTTGGCGAGAGCGATACCCGACAGGTCGATCCCGCCATTGCCAGCGCACATTGCCAGCATCACGCCGATTGCCAGAAGCCCGATCTCGGGTACTTGGCCTGCCATCGACTGCAGATTGAACAGGGATAGGAAAGATCCGCCCGAGATATACGCGCCAAGCGCGAGCAATCCGAGATTGATGACAACAAGCATAGCAAGCTGATTGCTTGTCTTCTGCATGGTCTCCTCCTACCATGTTTAGTAAACATTACCAATATTCACTAAATAAATGACGAGAAGGTTCATGGCTGTCAAGCGCAATATCTGCAGATTTTCATTGCCTGTGGATCGATTATATCCTAATCGGTTTAAAAATCGCCCGCATCGTTTACTAAACAAATGATGCAAATCAGGGTGTAAAGTCGACCGTTTTGCCGTTGAAAAGATTGGGCCTGTTAGTTCTTGATTTGAGAACCAAACCGGCAACATATTGAATCCGGTGCCATTTACGGATTTGAAGTTCTGGAGGGCAGATGCCATAGAAATGGCAGGCGCTTTCATTCCTGGAGCCAGCCTCCTTAACCGACTGCCTATAATCGTGCGGAGCATATGAAAAAGAAAAAGTCTTTTACGATCAGGGATATCGCAGAGACTGCCGGCGTTTCTCCGGCGACGGTTTCGCTCGTGCTCAACGGTAAGGGCGAAATTTCGGGAGAAACGCGTGCCCGCGTTCTCGAAGCTGTTTCCAGCCTCAATTATATTCCGCGAGCGTCAAAAACTGCGCCCAGTACCGGTGAAACGATCCGCTTTCTCAAGATTGCCAAGCATGGAGAGACGGTTAATCGCGATCACAGCGTTTTTGTATCCGATTATATTGATGGCATGTCATCGGAAGCGACACGCCGGAACTATACGCTGGAAGTGGTGAGCTTCGACGGGCAGCCGATCAGTGTGGTGGCGGAATCGCTTGCTGGCGCACCGGTGCGCGGTGTAATCGCGCTTGGGACCGAACTTTCGGCGGCGGATATCCATATGATACAGGGGCTTGGTCTGCCCACCGTGTTTATCGATACATTTTATGAGATCGTTGAAGCTAATTTCGTCGATATGAACAATGAGGATGCGGTCTTCAAGGTTCTGTCGCGTTTCAAACAGCTTGGCTTTTCGCGGATTGGCTTTGTTGCCAGCCATACGGAGACGACGAATTTCGGTCTTCGCCGCGACGCGTTTTTCAAGAATATGCAGCGTCTGGACCTGAAGGTTCATGAGCACGACATTCTCTCGGTGGAATCGACTTACGAAGGTGCGCATCGCGATACATGCGCCATGCTCCATTCCGGTCTTGATCTGGCCGAGTGCTATTTCTGCACGAATGATATCATTGCTTATGGCTTTATCCGGGCATTGAAGGAAAAAGGCCTCCGCATTCCAGACGATGTTTCGGTGATAGGATTCGATAATCTGCCGCAAAGCGCAACGATGGAACCGGGCCTCACAACGGTTGATGTCTCCAAGCGGAAAATCGGAAACCTTGCAGTCACTGTACTCGATGACTTGATCAATACCGCAGAACCGCAGCCGCCGATCAAGATTCTGGTTGGGGCAAACCTGATCTTGCGAGCCAGTGAAACGGCCCGCACCCGAAATAACGCCAGAAGCCACGAGTTCGGTTAGCCGAATATTGTCTGATGCGTTCCTTCGTAGATCGTGGCTTTGACGCCCGGTCTGATGTGTTTCGGCCAGCGTAATTGCGTTTACCAGCGAGGCCGAATCACGCCATTTTCTGAACGGAGAAGCGCCAGTCACGCTGTGTCGGCGTAATAAGTGCTTATGTAGCCAGTTCTAAACAAAATTATTGCAACCGCTTCTATCACTCCTTACCACTATAATCTGTCGCTGTATGCGCCGCGCCGGCGCTGTCTGACCGGGGGATAGGATGGACCGACCTTTCTCAGGACGCCTGTATGTCGTGCTGCTTTGCACCACAGTCCTTGCCGCTGGCATGATGCCGATTGTGGTGCCGCACTCCGCCAGGGCGCAGCAAGTGACCAAAGGCGGAGATGGAGGCGTTGGCGTCGGGAGTGACGGAAGTATTCCCGGTCAAGGCGGTGCAGGCGGCACATTTGACAATCCGAACGGTGAAGACGGGCGCGCGGCTAGCAATGGCGGCACCTGGGGTGCTGCAGGCAGCGGCGGCGGTGGTGGCGGTCCCGGCGGCGGTCAGGGTGGCCAGGCTGGTCAGCCTATGGCGGGCACCGACGGCCTTACTGCTGCCGCAGGTGGTGCGGGCGGCAATGGCGGCGGCCACGGCTACGTAGGTAACACACTGCCGACGTTCGGCGTAACAGGCAGTTTTGGCACGGCCGGCCAAGTCGGAGGTGACGAACAATATGCAGGTTCAGGCGGTGGCGGCGGCGCTGGTGGCTACGGTGCCATTGTTTCGAACGGCGGCACGGCCGAGATATTCTCCAACGAATTCTTTTCAGCTGGCAGCGGAGCCGCCGGCGGTGCTGGCGGCGATGGAAACGGTCGGGCAGGCAAAGGGGGCAATGGCGGCGACGGCGGCATCGGCGTGATCTTTTCGGGCCTTAACCTGACGATCTCCGGCTCGATCACCGCTGGCACCGGGGGTACGGGTGGTGAAGGAGGGGGCACCGGCAGTCTTAATGGTGTTGCCGGATCAGGGGGCAATGGTGGCCTTGGTGGTATTGGCCTGTCCTTCTTCGGCGATGCCCTGACGAACAGAAACCGGATCACCGGCGGCAATGGCGGCAATGGGGCAGATGGCCGGTACGGCGGTATCGGCGGCAATGGCGGCTCTGCTGGCGTTGGCGGCGCGGGTCTGTCTTTTTCCGGCGTTTTCGTGGGAAACTCCGGCTTGATTACCGGCGGCAACGGGGGCAGGGGCGGCCTTGGCGGCGGCTCTCCCAATGAAGGCGGTGATGGCGGCAATGGCGGCGACGGCGGTTTCGGAATCACGGCGACCAACTCGACAATCAACAATGCAGGCACAATAACAGGAGGCAGAGGCGGCGCTGCTGGTGTGCCTGGTTCCAGTCCTTCATCGCCTGGGAATATTGGCATTGCTGCTGTCGGCGGCGTTGGCATTTCCGGATCAAATCTGAGCATTGTTAATTCTGGTGCGATTTCGGGCGGTCTTGGCGGCGATGGTAATACCCGCGCCAATGCCATCATCTTCACGAGCGGTAATAACCGGCTGGAATTGCAAGGCGGCTACAGCATCAATGGCGATGTCGCGGCAAACGGCAACAACGACACGCTCGTTCTTGGCGGCAACACCAATCCCGCAGATGTATTTAACGTCAGCACCATCGGTGACCAGTTTCAAGGCTTCGAAGTCTTCTCGAAGACCGGCATGAGCACCTGGACGCTGGCAGGAACGACGACAGTCATGACACCCTGGACTATTAGTCAGGGCACACTTTCGATTTCGAATGATGCCAATCTCGGTAATGCAGCCGGCGCCCTGATATTCAATGGCGGCAAACTGGCAACCACCGCAGATATAAGCACCAACCGAGCCATCGCGCTTTTGGTAAATGGCGAGATCGATGTTGCCGCAAACACCCTGCTTGAATTATCGGGCAGCGTCAGCGGCGCTGGCAACCTCGTCAAGACGGGTGGGGGTGCCCTGCGTTTGAATGGCAGCAACGCCTATGGCAACACCGCCGTTGAGGGTGGCCAACTGATCGGCAACGCGTCTTCGTTCAGCGGCAACATTCTCAACAATGGCGAGGTCGTCTTCAATCAAACCCAGAATGACGTCTATGCCGGACAGTTGTCGGGACACGGCGCTTTTACCAAACTGGGCAGCGGTGCTCTCCTGTTTTCCGGCAACAGTTCGGCCTTTGTTGGCACCACCATGGTTGCTGACGGCACACTCTCGGTCAACGGCTCGCTCGGCGGTTCGCTCAATGTGACAAGCGGCGGCCGACTGCAGGGGACCGGCGTGGTCGGAACGACGACGGTTGCGACCGGCACAACGATCGCGCCCGGCAACTCCATCGGAACTCTAACGGTCAATGGCAATCTGGCGCTGCAACCCGGATCAACACTCGAAGTCGAGATCGCCGGGAGCGGCGCAGCGGACCTGGTTGATGTGAAAGGTATAGCGACGATTGCTGGCAGCACTGTTTCTGTTACCGCCATCGACCCGGAGACCAGCTATCGGACAGGACAAAACTATTCCATTCTGCATGCGGACGGCGGTGTCAGCGGAATTTTTGCGAATGCTGTTTCGAAATCGGCTTTTCTCAATTTGAATGTGAACTACACGCCAAACGATGTTCTGTTGAACATTGCGATCAAAGGCGAACCAACGGTGCCGACGACGCCAGTGCCTCCTGTCCTGTTCACAACGGTTACAGAGACCCGCAATCAGAATGGCACCGCTGGTGGACTGGATACGCTGGCACAGACGGGTTCGCCTCTTGCGCTCTATAACAGCTTGTTGATGCTGTCGGCGCCTGAGGCTCGGGCGGCCTTCGATAACCTCTCCGGTGAGGCTTATGCTGCAGCCAAGGGTGCATTGATCAATGACAGCCAGTTCATCCGCAATGCGGCGCTCGGCCGTTTGCAGCAGGCCTTCGGCGGTGCTCCGGCAACCTCGATCAATGCGCTGTCCTATGCTCCTTCGCAAAAGCCGGTTTCCGGCTCTGCCTCTGCCATCGACACCGTTGCTCCGGCCAGTATCGCTGCGGCACAAAACGGCTACACAGCCTGGGGCTATGCCTATGGTGCGTGGACGAGGCAGAATAGCGATGGCAATGCAGGCGATGTGAAGTCGTCCATCGGCGGCTTCGTTACCGGCATTGACGGTGTGGTTCTCGACACATGGCGTCTCGGGCTTCTGGCAGGCTATAGCCATTCCAGTTTCAGCGCGGATGATCGTGCTTCCTCAGGCAGCAGCGACAACTATACGCTCGGTGCCTATGCGGGGACCGAATGGAACCTCGACAATGGCAACGCTCTGGCATTCCGTTCCGGCCTTGCCTATACGTGGCACAACATCGACATGGATCGTTCTATTGCCTTTCCCGGCTTTGCCGATCGCCTGAACGCTGATTACGATGCTGGAACCTTCCAGGTATTCGGGGAAGTTGGCTACAAGCTGCCCTACAACAAGGCCCTCTTCGAGCCTTACGCCAATCTGGCCTATGTGCGGCTGAAGACGGATGGTTTTGCAGAAGAAGGCCTGACGGCCGCCGCCCTGTCAGTCAACTCCGACACGACGGATACCAGCTTCTCCACACTCGGGCTTCGCGCATCGACAGAATTTACTCTGGAAACGATCGCGACCACGGCACGAGCCGACATCGGCTGGCGCCATGCCTATGGCGATATCACGCCGATCTCCACCGCAAGTTTCATCGGCTCGGATGCCTTCACAGTATGGGGTCTTCCGATTGCCGAAGACGCCGCCCTTCTTGAAGCAGGGCTTGATTTCCGACTGACCGAGGACGCCACGCTTGGCCTATCCTATAATGGGCAGTTCGCATCCGGCGCCAAACAAAATGGTTTGAACGCTAAATTCAGCGTCAGCTTCTGATTGCGGCCTGTCCATCGTGTTGAACTCAAAGGCTGACTGAACGACTGAAAAGAAGCCCGTCGCAGCCATTCGCCACAGCCAAACTAAGCTGGCAAAACCACCAGCTTTCGCCAAGCGGGGCTCAAGTCAGAAACGGCATGATATCAACGCCGTCACCGGGAAACACTGTGAGGTGCGGATGGTCTCGAAAAAGCTGTGCGGCGGCATCGGCTGTTTCCGCTTCGACGACCAGATAGCCGCAGAACGGATTGGCGGCTTCGGCCACACCGTCCTTTGTCACACGCGTCGTCTTGCCTACCATGCCGCCTCGGTCGATGATGACTGATGCATTGCGTTCCTCCCATGCCGCCCACTGTGATACGCCCACAGTGTCGACGGCATCCTGCTTGGCTTTGGGCAGGCTTCGAAACGATGCGAGGTCTTCGGGCTTCATCGTGTAAACAGCAAGAAATCGGGGCACTGGCGTTTCCTTCTTCGACTTGGAGCCGCCATCAGTTTACAGGATGAGCGTTGGAAAGCACCCCTATTCGATCAGTAGTGCATCGTCATCGAGGGTCTGTCCGCGCACCTTGCGGAACATTTCGATGAGGTCTTCAACGCCGAGCGTCTTGCGCTTGTCGCCGGTGACGTCGAGCAGGATCTTGCCGCCATGCAGCATGATTGTACGATCGCCATAATCGAGCGCCTGACGCATGGAATGCGTGACCATGAGCGCCGTCAGCTTGTTCTCGGCAATCAATGTGCGGGTCAGTTCCATAACGAACTCCGCCATGCCGGGATCAAGCGCTGCCGTATGTTCGTCGAGCAGCAGAACTTCCGAACCGGCAAGCGTCGCCATGATGAGCGACAGTGCCTGGCGCTGACCGCCTGAAAGCAGTTCCATGCGGTCCTGCATGCGGTTTTCCAGCCCCAGATTAAGGCTTGCCACCCGCTCGCGAAACCATGCCCGACGGCCTGAATTGAGCGCATGGGTAAGACCGCGTCTCTTGCCGCGTGAAGCGGCGAGGGCAAGGTTTTCCTCGATTGTCAGCGTACCGCAACTGCCGGCAAGTGGATCCTGAAATACGCGGGCGACAAGGCCGGCGCGTTCGGCCGTCGATTTGCGCGTCACATCCTGCCCGCTGATGACGACCTTGCCAGCCGTCGGGATAACGTCGCCTGCCAGAACGCCCAGCATGGTCGATTTGCCGGCGCCATTGGACCCGATCACTGTCACGAAAGAGCCTTGCTCCATCGTCAGGTTGATCTTGTTCAGCACCTGCTTTTCCAGCGGAGTGCCGCGACCGAAGACGACCTCGAGGTTGGATACTTCGATCATGACGATGCTCCCCCGCGACGCAGGCGCGGCAATATCAGGGCGAAGGTGACGAGAAGCGCCGTGGCTATGTTGAGGTCGGAAGCCTGAAGCCCGACGATATCGCCATTGGAAAGCGCAAGCTGGATGGCAATACGATAGATGATCGAACCGGCCACGCAGCCAATGAGAATGACGAGGATAAGTCGCGAGCGCAGCAGCGTTTCACCGATGATGACCGCAGCAAGACCGACCACGATGGTGCCGACGCCGGAAGTCACATCTGCAAAGCCGTTTGTCTGGGCGAAAAGCGAGCCACCAAGCGCTACCAGTGCGTTCGAAAGCGCCATGCCGAGATAAATCTGCCTGTCGGTGCGAACGCCTTGCGCGCGCGCCATTCTTGGATTGGCACCGGTTGCACGCATGGCAAGACCCATGTCGCTTTCCAGAAAGCGCCAGACGATGAAGACCGCAATGGCAACCAGCACGAACAGGAACAGCGGACGCACGTAATATTCAGGGATGCCATGGCCGAAGAACGGCGACAGCATGGTGTCCTGATTGATGAGTGCGATGTTGGGACGTCCCATGACGCGCAGATTGACGGAGAACAGCGCGATCATGGTGAGAATGGAGGCGAGCAGATTGAGAATCTTGAAACGCACGTTCAGCGTCGCGGTCACAAGCCCGGCGGCTGCGCCGGCAATCATGGCGATCACCGCCGCCAGCCAGGCATTCACGCCCGCAATAATCAACACGCCGGTTACGGCGGCGCCCAGCGGAAACGAGCCGTCCACGGTCAGATCGGGGAAATCGAGCACGCGGAAAGCCAGATAGACGCCGATGGCGACAAAAGAGAAGACGAGGCCCAATTCGACCGCACCCCAGAAGGCGATCTGACTCACAATGTCATTCCTTGTTTCTCGCCGCGACCAAAACGAAAGAGGTCCGCGTCGAAGCGGCATCCATCGTCAGCGTTGCGAAAACCGGATATCCCGGCATTCCGCTCGGCCAGCTTCAGTCACGACCGGTTTTGATTTGAGTTCGTCTGGCAACCATCGGCTGCGCCAGATCATTCCCCGGTTGTTTATGCGAAACCGCATTTTTGCGGCTTTATATCCCACGCGGGATACAACCCACAAGTTCCAGTGTGCAAGCAATATCGCCGGGCGAGCCCCGAAATGCGGCACTTTGTGGGGCAATTGCAACATCGAGCGTTTTCCGCCTGGTTTCAGTCGTCGGAAATACTCTGTTTGTTTTTAACGCGCATCTTGCCCGAAAACCGGTTCCCGCTTTTCGGGATGCGCTCTAGCAAAAAGGCGAAGCCCTTTTGAGGCTCCGCCTTTTCCTGTTCTGCTTTCAAGCTCGATCAGTCGATCTTGCTGGTAGCGCGGTCGATAACGGCCTGCGGGAACTCGACGCCCATCTTCTTTGCAGCAGAAAGATTGATGACGAGATCGGTGCCCTTGGCAATGTCGACCGGAATATCGCCCGGCTTTTCACCCTTGAGGATCTTGACCACGACGGCACCCGTCTGCTTGCCGACATCGTAATAGTTGAAGCCAAGTGCTGCCAGTGCGCCACGCTTCACGGAATCCGTATCGGCGGTGAAGAGGGGCAGCTTGCTTTCCTCGGCGACACCGACGGCGCTTTCAAGAGCCGAAACGATGGTGTTGTCGGTCGGGACATACATGGCATCCGCACGGCCGACGAGGGCACGGGCAGCGCCCTGAACTTCTGCCGACTTGGTGGCAGCCGATTCAACGATTTCGATGCCTTCGGCGGAAGCTGCTTCCTTCAGCGCTGCCAGCAGCGAGACCGAGTTGGTTTCACCGGAATTGTAGAGATAGCCGAGCTTCTTGATGTTCGGCATCACTTCCTTGATGAGCTTGATATGCTCCACCACCGGCGACATGTCGGAAAGACCGGTGACGTTGCCGCCCGGCTTTGCCATGTCCTTGACGAGCTGCGCACCGACCGGATCGGAAACAGCCGTGAAGACAATCGGAATATCACGGGTTGCCGAAACGACGGCCTGCGCCGACGGCGTGGAGATCGGAACGATCACATCCGGGCCGTCGCCGACGAACTGGCGGGCGATCTGTGCTGCGGTTGCCGGGTTGCCCTGCGCGGACTGATAGACGAATTTGAGATTTTCGCCTTCCTTGTAACCAGCTTCGGCCAGCGCATCCTTCACGCCGTCGCGTGCGGCGTCGAGGGCCGGATGCTCAACAATGGCGGTTACGGCAACTGTTACGTCTTTTGCCTGTGCCGAGGTGGCAATGGCCGTTGCGGCCAGCAAGGCCAGAAGCGTAGAACGCATGAAAATCTCCCCTGTTTTGGTGCGTTGCTTATCGGCAAACACCTTTTCTCCAATAACCTCAGATTGAAGGTTTATCCGCCAGATTTGAGGCTTAATCGGGTCCGGATAGACTGTCAACGTGTCGGCAACGTGTCGGGCAACCTGTCAGAATAGGGCGCCCATGTCCCGCAACATGAAGCGACCTGGATTCAGACGCCGGTTTCAAATGCTGAACACTGTGTTCAGCGCCCTTTCAATCTGGCGGCGCGCTGCCATATTTGGCGATGACACTTATCGTTTGCCCGCAATCAGGGAACATCATCATGAAGAAAATCGGCTTTCTTTCTTTCGGCCACTGGTCGCCGTCGCCGCAATCGGGAACCCGCTCGGCTGGCGATGCACTTCACCAATCAATCGATCTGGCTGTTGCCGCCGAGGAACTGGGGGCCGATGGCGCCTATTTCCGCGTGCACCATTTTGCGCGCCAGCTCGCTTCACCCTTTCCACTTCTGGCGGCAGTTGGCGCCAAAACGAGCAAGATCGAGATCGGCACCGCCGTCATCGACATGCGCTATGAAAATCCGCTCTATATGGTCGAAGATGCCAGCGCTGCAGATTTGATCTCCAAGGGCCGTCTGCAGCTCGGCATCAGCCGTGGCTCACCCGAACAGGTGATCGATGGCTGGCGCTATTTCGGCTACGAGCCGGAAGAGGGCAAGACCGATGCCGATATGGGCCGCCAGCATGGCGAGGTGTTCTTTGAAGCGCTGAAGGGACGGGGCTTTGCCCAGCCAAACCCGCGTCCGATGTTTCCGAACCCTCCCGGTCTGCTGCGCATCGAGCCGCATTCGGAAGGACTTCGGGATCGCATCTGGTGGGGCGCTGCATCGGATGCCACGGCGATCTGGGCCGGAAAGCTTGGCATGAATCTGCAAAGCTCAACCTTGAAGAAGGACGAGTCAGGCGAGCCGCTGCATATTCAGCAGGCCAAGCAGATTCGCGCCTATCGTGAAGCCTGGAAGGAGGCCGGACATACGCGCGAACCGCGTGTTTCGGTGAGCCGCAGCATCTTCGCGCTGGTCGATGATCGCGACCGGGCCTATTTCGGCAATGGCGGCAAGGAGCAGGATTCTATCGGCTATATCGAGGAAGATCTGCGGGCTGTCTTTGGCCGGTCCTATGCGGCAGAGCCTGATCAGCTCATCAAGGAGCTTGCCAAGGACGAGGCGGTTGCCGAAGCCGATACGCTGCTTCTCACCGTGCCGAACCAGCTTGGCGTCGAGTACAACGCGCATGTGATCGAGTCGATCCTCAAGCATGTTGCGCCGGGCCTTGGCTGGCGGTGATTTGGAAGAGCAGGCGGTGAAAGCATGTCTCCCGAAAGTGGGAACCGGTTTCGGGATCAAGACATGCGCCGAACACAGAGCCGCCTGCTTTCACGATATGCCATGAACGGCCAAAAGCTGTTTCATGCGGCTGATGGCAAGGTCTGGCCGGTCGAGCACATTGGCCTGATCGGCGAGACGGAATATGTCGGCGTAATGCAAAATGCCACGCGCCGACTGCATTCTAGCCGGCATGGTGAAATGGCTCTGGTGACCATTGAGCCAGGCGAGGAACACGATGCCTGCCTTGTAATATTGCGTCGGTGCTTCAAAGATTTTGCGCGATAGCGGTACAGTTGGTTCGATGATCGCGCGGAAGCGCGCATTGTCACCAGCCGCCAGAGACACCAGCGCGCTGGAAGCCTGCGGGGCGACCGCATCGAAAATGCCGAGCAGCGCATGGCTGTGCTTGTTGCCGTCGCCCTCGATCAGCGGCGCATAGTTGAAATCATCGCCTGTGAAACAGAGTACGCCCTCCGGCAACCGGTCGCGCAGCGCAAGTTCGTAGCGCTCTTCGAGCAACGAAATCTTGATGCCCTCTACCTTGTCGCGGTTGGCCTCGATGATGCCGATGACCGTATCCAGCGCATCCTCGAAACGCGAAGAACCCCAATAGCCCTTAAGCTGCGGATCGAACATGTCGCCCAACCAGTGCAGTACGACTTTCTCGCGGGCATTGGAGAGAATGTGCCCATAAACCTTGGCATAATCGTCCGGGGACTGGGCAATGCGGGCAAGCGCACGGCTTGCCATCAGGATGAAACGCCCGCCGTGTTTCTCGATGAAACCAGCCTGTGTCTCATAAGCCCTGATGACGTCATCAAGACTTTTTGCTTCCGCCGGATCGAGATGATCGGTGCCTGCGCCGCTGGCGAGATCGGCGCCCGCTACGGTCTTGCTTTCTGCCAGCGCGCGGCGGATCAATTCCTGCGCCCCCGCCCAGTTCAGCCCCATGCCGCGCTGTGACGTGTCCATTGCTTCAGCGATCTTGAAACCGAGGCTCCAGAGATGATGGCGGAAGGCCATGGTTGCGTCCCAGTCTATCGCGGGTTCGTTCCATGGACGGGTATCTTTCAGCGGATTCGAGACAACATGCGCAGCCGCATAGGCAATGCGATTGAACTGCGGTGGGCTTGCGGGACGTGAGGTCGACGTCCCGCTCAATGCGTAGGAACTCAGGCTTCCATTGCCATCCGGCAAGATCACTTGATGGTCACTCATGCCTTATCGTTCCTCCGCTTGAATATTCGATTGTTGTTTTAGAACGTTCCAAATGGCAATTCGAGCAAAAATTACGGCAAAAATGTGATTTGAGTACTTTTAGGTACGAAATGCGTATTTTCTCAAAAATCTTGTACCAAAACCGGCTTTCAATTATGGCGAAGTGAAGGCAAATAGCGGTTTAAGTCTCTTCTCTTGACAGTATTGGAACGTTCCAATTAAATCAGTGGCGGAAATTGGAGCAGATCATGAGCAAGAGCAGCGTCACCGTTATCGACATTGCACGCGAGGCTGGCGTGTCGAAATCGACCGTGTCGCTGGTGCTGCGGGATAGTCCGCTGGTTCATGCCGAAACGCGGGTCAAGGTTCAGGAAACAATCGAGAAGCTCGGTTATGTTTATAATCGCTCGGCTGCCAATCTGCGTCAGTCGAAATCCAAGATCATCGGGCTGGTCGTCAACGATCTGACCAACAGCTTCTTTGCCGAACTGGCCGTCGGCATAGACCGCGTTATGCAGTCGGCGGGCTATGTGCAGTTTCTGGCCAATACGGCGGAAAGCATAGACCGGCAGCGTGAGGTGATCGCCTCCATGCGCGAACATGGCATTGCCGGGCTGATCATTTCACCGGCGCGTGGCACCGAGTCTGGCGATCTGAAGCCGCTGGCGAAAAGCGGCCTGCCTGTTGTGCAGATGGTGCGCGATGTGCCGGGTTCCGGCGTTTCGTCCATTCTGTCCGACAATCGCGGCGGTGTGGCGAAGGCCGTCGAGCATCTGGTTGGTCTCGGTCACAGGAATATCGCCTTCATGGGCGGCTATGCGGATACGGCGGTGTTTGCTGAACGTGTTTCCGGCTATCGCGCCGGTCTGGAGCAGGCGGGTCTCGCCTTTGACGAGGCGCTGGTCTTCACATCGGCGCCGTCGCGGGCAGGCGGTGTGGAAGCGGTGGAGCGCATGTTGCTGCTGGGTGCAAAGCCGACGGCTACGGTGTGTTTCAACGATGCGGTGGCGTTTGGCGTTTGTGACGGCTTGCGCGCCGCGCATCTGGAACCGGGGCTCGATTTCGGCGTGGTCGGCTTTGACGATGTGATCGAAGCAAAGACGGCGGTGCCCGCATTAACAACGGTGTCGGTCGATCCGCAGGGGATGGGCGAGCGGGCGGCACAGCTTCTGTTGAAGCAGATCAATTCGGAACGGGTGGAGGCGGAGGCGCAGCGTTTGGCGGTGCGTCTTGCGGTGCGCGCAAGCTGTGGCGCGCAGACCAAAAGGGAGGAGAAACACCAATGGCAAAGTGGGGCCTTATAGGCGCAAGCACGATTGCGAAAGAGTGGGTGATCGGAGCCATTCGCGCGACCGGCGGCGAAGTCGTTTCGGTTTACAGCACCAATGCCGCGCGCGGTGAAACTTACGCCCGCGAAAACGGGATTGCCCGCGCGGTGACAAGCCTTGATGCGCTGCTGGGCGATCCGGAAATCGAAGCGGTCTATATCTCCACCACCAATGAACTGCATCGCGATCAGGCGATTGCTGCCGCCAGAGCGGCTAAACATATCCTTTGTGAAAAGCCGCTGGCGCTGACGATTGGCGATGCCCATGCCATGCTGAAGGCCGTGCGCGAAGCGGGTGTGGTGGCTGGCACCAACCATCATTTGCGCAATGCTGCAAGCCACCGCGCCATGCGTGATGCCATCGCCCAGGGCAGGATCGGCAAGGTGCTTGGCGCGCGGGTTTTCCATGCGGTTTATCTGCCGCCGCATTTACAGGGCTGGCGCATCGAGCGGCCGGATGCCGGTGGCGGTGTCATCCTCGATATCACCGTGCATGATGCCGACACGCTGCGTTTCGTGCTGGGCGAAAATCCGGTCGAAGCCTTGGCTTTCAGCCAGCAAGGGGGCCTAGAGGGTAAGATGGGCGGCGCTGGGCTGGAAGACGGTGTGATGGGGGTGCTGCGCTTCTCCTCCGGCGCGATTGCCCAGTTCCACGATGCTTTCACCACCAAATATGCCGAAACCGGCTTTGAAGTGCATGGCAGCGAAGGCTCGCTGGTGGCGCGCAATGTGATGACGCAAAAGCCGGTTGGTTCGGTGCTACTGCGCGATCAAAACGGCGAGCGCGAATTGCCGCTCGACCAGAAAAATCTCTACGAAACTGCCTTGCAGGCCTTTCATAACGCCATTGCTGGCAAGGGCCAGCCTTCTGCAACACTGGAAGACGGCATCTGGTCGCTCGCCACCGGGCTTGCGGTCGCTGAAGCCGCCAAGACCGGCAAGGCAACCGCCGTTCAATCTGGACTCTGAACACCATGAACAAGCATATTTCGGCTGCGGAAGCGGCTGCACTCATCCCCGACAATGCTGTCGTTTCGGTCTCTTCATCGAGCGGTCTCGGCTGCCCCGACCTGACGCTGAAAGCGATTGGCGAGCGGTTTGACGAAACCGGCCATCCCAAAAATATCACCACGCTGCATCCGATTGCGGCAGGCGATATGAGCGGCATCAAGGGGGTGGATTACATCGCCAAGCCGGGATTGTTGAAAAAGATCATCGGCGGTTCCTATCCGTCCGGCCCGTCCAGCGCCGAACCGCCGCTGATCTGGCAGATGATCACCAATAATGAGATCCCGGCCTATAATGTCCCATCAGGCATTCTGTTCGATATGCATCGCGAGGCGGCGGCCAAGCGCCCCGGCGTGCTGACCAAGGTGGGGCTCGATACATTTGTCGATCCCAAGCGTCAGGGCACGGCGATGAATGACAAGGCCGCGCTGGAACCGGTTGTGAAACATGTCAGCTTCGAAGGCGAGGACTGGCTCTATTTTCCGGCTATTATCCCGCAAGTGGCGATCATACGCGCAACGACGGCAGATGAACGCGGCAATCTCACCTATGAGCATGAGGGCGCTTATCTTGGCGGTCTCGATCAGGCGTTGGCCGCGCGCAACAATGGCGGCATCGTCATTGCGCAGGTGAAGCGCATCGCCAAGGAAGGCACGCTGAAGCCGCATGATGTGCGGGTGCCGGGTGTTCTGGTCGATTATATCGTGGTCGATCCCGACCAGAAGCAGACGACGCAGACGCTCTACGACCCGGCGATTTCGGGCGAGATTTTCCGTCCGCTGGACACGTTCCGTCTGGCCGAGTTCAATATCCAGAAGGCGATTGCGCGCCGTGTTTCGCAGGAATTGCAGGCGGGCAGCGCCGTCAATCTCGGCTTCGGCATTTCCGCCAATGTACCGCGCATTTTGCTGGAAGAAGGCCTGCACGGTGCCGTGACATGGGTGATCGAGCAGGGTGCTGTCGGCGGCGTGCCGCTGCTGGATTTTGCCTTTGGCTGCGCAGCGAATGCGGACGCCTATATGCCATCGCCCTATCAGTTCACCTATTTTCAGGGCGCGGGGTTTGACGCCTCGCTTTTGTCCTTCCTTGAGATCGGACGCGACGGCTCGGTCAATGTGTCGAAACTGTCATTCCGTCCGCATGTCACTGCAGGGGCAGGCGGCTTTGTCGATATCACGGCAAGGGCCAGAAAGATTGTCTTCTCCGGCATGTTCAATGCGGGTGCGAAATTGTCGGTCGCCGATGGCAAGCTGGTGATCGAGAAGGAAGGCAAGCTGAAAAAGCTCGTCAATGAGGTCGAGCATGTCACCTTCTCGGGCCCCCGCAGCGTCGCGCAGGGGCAGGACATTACCTATGTCACCGAACGCGCGGTGATGAAGCTGACGCCGCAAGGCATTGTACTCACCGAGATTGCGCCGGGTGTGGATTTGCAGACGCATATTCTCGATCAATCCGAATTTCCGCTGATCGTTTCGGACAAGCTTAAGACCATGGATCAGGCGCTGTTCCGAGAGGAGCCGATTGGCCTCACGCTGCCGCAAAAACCGGCGCGAAAGCTGGAGGCGTGAGATGGCTGATCGGATAGAAATCACAACCGAAAATCACATCGCGGTCATGACCATCAGGCGGCCCGAAAAGCTCAATGCCTTCGATATCGAGCTTTTGCAGGAACTCTCTGCCGCCTGTGACCGGGTGGAGGCGGACAGCACCGTGCGCGTTGCGATCCTGACCGGCGAGGGCAAGGCTTTTTCCGCCGGTGGTGACATCAAGGCCTGGGGCGGCATGGAACCGGCGGAGTTCGGCCACGCCTGGGTGCGTTATGGGCATCGGGTGTTCGAGCGGCTTGCGACTTTGCGTGTGCCGTTGATCGCGGCGATGAACGGCCATGCTTTGGGTGGTGGGCTGGAACTGGCAGGGGCCGCCGATATCCGCATTGTCGAAAAACAGGCGAAGATCGGCCTGCCGGAAACCTCGCTTGGCATGATCCCGGGCTGGTCGGGCACGCAGCGTCTTGTGCGCCGCTTTGGTGCGCAGATCGTGCGGCGCATGGTGCTGGGCGGTGAAATGTTTGCGGCTGAGGAAGCGCTGTCGCATGGGCTGGTCGATGCCGTTGTCGAGACGGGCGCAGCCTTGCAGGCGGCGCAGGATTATGCGGCGCGGGTGGCCAAGCGCGGACCGGCTGCACTGGAAATTTCCAAACTGATGCTGTCCGTCGCCAATGGCGAGGACAATGGAACCGCTGTCGAGGCGCTGGGTTCCATCCTTGTCGCCAAGACCGGCGATCTGAAGGAAGGCGTGCGCTCGTTCAGCGAAAAGCGCGAAGCAAATTTTGAAGGAAAATGGTGATGAGCACGATTGTAAAGCCGCAACCGTTGGCCGGACTGGCCGTCCGCGAATTCTCCATGCTGATCGATGGCAAATGGGTGCAAAGCCAAAGCGGTGGCAGCATCGAGCGCGTTGCGCCCGGCCATGGTGTGACGGTCAGTCGTTATCCGGCGGGCAACAAGGCGGATGTGGAACGCGCCGTAGCGAGCGCGCGCAAGACTTTTGACGATGGGCGCTGGTCTTCCAGAACGGCATCGCAGCGTTCGCTGGTTCTGCTGAAAGCTGCCGATCTGATCGAAGCCCGGGCCGAAGAGCTTGCCTATCTCGATGCGATTGAAGCTGGAAAGCCGATCAGTCAGGTGCGCGGCGAGATTGCCGGTTCCGTCGATATCTGGCGCTATGCGGCAGCGCTGGCGCGTGATCTGCACGGCGAAAGCTATAATACGCTGGGCGATGGTACTTTGGGCGTCGTGCTGCGTGAGGCGATTGGTGTCGTCTCCATCATCACACCGTGGAACTTTCCTTTCCTGATCGTCGGGCAGAAGCTGCCTTTCGCCTTGGCGGCGGGTTGCACGGCGGTCGTAAAGCCTTCGGAACTCACCTCCGGTTCGACGCTGGTGCTTGGCGAAATTCTGGCTGAGGCAGGCGTGCCGGACGGTGTGGTCAATATCATCACCGGAACGGGCGCCGATGTCGGCCAGCATATGAGCACGCATCCCAATGTGGATATGGTGTCGTTCACCGGCTCCACTGGCGTCGGCAAGCTGACCATGGCCAATGCCGCTCAGACGCTCAAGAAAGTGTCGCTGGAGCTTGGCGGCAAGAACCCGCAAATCCTGTTCCCGGATGCGGATATGGATGCCTTCATCGACGCGGCGGTTTTCGGCGCGTGGTTCAATGCGGGCGAGTGCTGCAATGCCGGTTCGCGGTTGATCGTGCATCGCTCGATTGTCGATGAGATTGTCGGGCGCGTCGCCGATCTGTCG
The DNA here is from genome assembly GCF_002975205.1 of Ochrobactrum vermis. Classification (NCBI taxonomy): domain Bacteria; kingdom Pseudomonadati; phylum Pseudomonadota; class Alphaproteobacteria; order Hyphomicrobiales; family Brucellaceae; genus Ochrobactrum; species Ochrobactrum vermis. Next base: position 2,654,420 of record NZ_PCOC01000001.1, on the reverse strand, counting down.
AAAAAGGTCATTGTCGGCGATCCGCTTGATGTCAGCACGCAGGTGGGCGCGATCATCACGCCGCAGCATCTGAGCAAGGTCGGCGCCTATGTCGATCAGGCCAAAAAGGCCGGTGCGGCGCTGGCTCATGGCGGCGAAGTTCTGGATCTCGGTCTTGGTCAATATATGGGGCCAACCATTCTGGCAGGCGTGAAGGCCGACATGGCCGTGGCGCGTGAGGAAGTGTTCGGGCCGGTTCTGTCAGTCCTTTCCTTCGATACGGTGGATGAGGCGATCTCCATTGCCAATGCGGTTGATTACGGTCTTTCCGCAGGCGTGTGGAGCCGCGACTTCGATACCTGCATGACTATAGGGCGCAAGGTGCGGGCCGGTACGGTCTGGATGAACACTTTCATGGACGGCACACCGGAACTGCCTTTCGGCGGTTACCGCCAGTCGGGTCTTGGCCGCGAGCTGGGCCGTCATGCGGTGGAAGATTACACCGAGACCAAGACGCTCAATCTGCATATCGGCGCGCGCAGCGGCTGGTGGATGCCTCAGGCGAAGTAGGGAGTGACGGCTTTGGGAGGACAGCCGGATATCGTCATCATCGGATCGGGTATTGGCGGCGCGACAATGGCCGCCGGTCTTGCGGCGTCGGGTGCCGACATTCTCATCCTTGAGGCGGGGGAGCATTTGCCGGACAGACCGGAAAACCGCGACCCGCGCGCCATTTTCCAACAAGGCTTCTTTCGTCCGAAAGAGTTCTGGTACGAGACGAACGGTACGCCGTTCAATCCCGGCAATTATTACAATGTCGGCGGCAATTCCAAATTCTTTGGCGCGGTGTTGATCCGCTATCGCCGCGAGGATTTTGCGGAAATGGCGCATCTGGAAGGCGTCTCGCCCGCCTGGCCATTCGCCTATGACGAGCTGGAGCCGTGGTATAGCCGCGCCGAACAGCTCTTTCATGTGCGCGGCGAACTGGGCGACGATCCGACCGAGCCGGATCATTCAAAGCCCTATCCCTATCCGGCGATCCATGACGAACCGGCGATTGCCGATGTGCGGGCGCGGTTGAAGAAGAACGGTCTTCATGCTGCATCGCTACCGCTTGGGGTCGATATTGACCGCTGGCTGGCAAAGGCAAAGACGCCGTGGGATGCGCATCCCAATTGCGATGATGGCAAGATGGATGCGGAAACCTGTCCGCTCGCGGCGGCGCTCAAGCATCCGAACGTTCGGCTGGAAACAGCGGCGCGGGTGACGCGGCTGGAAGCCGGTCCGGATGGTAAAACCATCGTGGCTGTTCATTATGTGAAGAACGGCGAGGCGCTGGTCCTGCGTCCAAAGCTTGTCATTTTGTCCGCCGGTGCGGTGCAATCGGCGGCGCTCTTGCTGCGGTCGGGACTGGCCAATCGTTCCGATCAGGTCGGTCGCAATTTCATGAACCACAACGCAAGCGCCGTGATCGCTTTTGATCCGCGCTATCGCAATGATAGCGTCTACCAGAAGACCTTTGGCTTCAACGATTACTACCTGTCGGACGGCGCAGGCGGGCCGCCGCTCGGCAATGTGCAATTGCTGGGGCGCGTGTCGGGCGCGATTCTGAAATCCAATATGCCGCGTATTCCGGAATGGCTTTTGAGCCGGATTGCCGGACACACAATCGATTTCTACGCCATGAGCGAAGACTTGCCATCCCCGGAAAGCCGCGTGACTGTGGATGGTGACCGCATTGTTCTGCATTGGGTGCGCAGCAACTGGAAAGCGCATCTGATGCTGGTGGAAAAGCTCAAATCCGCGCTGCGGGCAGCGGGTTTCCCCGTCGTGCTGTCGCGGGCCTTCGACCGGCGCACGCCGTCGCATCAATGCGGGACGGTGCGCATTGGCAATGATCCGGCGACAGCGCCGCTTGATCCCTGGTGCCGCGCTTACGATCATCCCAATCTCCATGTGGTCGATGCGTCATTCCTGCCGACATCGGCGGCGGTCAATCCGGCGCTGACCATCGCTGCGCAGGCGCTGCGCGTGTCTGACAGTCTTACTCGGGAGGTACTGGCATGAACCGTCAAAGACCTGTGGCGCTGGTAACCGGCGGACGTCGCGGCATCGGGCTTGGCATTGCCCGCGCCCTGGCGGCAAAGGGTTTCGATCTGGCGATTACCGATGTTGAGAACGACGAGGCCGTCATCCACGAATTGCGCGGCATGGGTGGCAAGGTGGCCTTCTTCAAAGGCGATCTCGCTGCTGTTGAAACGCACGAAGCGACGATTGCTGCTGTGCTGAAGGAGTTTGGCAGCATCGATTGTCTCGTCAACAATGCGGGCATGGGGTCTGTCGAGCGGGGCGATTTTCTTGGGCTGAAGCCTGAAAATTTCGACACCATCATGGGGGTCAATCTGCGTGGCACAGTGTTTTTCACGCAAGGCGTGGTGAAAGCCATGCTGGCGGTCACCGATGTGCGTTTTCCACGCAGCATCGTGACGATCAGTTCGGTTTCATCGGTGATGAGTTCGCCGGAAAGGCTCGATTACTGCATCAGCAAGGCGGGGCTGACCGCCTTTGTGCTGGGGCTGGCGCTGCGTCTGGCCGAGGCGCGGATCGGTGTGTTCGAAGTGCGACCGGGCATCATTCGCACCGACATGACGGCGAAGGTCGCCAAGCGCTACGACAGGCTGATCGACGGCGGGCTGGTGCCGATGAAACGCTGGGGCGAGGTGGGCGATGTTGGCGCTATCGTGGCCGGGCTTGCGGGCGGCAATTTCATCTTCGCCACCGGGTCGGTGATCAATGCCGATGGCGGCCTTTCGATAGCAAAGCTTTAGGAACGACGTGATGAATTACGATTATATCATCGTGGGTGGTGGGCCTGCCGGTTGTGTTCTCGCCAATCGCCTGAGCGAGGATGCCTCGGTGAAAGTGTTGCTGCTGGAGGCGGGCGGCAGTGACTGGAATCCGCTTTTCCATATGCCTGCCGGCTTTGCCAAAATGACCAAGGGCGTGGCCAGCTGGGGATGGGAGACCGTTCCGCAAAAGCATATGAAGAACCGCGTGTTGCGCTATACGCAGGCGAAGGTGATCGGTGGCGGTTCCAGCATCAATGCGCAGATTTATACGCGCGGCAATGCTGCCGATTATGATTTGTGGGCCGATGAAGATGGCTGCACCGGCTGGGATTATCGCAGCGTGCTGCCCTATTTCAAACGCGCCGAGGACAATCAGCGTTTCAACGATGATTATCATTCCTATGGCGGGCCATTGGGTGTTTCCATGCCGTCCGCACCGCTGCCGATCTGCGATGCCTATATCCGCGCCGGGCAGGAGTTGGGGATTCCCTACAACCCGGATTTCAACGGGCGCGAACAGGCGGGTGTCGGCTTCTATCAGCTGACGCAGCGCAACCGCCGCCGTTCTTCCGCCTCACTTGCCTATCTCGCATCGATCAAGGGACGGCGAAACCTGACGGTCAGGATCAATGCGCCAGTCCGCAACATCGTGCTGGAGAAGACGCGCGCCACGGGCGTCGCCCTGATGAGTGGCGAGGTGTTGCGCGCATCGCGGGAAGTCATCATTTCATCGGGCGCTATCGGCTCGCCGAAGCTTCTGCTGCAATCGGGGATCGGACCGGCTGATCATCTGAAACAGGCAGGCGTTGCTGTAAAACACGATCTGCCCGGCGTTGGCGAGAACATGCAGGATCATCTCGACCTGTTCGTCATCAGCGAATGCACTGGCGATCACACTTATGACGGCGTCGCCAAGCTGCACCGCACGCTTGGCGCGGGCCTGCAATATATGCTGTTGCGCTCTGGCCCGGTGGCGTCGAGCCTCTTTGAAACGGGCGGTTTCTGGTATGCCGACCCGGATGCCCGTTCGCCGGATATCCAGTTCCATCTGGGACTCGGTTCGGGGATTGAAGCAGGTGTCGAGAAGCTCAAGAATGCGGGCGTGACGCTCAATTCCGCCTATCTGCATCCGCGCTCGCGCGGCACGGTGCGTCTGGCATCCAGCGATCCGGCAGCGGCTCCGCTGATCGACCCCAATTACTGGAGCGATCCGCACGATCTGAAAATGTCGCTGGAAGGGCTGAAGATCGCGCGCGAAATCATGCAGCAGGCCGCGCTAAAACCTTATGTCATGGCCGAACGGCTGCCGGGGCCGAAAGTGGTCACCGACGATGATCTGTTCGACTATGCCTGCGCCAATGCCAAGACCGATCACCATCCGGTCGGCACGTGCAAGATGGGCACCGACGCTTCAGCCGTGGTCGATCTCGAACTGCGCGTGCGCGGTCTGGAGGGCTTGCGGGTGTGCGACAGCTCGATCATGCCGCGCGTGCCGTCCTGCAACACCAATGCGCCGACCATCATGGTCGGCGAAAAGGGATCGGACATTATTCGCGGGCGCGATCCGCTGCCGCCCGTTGTTTTCTCATGGGAGAAAAACGAGCAGAAGCGGCGTGCAAGGATTTAATCGGCTTCAACAACCGGCTCAAAACGCAGATAGCCAGCGATGCCGGAACCTTTGTAGTTCGGATTGTCGGATGGATGGTTCACGCCGTCGTTGACAGGAATAACCTTGAAGTCGAAGGGCGAAATACCTTCGAGACAGGCTACATTCACGCCGAACTGGTGCGGGCTGGAACGGCGCTGGTGGAAGGTGTAAATCCCGCATTTCGAGCAGAAATAGTGCTTTGCCGCCCCTGTGTTGAATGTGTAAAGCGTGAGCGCAGCTTCGCCTTCCAGAATTTCAACACCATTGAGATCGGCGGAAACGGCGACTGCTCCGCGCATCCGGCAATAGGAACAGGTGCAGCGGCGCGCAGTGTTAAGCCCGTCGGATAGTTTGACGCGAAAACGTACCGTTCCGCAGTGACACGCGCCATTGGCAACTTGAATATCGGGGTTCATGTTAAGCCTCCTCTTTCAGGAAAACTGGTATTTCCATTTTCACAGCTTTACCATTGTTCAAACTTGATTAAATTCTCTTTCTGGATGCTTCGGGAGGGAATTTTATGAATGGGTTTGCAGTCGTCACGGGCGGGAGCACCGGCATCGGAAGGCATCTTGTTTCTGCTTTTGCGGAAGCGGGCTACACGGTGGCTTTCAGCTACAAGCACGATGACGAAGCTGCACAATCGCTCGTGGAAGCCATCGAGGAGGCTGGTGGTCAGGCGCTGGGGCTTGGTTGCGATGTCGGAAGGCGCGTCGAGGTCGAAGCCTTCTTCGACGAGGTTTGCGACTGGTTCGGCGATGCACCCGATGTGCTGATCAACAATGCAGGCATCCAGACATGGGCACCTTTGCTGGAACTTTCCGAAGACGGTTGGGACGATGTTATTCGCACCAATCTGAAAGGCTGTTTCCTCAACACGCAGGCTGCCGCGAAGCGTATGGTTGAGGCCGACAAGGGCGGTGCCATCGTCAATATCGGCTCAGGCTGCAACAAACTCGCCTTTCCGAAACTGGTTTCCTACACGGCATCGAAGGGCGGCATAGAGCAGTTCACCAAGGCTTCGGCAGTGGAGCTCGGGCCGCATGGCATCCGGGTGAATTGCGTGGCTCCCGGTGCGATCCTCAATGAACGCACAGCAGAAGAGCAGCCCGACTATGCGGGCACCTGGGCACGCATCACACCGCTGCGCAGGGTGGGAACGGCGGAAGACATTTCCGGGCCGGTCCTGTTCTTTGTTTCCGATGCAGCGCGTTTTGTAACCGGCCAGACGATATGGGTCGATGGCGGTGTCTTTTCGCAGGCCAGCTGGCCGTATGAGGGGTGAATTGCGGTGGTGATCCCGACAGGAATCGAACCTGTGACCTACAGATTAGGAATATGATCTGAGGCTAATTAAATCAGTAGCTTAGAAAAGCATGTTGCGTTGATGTTGCGTTCTAAATACTCAACACCCGGCTAACTAAGCAGCGCGGTCTCTGCGGCTGCCAGTTCTTCAGCATCATCGGTGCGCGGGAACAGGTGGCCGTAGGTGTCCATCGTCAGCATGATTGACGAGTGACCGAGCCTTTCCTGAACCATCTTCGGGGGCAGTCCTAGCCCGCCGTCTTCCCTTCGATTGATACACCACGACGCATAGAAGTGACGTAGCGAGTGAAAGCCCGTGTACTTCGCCGCCATGATCGGTTTGCCGTCCTTGTCTTTACGACCCGTATCAACCGACACACCTGCCGCGATCTGCAAAGGCTGGAAGCCGCGCTGCATAATCGCCGACAGCGTTTCCACTTTCCCCAGACCATTCGGGAATGCAAGCTGCTCCGGCTTTATTTCCTCCTGTACGACGTTTCCGTCAGCGTCCTTCACTCTTGGACGTGGACATGCCAAACGCCATTCCTTGAGTGTATTCAGGACAAGGGGAGGTATAGGCACAGCGCGCTCACCGGCTTCTGACTTCGGCCTGCCGATATTGTTGAACCTGTCGGCCCGTTGGCGAACGTGAATTTCCCGCCTTTCAAAGTCGATATCGGCCCATCGCAGTCCGCGAAGTTCGGAAGCCCGAAGCCCGGTAAAGATCGCGGTCAGCAGGATAGGCCGCCATTTGCCTTGCAGCGCTCCAACAATGGCCTTGATCTCCGCTGGCGTGGGAATGTCTACCCCAAGCTTGAGCTTGCCCTTCTGGCGGCGTTCTAGGCGTCTATCCTTGCCCTTCTGACGAACGCGGCTCTTCTCCCTGACAGCATTGCGAACCACGAGGCCGCGCTCCTGCGCATCGGAGAGCAGAGATCCGAGGCTGACTAGCACCTTCTTGACCATCGACGGCGACCGGCCTTCATCAATCATCTTGTCTTCAAATGCGCGGACCGTCGGCACGTTCAACCGCGAGAGCAGCGTGTCTCCCAGAAAAGGCTTGATGTGTAAATCAAGGTGCTGCCGGTACTGAACGATAGTACCGCGCTCTAGCCCGTTCTGCTCGGATCGCTTGATCCAAAACTCTCCCGCTTCCTTCACTGTCGCGCTGGCGCTGTCCGCGACATGCACTCCTTCGCGGATTTCCACCTTCGCTGTTGCTGAGAATTGATCGGCATCCTTCTTCTTCGCGAAGGTCTTTAGGCGCCGCTTCCCCTGAATATCGACGTAATCAACCACCCAGGCCGATTTCTGTTCGCCTTTTGGAGTTGTCCATTCTCGTTTGCGTATCGACATGGCTTAGTCCGGAAAATCTGGATCGTCGTAGTCTTTAGGATTGCCGGAACCTTGCTCTCTTTTCGGCTCTTTCGGCCCTATCTCCCCATCAGGCCAAACGTATTTCGCGGTGTTTCCTGCGCGTTGAAGGGACTGATACTCTATGTGGTCGTAACCCGGGGTTCGATCATCGTATTTCAGTAATTCTTCTTGGTATTCGTTCCATTCGCTTGCAATGGATTTCCGGGCTTCTTCATCAACACCTCTCACACGGCCCGAAGCAATACCTTCAATTGTCTCCTTGATGATCTCTGCCATCTTGTGAACATTCTGATCGTCGTCTTTTCCTTCTCGAATGAATTTCATCATTTCGACCAGTTCTGTGACGCGCCCCGTCAAATCCCACGGTTCAGGGAATTCTCTCTCAAGAATACGCACAATCTCAGTGTTCATGGATCGATCATGAGCGTCTGCGTACGCTTTAATGCGATCCCTCAAGCCCGGCGGAAGCCTGATTTGAAAGCGCTCTGCAACTTCACTTGGGTACTTCGGTTTCTCTGTCATTCATAATGAGTGCAACTTGCCATCAAAAAATGCAATAGGGCGACTTGCACTCATTCTTAATCTCGGTTAATAAAGTGTTGTGATGGCAAGTTGCACTCATGAACGATTGGAGAACATATAAATGGCTAGCGACAACGCTTTGGAACTGATTTGGGGAATTGAAGGAATATCAAAGGTGATCGGACAGAGCTTCCCTGCCACGGCCTATATGCTGAAACAGGGCCAGCTACCTGCGAAGAAAATCGGAGATCGATGGGTTATCGAGCGCGGTGAATTGGTTGCCTTTTTCAAAGGGAAGGCCGCAGCGTGACCCAGAAAAGAAAAGGCCCAGCAGAGGTTGCCGCCTCTCTGGACCATGGTTCAAACCCCGCAAAAGGTTTTAAGAACATGCAGAGCAATACCACACTTCCGGACGATCTGACAATGATGCCGGAAATCAAAATGCAGAGCACCAATCTGTATTTCGGAACGCATCACTTCACCGGCCATAGCCTGTACGAGATGTCGGCTTGTTATGAAGCTTGCCGAACGGTCCACAATGTCATTGCCGGACTGGTCAGCCAGCCTCGATATCACAACGAGCAAACAGACCGGTTCAACGAAGCAGGCGAGACCCTGTATAGCCTGATGGACTTCGTTGACGGCATCGCTGGACTTGTTGCCGATACCGCTCGTGCCGTAACTCCTGTTTCGCCGGATGACCATGAACGCCGAGCATGGTTGCTGCTACGGCAAGAAGCATTCTTCGCTGAAAATCTCGCTGACTTCAGTGCAATGGCTCGCCAACTAGCCTCCGAAACGGAAGCGTCAGGCGGTGCAGCATGATCAACGAAAAGCAAATCGTCTCACAACTTAAAGATATCGAGTTCGACTTTCAGGCGCTGGTCTGCATGTCCGGCATTCTCGCGGATATTCTGGATAGGACTATCGGCCAAACGTCAAAATATGACGAATACAGCCGGGTTCAGATTACCGACGAAGAGCTAGAGCAGCTTGCTTTTGCCTGGAATGATGTTCGCAATCGGTCTGAAGCGCTGAAACGCGACTTCATGAGCCGCCTTTATCCCAAGGAGGCAAGCCAATGAGCCTCCAACAGGCAATCGCCGCTCACAAGGCGAATATGGAAGTCTATCACGCCATCCCGAACGAAGCATGGGACCACGTGGATAAGTCATTCCATGACGGTATCGATGCAACCCGGCAGGCTGTTCTTGACGCGATATGCACCTCGCTTGAAGAGGTGCGCATCAAGGCCGAGTTCATGCTGTCCTGCATATCGTTCTCGGAATGGGGCGACCTCAAGGAAAAGGAACTGGTTGCCGCGTTTCTGCCGGAGGTGGCTCGATGAACCGGAAAGAGCGCCGCGCATCAAAGCTTGACTGGAACCGTGTCACGGCCAGCCATTCATATTCTGAGGCTTCCCAGCATCTTGGGGAGCCTGCTCTGTCGATCTTGGTTGAAGCCTTCAAAACCATCACCGAAGGGCTTCCCATGTCCGATCAGGAGCTTTTCGACGCCAATATGTCTCTTATCAAGAATGGCTATCTCGTTGTGTTTATCGCTTTCGATAAGGAAGGAAAACTTCACGTCAAATACAACCTCAGACTGCCATCGGAAAACGCCGAGGGAGCGACACTTCAATGAGTTCACGTCAATTCTCGATGGTTTCTCCAGCTATCTGGCGGTCCCGTCGCTTTCTGTCGCTATCGACCGACAAATGCAGGTTGCTTCTGCTGTTCTACGTCACGTGTAGCCACCAGAACTCCGCAGGCTGCTATCGGATACCGGAAGGGTACGCCTGCACTGACCTTGGATGGGGCATTGAGGAATACACCACATCCCGAAGCGAACTGATTACTTCGGGGCTGATCTCTTACGACGACGCAACCGAAGAAGTGTTCATTAATGGCTGGTTTCGGGTTTCGCCGCCAACCAACAAGAGCCATGCGCAAGGCACCCAGAAGCTGATCGCCAACATTGAAAGCGACACGATCCGCGAAAAGGTGGAAGCCGATTTCGTTGAAGCTCTCAGCAAGACCAAGTTCAACAGCCGAGACGAAGAACGAAGCGGATATTCCGGTTTCGGAGGGACACGCTCATGACAGCTTATGAATACCCTCTCGACAGCCTGTCGAGAGCCTGTGGACACACAGAGACAGAGACAGAAATGGATACAGAAACAGGAGAGAGAAAAAGAGAAAGAAACAGAAACGTGAAACAGAGACGGAAACGTCAGACAGAAAGCGAGACGACAGACAGGAGACGGGTTTCGAAAGCGGAAATCGTCGTTCCTCATCAAGGGTACATCGCGCTGGACTGCGACACACTCGGCAATCGTATTCACCTGAAACAGGCGTGGCTTGGCTATGAGGAAAGCAAGATCACGATTGTAGGTATCGAGAACCTAGACGCGCTAATTGCAGCGTTGAATGAAGCACGGGAGCGCTTGGTATGAACAAGCCAATTTCACTTATTGATCGTGAGATCGAAGCCAAGATTGATGCAGCGGTGCGGGCTGAGTTGGTTAAAGGGAAGAAGGTATCGGACTTAAGTGCGAAAGATATTCGCAACATCGCTGCGGATATTCGCACTTCGTTTAGTCCGTCTGCCCGGAAAGAGTTAGTTATAGCTGGTGTCGAACACGCGATTAAACTCGTGCTCGGTGCCAAGATTGCGGAAGTCATTTGGCATGACGGCACCGGCTGGCCGTCTGATGATATGGGCGTACTGTCAGCAGCTTCCCGTGTCACGGTCAAAGGCAAGCCGCTCAAGCAGCCACAAGATGAAGCTCTTGAGAGTTTCAATGTGTTTCGTGATGCACTGCCCGACCTTAACAGAGATGCGTTCATGGAGTTGTGCGAACCGGCGATGATTGATCGCTTCCAATGCTTGTTCGCTGGGCAGCCCGAAGATCGAACACTCGGAGAAATTGCGACGTTGAAGGCGATGAGCCGGGATAAGGTCGCGATGTCCTTTTTGGCATGGAGGCCGATAGCATGAACAACGTTGTCGATATCCGCCACTGGCGGCAGAACAATATGTTCTTCGGTAACTATCGGTCGGTGTGTGAATGGTCGTTCCTGCTATCAGCAGAGGCTTGCGCAGCGATGCCAAAGATTGAACGCGCCAAGAGCCTGAATAAGGCGCTCGAATACTATTCGCGATGGTTGAGGCGATATCACGAAAGCAAATGCGGCATTGACATAGCCGTCCGCGAACTTGGACGGTATGCCGTGAAGCAGGAAGAGCAGCAGGCTTACATCGAAATAGTCGGCATGTTTCAGTTCATCCATAACCGGGTGACTGGCCCTCATCCATGGCTATCTGTCCCTCACCTCAAGCGCACAGCATTCAACGCATGGAGCATTCTTGAGGATGTCGAGGAAGGCTTGAGCCATATCCTTAAGCTGTACTCGGACCAAGAGGAGACAGCGGCATGACTTACCAGTGGCCAGATAGCCTCTATCCGCTCCGAAACTGGCTGGAGAATGCCGGTCTGGAGCCATCCAGCATCAAAACTGAGCGTCAGGCAACGTTCATGGCTCAACAGCTTGTCGGCACCCGGTTCAAGTTTCCACCCATGGGCACTTCCTGCTTTCTGATTTTAAAGGCTATACAAGAGCGTTTACCCGAAGACGCGCCGAAGGTCGCCAAGGTAGTCAAACCGCAGCAGGTGGCTAAATCTGGTGGAAAGAGCAACAAACGGGAGGTGGCCGCCCGCCCGCCATTGCCAACCGCTGGCCTTGTCGTGTTCTCCGATGGCGGTTGCGAGCCAAATCCCGGTGATGGTGGATGGGGCTTTGCCGTTTACCGTGATGGTCTGGAAGTGCATTCCAACTGCGGCGGCATGCTGGACAGCACGAACAACATCATGGAACTGACCGGCATGCTTATGTCTATTCGATGGGCAGTCGCACAAGGCGAGCCGGTGCATATCCTCTGTGACAGTCAGTATGTGGTGAACGGCTGCAATGACTGGCGACACGGCTGGAAGAAAAAGGGCTGGAAGCGCGGCGAGACGAAAGAGCTTGCCAATGCTGACCTATGGCAGCAGATCGACGCTGTGCTTGACGGCAAGGACCATATCACCATCGGTTGGGTTAAAGGCCATGTCGGGATCACCGGCAACGAACGAGCCGACGAACTGGCAACGATGGGAATGGAGATTGCCAGAGGTGAACCAGCGCCTGATTTGCTGGAAGATCAACTCCGATATGTCGTTTAATGGCCTATCTTGTTCGGAGCGGCACATACAATGACAAAACAGCCGGTTTCGGGGTGTTGCCAGTTGGCCCCGAAATCAGGCATATTTTCCTTACAATCGACGCACCATCCCGAAAATCAGAGGCAATAATTCCTATTACCAGTCAACGTGTTATGAACGTTCGAAGCCGAACCGCGTCATATCGGTTGACAGTCGAGTTTGACGCCGTGTCGGAAAACTGCGTAAAAAGGCATCCATAGACGGTAACGTCGAAGAAGTGCGCCACGGCGAGACCGGGCCACAAAGACCCCATGAACATCCCTGCTCAACAAGCATATGGAACACCCGGCGCGCACGGGTGGGGTCAAAGAATTGCATTGAGGCCTGAGCCTCAAACGACAGGCCCGCGTAGCTCAGTAGGTTAGAGCCATGGTGCGAAGGTTCGAACCCTTCCGCGGGCCTGTCAATAAGACTACGTCCTTGGGGTGAGCTTTGCCCCACTGACATTCGACTTGTAGCGAGCGAGAGAAATGATCTTGTCTAAAGCTTGGTCAACTTCCGAGGGGATGCCATCGGAGGCAGCTGCCTTTTCAGCAATCTCGCTGATTAAATCTAGCGCTTGGTTCATCTGCTCGTAAGAAGGGCTTTCGATACTCATAGACGATGCTCCTAAGTTTAAGCAGCTGCCGAGCTACTGGGGCAATGAGATATAGGTTGAAATCGCTTGGGCACCGATAGCGATAGCAGCAAATAGCGCTCCAGACGCGTTCAGCCAGGTTCCCAATGTCGCACGTTTACGGATGTGCGCAGGTGGCCCGCCCCAGTATGAGATAGAAAAATCTGGCGTTATCAGGGCTGAAATCAGCCACGACACAGCTGATAACGCCCCAGCTATCACAGTAAGCCATTCAAGAAACATTCAGCCCTCCCATTTCCCATCGGGGAATAAACAGGGACGGCTCCAGCAAATCAAGAGGGTTCGTTGGCTAGGATCAAGACTGTTCGGCCACTGGTCCGCACCCTCAAGCCTCGCATGAGCGTATCGAAGGGTGAGAAAGCCAGGTTGAAGGAACGAGACGAGACCCAGCCTTGGCGGCGCTGGTACTACACCGCCCAGTGGCAGAAGCTCCGACAAAAGGTCTGGGAGCGCGATCAGTACACATGCAAGCGCACCGGCACTCTCTGCATAGGCAAGTACCCGGCAGGGAATAGCCCAGTCGCTAACCACATCATCCCGCACAAAGGAGACCCGGAACTGTTCTGGGACATTAACAATATCGAGACTGTGGCGAAGTCTGTGCATGACAGCCTCATACAGTCCGAAGAGCGTAGGCAAGGATATTGAAGTCGGGAGACAAGGGGCAGCTTCAGAGTTGAGCCGCCCCTTGTCTCAATTAAGCTGGTTCAAGTGAAGTCAGAGGAAAGACACCGTTCTTTTGTTGGAGGGAACCACGTTCTTCAACAAACCAATCACACCACGCGCTAAGGCGATCATCCTCGCCCATAGCGTGATCGATGCCATTGACAGTCATCCTCGGTCCACCCGACTTCAGTTGTACGACAGAACCGACCTTTATTTCATCACTCATTCAAGCCTCCCTTGTTTAACAAATCGATACAATCGTGAACGCGCACCAAAGGCAAGGAGAACTCGTGATCAACTTTGGTATTAACCTGGAATTGAAACGGAAGTGCCGATCATGCGTGAAACACTGCCCGTGAAACATTCGACCGGGGGGTACCTCGCCCAGAAAACCGGGGCAGACGCCACACCCGCGCCCTTCTAACGAACACGATTTTTTTCTTCACAACGGATTTTCGCCCATGGCCGGTAACAAAAACAGCGGTCGGCCTGAGTTCGCGCCGACGGATGAACATCGTGAGAAAGTGCGGGTTCTCAAGGCCTGCGGGATGACAAATGAGGCGATAGCCGAAGCAATCGGCATTTCCGAGCCAACTTTGCGCAAGCATTTTTCTTTGGAGATGGACATCGCGACGGCAAAAGTCAGGGCTGATGTGCTCTGGGCGCGATATCAGTCAGCCATAGGCGGGAATGTCTCGGCGCAAAATCGCCTGATCGAGCAGGTTTCAGCGAATGAGGCGAACCGGAAACGGAACCCCGACAAGCCTGAAAAGAAGCCAAAGCTCGGCAAGAAGGAAGAACAGAAGCTCGCAGCGCAGGCAGTGGGCGGGAAGTTCGCACCGCCAGCGCCGCCCAAGCTGATCGTGAGTAACAATTGATGAAGGCTCACTGGTCTACCGCTTGCCCGGACTGGGAAGAAAGGATCATCAACCGAAAGTCGCTGGTTCCATGCGATCCGCTGTTCCCGGACGAAGCCGAAGCCGCGCTGGAAGTGTTCAAGGCCCTCAAGGTCGTGGACATGCCGAAGGTCTATCGGCCCGAAACCGACGAATACGACTTCCCGACCTTCGGTGAAGTGTCTGACGAATGGGTGTTCGATATCGTTCGGGCCGTCTTCGGTGCCTACGATGCGAGTACTGCAACCAGGCTGATCGAAGAGTTCTTTCTTTTGGTCAGTAAAAAGAACGGCAAGTCCACACTAGTCGCCGGGATCATGCTCACGGCTTTGATCCGCAACTGGCGTTTTGCTGCTGAATTGCTGATCCTGGCACCGACACGAGAGGTTGCCGATAACTCGTTCAAACCTGCTGCCGAAATGGTCAAGGCCGACAAGGAGCTTATGGACCTGCTCAGTGTGCAGGATAACCTAAAGCAGATCACGCATAGGGTCACATCGGCAGTCCTGAAGGTGATTTCGGCTGATGCGTCGACATCGGCAGGCAAGAAAGCTGCATTCGTCCTGATCGAGGAGCTTTGGCTGTTCGGCAAGAAGGCAAACGCGGCTGCAATGCTACAGGAAGCCATGGGCGGCCTGGCAGCCCGTTCCGAGGGGTTTGTAATCTACATCACCACTCAGTCTGATGCTCCTCCTACGGGCGTATTCAAGGAGAAGTTGGACTATTTCCGCGATGTGCGCGACGGCGTTATCGAAGACCCGCGCAGCATGCCAATACTCTACGAGTTCCCGGAACGCATGGTGAAGTCCAAGGCATATATGAAGCCTGAAAACTTCTATGTGACCAACCCCAATCTTGGACGGTCGGTGCGCAAGGATTGGCTTCATAACAAGATGCGGAACGTTGAGCGCGGCCAAGACGATGACGGCGACACTACCCAGACGTTCCTTGCCAAGCATCTGAATATTGAGATCGGCATGAACCTGCGCGCCAACCGGTGGCCAGGTGCTGACCTATGGGACAGTGGAGTAGATCCGGAACTATCGAAACTGTCGCATATGGAAGCCTTGGAAGCGCTTTTCAGGCGTTCGGAGGCCGTTGTGGTCGGTCTGGATGGCGGCGGACTTGATGACTTGTTCGGCCTGACAATTGTTGGCCGTGAACCGGCGGAAATCAAGGTAACGGTGA
Organism: Ochrobactrum vermis; assembly: GCF_002975205.1. NCBI lineage: Bacteria > Pseudomonadati > Pseudomonadota > Alphaproteobacteria > Hyphomicrobiales > Brucellaceae > Ochrobactrum > Ochrobactrum vermis. The sequence goes on along the minus strand of NZ_PCOC01000001.1, from coordinate 2,639,089 downwards.
TGGTCAACGGGTTCCCGCAAACCCAGAAAATGAAGGTCTGGCTTAGCTGGTCTCATGCTTGGTGTGATCGAGGCGTTCTGACCCGACGAACGTCAATCGCTTCGAAGCTGTTGGAGTTGGAGAAAGCCGGGCAACTGACGATTACCGATGACGCGCTGGAAGATATCGCGACGATTGTCAGCATCATCAAGCGTGTGAAGGATTTAGGCGTCCTCGCATCGGTCGCAGTTGACCCGGCTGGACTGGGCGAAATGGTGGACGCTCTCGCGGCTCCGGACGTCGATATCACCGACGAAAACGGCCTGCTTATCGGTGTTCCGCAAGGCTACGCCATGATGAACTCGATCAAGACGACGGAACGCAAGCTGAAAAACGGCACGTTCAGGCATGCTGGCGGGCCGCTCATGCAGTGGTGCGTCAGCAATTTGAAGATCGAGCCGACGGCTACCGCGATCCGCGCCACCAAGCAGACGGCAGGCGATGCCAAGATAGACCCGGTGATGGCTCTTTTCGATGCCGTCACCATCATGAGCCGGAACCCGCAAGCGAAGCGGAAGAAGGCCTATCAGTTCATGGTCGTGGGCTGATCCAACCCGAAAACCTGAAGAAACGGAGAGTTGCCTATGAACCGGCATCTGTCGGCGCAGCGCGCCTATTCGTTCCTCGAAGTCAAATCGATCAGCGAGGACAAGCGCGTCATTCGTGGCATCGCGACGACGCCGACGCCTGACCGCGTGGGCGACATCGTGGAGCCGCTGGGCGTCAAATTCACCAACCCGATGCCGTTCTTGTGGCAGCACAAGCACGATAAGCCCATAGGAACGGTCAAATTCGACGCTCCAACGGCGAACGGCATCACATTCGAGGCCGAACTACCGATTATCGATGAACCCGGCGTTCTGAAGGATCGAGTTGATGAGGCATGGCAGAGCATCAAGCTTGGCTTGGTCCGAGCCGTTTCCATCGGTTTCCGGGCTATCGAATACGCTTTTCTCGACAATGACGGCATTCGCTTCACCAAATCAGAGGTGTTTGAACTCTCGGCGGTGACGATCCCGGCTCAAGCCGAGGCCGTCATGACCAGCATCAAGAATATGGACGCGGAAGGTATCGCGCTCATCAAGTCTTTCGACACGGGACTGCCCGCCGCGTCTGGCATTCCGGCAACCGTGACGAAAACCGCCCCCGGCGCTGCGGGGAAACCAACAAAACCAGTCATCCTCAATTCACAGAAAGGCAATGCAATGGCTACCGTTGCTGAACAAATCGCGGCGCTGGAAGCATCCCGCAACGCAAAATCGGCCCGTATGGGCGAAGTAATGCAGAAGTCGATTGACGAAGGTCGCTCGACTGACGGCGCCGAACAGGAAGAGTTCGACGCGCTTGAAGTTGAACTTTCCGCAATCGACGGCGACCTGAAGCGTCTCCGTACTCTGGAGAAGGCTCAAGGGCTGACCGCAAAGTCGATTGTCGCGAACCAGATCACGACTGCCGAAAAGGCCGCTGCCGCTCGTTCTGGCATCGTCCTGAAAGGACCCAAGGTCGAACCAGGCATCATGTTCGCCCGACTTGCCAAGGTGAAGGCGATCTCCAAGATCGACGTTGTGAACGTCCGCGAGATCGCCAAGAACCTGTATGGCGAGGACAGCGAAATCTATGGCTTTTTTGCCAAGGCCGCTGTTCCGGCTGCAAATACCGGGAATGCCAATTGGGCGGGCAATCTGGTGGGTGATGAAACCAGCCTGTTCGCGGATTTCGTGGAATGGCTTCGCCCTCAGACCATCCTTGGCCGCTTCGGTGCCAGCGGCGTTCCGTCGCTTCGTCGCGTACCGTTCCGCGTTCCGCTGATCGGTCAGACTTCGGGCGGTTCCGGCTACTGGGTAGGCGAAGGCAAGGCCAAGCCGCTGACCAAGTTTGACTTCAGCCGCACCAACCTCGCACCGCTGAAGGTCGCAAACATCGCCGTCGTGACGATGGAAGTGCTGCGTGACAGTTCGCCGTCGGCTGAGGCCATCGTTCGTGACCAGCTGGCCGCTGCACTTCGCGAACGTCTGGATATCGATTTCATCAACCCGGCCAAGGCTGCTGTTGCTGACATCTCCCCAGCGTCGATCCTGAACGGTGTGGCCGGTATCCCGTCGTCGGGCAACACTGCCGATGCCGTTCGTGCCGATCTGAAGGCGCTTTTCGGTGCATTCATCGCTGCGAACAATGCGCCGACCTCTGGCGTGTTCATCACGGAAGCCACCACGGCGCTTGCTCTCTCGCTCATGACCAACCCGCTTGGTCAGGCAGAGTTCCCAGGCATCACCATGAACGGCGGTACGCTCTCCGGCCTGCCGGTGATCGTGTCTGAGTATGTGCCTGACGGCATCGTTGCTCTGGTCAATGCGTCTGACATCTACCAGGCCGACGACGGCGACGTGAACGTCGACATGTCCATGGAAGCATCGCTCGAAATGGACAACGCGCCGACGCATGACAGCGATACGCCAACGCCTGCAACCGGCCTTGTGTCGCTCTGGCAGACGAACAGCGTGGGCTTCCGTGCGGAACGTACCATCAACTGGGCGCGTCGTCGCGCAAGCGCGGTTGCGTACCTGACTGGCGTGGCATGGGGTGAACCTGCGGCACCGGAAGGCGGCGCATAAGCCGATAAATCGAACCGGCTGGCCGCGCTCGACGCGGCTGGCCCCAACCGGTGGAGATACGCCATGAAATCACAGTCTTACATGACCCGCGCCTTGCAGGCTCAGGACCCGCGTTACGCGACCATTCTGGGGAAACTGGGAAAAAAGGTAACTGCACCGGATCCGAAACCGGGACAGCCTGTCGAGGATATGGCCGCGCTCCGCAAGGAATATCAGGAAATCGTCGGAAAGCGCGCCTTTAACGGATGGGACGCTGCGACACTCAAGGCAAAGATTGCCGAGGCAAAGGACGCGAAATAATGGGCTGGCTCGGTTCACTCAGACGCGGCGGAAAGAAGTCTGTCGGCCCGGTCGTGCGCGGTCGGCGCGGCTGGTGGTCAATTCTGGAGAGCTTTGCCGGTGCTTGGCAGCAAAATGTCGAAGTAAAGTTCGATAGTGTCCTGTCGTATCACGCGGATTTCGCCTGTAAGACCCTGATCGCCAGCGATATCGCTAAGCTGCGCATCAAGCTGATGCGCGAGGATGAACCGGGCATCTGGACCGAAATCAAGCGCAATCCGTTCTCGGCAGTTCTGGACAAGCCGAACCACTACCAGAACAGAATACAGTTCATTGAAAGCTGGGTGACATCGAAGCTTCAGACCGGCAACGCATATATCCTCAAGCATCGCAACGGAAATGGTGATGTCACGAGGCTGGACGTTCTGGATCCGATGCTGGTCACTCCGCTGATCGCGGATGACGGCAGCGTGTTCTATGACTTGTCGACGGATGCGCTGGTAGGTTTCCCGGCTTCGGTGCGAGTTCCGGCCCGTGAGATCATTCACGACCGTTTCAACACCATTTTTCACCCACTGGTCGGCACATCTCCGATCTTCGCTGGCGGCTTGGCTGCGATGCAGGGCCTAGCGATCCAGAACGACAGCACCGCGTTCTTCCAGAACGGTGCGCAACCTGGCGGCATCCTGTCCACGGATAACGAAATCCAAGAGGAAACCGCCGAGCGCATTAAAAAGCACTGGGAAACCGAGTTTACAGGCAAAAATGCGGGCCGTATCGCCGTTATGGGTGATGGTCTGAAGTACGACCCGATGAAGGCCAAGGCGGTCGACGCGCAGTTGATCGAACAGTTGAAATGGTCGGCAACTGTCGTTTGCTCGGTCTATCACGTGCCACCTTACAAGGTCGGCATTGGTGAAATTCCGGCAAACACCGGTATCGAAAGCCTGAACCTCGAATATTACTCGCAGTGCCTGCAAGTCCTTATCGAAAGCATTGAGCTTTGCCTTGATGAAGGTTTGGGCACTGGCGACGGTCTGGGCACGGAACTGGATATCGATAATCTATTCCGCATGGACACGGTTTCCCAGATGGAAGCCATGGACAAATCAAAGGGCATCCTGACGCCGAATGAGATGCGCCGGAAGCTCGGCTATGCTCCGACCGCTGGCGGCAATAGCCCGATGGTTCAGCAACAGAACTATAGCCTTGAAGCGCTTGCCAAGCGTGACGCCAAGGATGACCCGTTCGGCAAGTCACAGAATGACACGCCACCGGCCCCGCCTGAACCACCGCAACAACCCGAACCAAAGCACATTTCGACCGTTGCCGTTAAGGCGCTGTTCGCTGGACAGCGAAACACACGAAAGGCCGCATGATGGACCTACAGAAGATATTCGATGAAGGGTTCGAAGCGGTCAAGGCGTATGTCGATCGCTCGTTTGAGGCTTACGACAGCCGGGTTTCCATCCTCCAGAACCATCTTTCTGACCTTGAAGGAAGGTTGCTGGAACTGACACAGAAGCCGGAGCCAGTCAGTGTCAAAAGCGCTTTAATCGACCGGGAAAACAAGCTCGTGCTGACGCTCTCGAACGGTGACACAAAGGAACTGGGCAATGTTGTCGGTGATGATGGCAAGCCAGGCGCCGACGGCCTTGGCTTTGATGATCTGTCTGTCGAGTACGATGGGGAAAAGACGGTAACCGTGAAATTCGTTCGCGGCCAGCAGAGCAAGGAGTTCCCCTTGGTTTTGCCTGTGGTGATTGACCGTGGTGTTTTCTCGGAAGGCAAGACCTATGAACCAGGCGACGGCGTTACGTGGGCTGGAAGCTTCTGGATTGCTCAGGAAGCCACGACAGATAAGCCAGACAGCGCCAAGGGCTGGCGTTTGGCCGTAAAGAAAGGCAGAGACGGCAAAGACGGAAAGATCGAGCCAGCGGCCAAATCTGGGCCGATACGTGTCACTATCCCGAAGGGCGGTGAATGATGGCTTACAATTTCATCACCGTCGCTGAAGCCAAGCAAGGCCTGCATTTCGATGTCGAGGCTACCGAGGACGATGCACAGTTTGAAATGCTGATTGCCGCCGCGTCCGAGCGTGTTGCCGCTTACATCGGTTCACGCATCACGGAAGTGACCGACGCCGACAAGAAAGCATCCGACCCCCGGTTGAAGGTCGCAACGATCATGCTGGTCGGCTATCTCTACAACGCCCCGGATCAGGGCACAGACGACAGCTACGAGCGCGGGACGCTGCCCAAGCCCGTATCCTCGCTCCTCTATCAACTTCGCGATCCAGTGGCGATCTGAGGCAATCATGGCAAACATTCGACCCGGCGACCTTAATCAAGCGGTCGCTTTCGATATCATGACCAATCAGCCGGACGGCCAAGGCGGTTATGATCAGGTTCCGGAGACGATCACCACGCGGGCACATTTCCGCTTTCTGCGCGGCGGTGAAGTCGTTCTTGCGGCCCGGCTGGACGGAAAACAGCCCATCGTCGCCACAATCCGACGGAACGAGCGTACCCGGCTGATCAAGACCGATACCGTCATGCGCGATACGCGCACCGGCACCAAGTACAACATTCGCGCCGTTGTCCCGACTGATGACCGGAAGTTTCTGGAAGTCACTGCGGAAAGCGGCGTGACCATCTAGGGAGCAAGCTATGCCTTGGGTTCGGTTCAAAGAGGTTTTCAACTTTCCGGCCACACCAGCCGTCACGCAACGATATCCAGCAGGCTTTACCGGCAACGTCACCACACGGTGCGCCGATATGGCCGAAGCGCAGGGCAAGATTGAGCGCATCAAAACACCACGAAAGGGCGAGGCTTTCATCGATGGCGATCAAAGCGACAATTCAAGGGCGCGAGGCGCTGAACCGGCGGCTTCGCCAGTTAGTACCCGACGCGGAAAAGAACGCAGCTGAAGCAAAGCTGCAGATTGCGAACGAAGCAGCCAATGCCATAGCCGCGAAAGCGCCCATTGGCCCAGCAACAGATCCATTCACCGGAAAGCCGAGACAGGCCGGGAAATACCGGGCCAGCATCAAGGGCGGATTGCAGCGCGACAACGCGGGCAAGATCGGTATCGGACAGTCCCGCACCAAAGACCCGGATGCAACTGGTGTCTATGCCGAATACATCTGGCGCTTTCTCGAATTTGGCACCAAGCCGCATATCAATAAGGGTGCGGCGCCCGGAACCCATCATCCCGGCACAGCGAAGCAACCGCATATCTTCCCGACATGGCGAGCCATGCAGCGCAAGGCCAAGCGCCGCGTTCGGGATGCGATCAATAAGGCGGTCAGAAAGGCAAGAGGCAAGTAATGGCATCACTCAGCAACAGCTTGCAGGTTGCCGTCTATAACCGGCTTCTGGCCTTCACTCCGCTGACCGACATCGTGGGCGCGGGCGTTTACGACATGCCGACGCTGGAGGCCGCATATCCGTATGTGACGCTGGGAGACGAATATAACTTTCAGGACGATGTTACCTGCAAGAAATCCTATCGGGTCTATTTCCAGGTGGACGGATGGTCAGACCATCGCGGCTACAAGGAAGTGAAAGAGATTGCCCAAGCCGTGAATGATGCGCTCCACGAATATCCGCTGGAGGTCGTTGGCTATAGGCTGATCAGTCTTTCACACATCAAAACCGAGTATATCCGCCAGCCAGACGGCATCCTGTCCCATTCGGTCAGCGATTTTCTGGCTTACATAGAAGCGCTCTAAGCGCCGATCCCCTCACAACTTGACGCAACTGAACCGGTTCGATGGTCGATCCGGCAATAGAGGACTTTTACCCATGGCTGATGGACAGCAGATTGGTCGCCTTCTCCTGATCAAGATCGGGGACGGCAATACCACTCCCGGCCCGGAGGAATTCAAGAACCTTTGCGGCCTGCAAACCACATCCTTCAACATGTCGGCCAATGAGGTCGATACGACCGTTCGCGACTGTCAAAACCCAGCCGCAACGCCTCAGAAGACGGCAGAACCGGGCATCAAGAACCGCACCTTTACCGGCAATGGCAAGTACATCGCTGGCGCGGATAGCTCGACCTTCGTTCAGCACGTGATCGATGCGACCAAGTTCAATGCTCAAGTCAGCGTTCCCGGTATGGGCACGTTCACCGGGCCTTGGTTCGTTTCCGATTATGAGCTTTCGGGCGAGGATGAAGGCAACATGGATTTCAGCGCTACCTTTGTTGCCGCTGGACCGCTCACTTTTGAAGCCGAGGTATAATCAATGGCCGAGAAGGAATTTCCGCTTCAGGTCAACGAAGCACGTGGCGAGGTGGCTTTGTGGGTTGGTGACGTGCCGCTTGTCATCGCCGCCGAAATGGAGGGGCTTTCTGTCCTCTCCAGTCGTCTTGAATGCAAGTCGCTTCACGACCTTTTCACCCGGCTATCAGCCACGGAAGTATCAGCCACACGGGCCGCTCTGCCTGCTCTGGCCATCAAGGGCGATGCCTCCGACGCTCTCAAGGTTCTGAAGCTCAAGCACTTCAAGGCCATCGCAGAGGCCTTTTCCAAGGCTCTCTCCCATCATTTCGATGATGACGAGGGAAACGGCGCAGCCGTCAAGGGGAAGAAGTAGAGCAACCTCTCCCTTGGCGGCATTGGCAGCAAATCGCCTACGGTGCCCTACGGTGGACGCCAGACACGTTCTGGCGTTCTACACTCACGGAACTGGTCAACGCGATTGACGGCTACTGTGAGGCCAAAGGCATTAAGAAAAAGAAGTCAGGCGGACCAACCGACGGCGAAATGGCGTGGCTGCTGGCGAAGTATGGCTGATTTACCCGCGCTTGATGCCCAAGAGCTTATCGCAGTTCGCCTGCTCTGCTTTGATCTGGTCAACTGTGAAATCGACCATCTTTTGATAGGCGTTCAGTCGCCGGATGTCTGCATATACGCGTTCGCAATGTCTGTGAGGAGCGTTCTGCTCGTATGCAGCACGGGCTTGATATTGGCCGTACTGGGTCCACGCGAAATAGCCACCTCCGGCGATGATCACCAAGCAAGCAGTAGCCACTAACACCTTCAGCCAATTGTCCATGTTTATCTCCAAGCCCGCCTCGTGCGGGTTTATTTATAGGACGCCTTTCCCATGGCCGACAAGACAGATGACCTGATTATCAGTATCAGCACTGACATGGCGACGGTGCGCCGAAGCCTGAAGAAGCTTGAGGCTGATATATCCACGTCCACGAAAGGCGTGGTCAAGCAGTTCGAAGCCATGGGCAAAGGCATCGATAATTCGATCACGACTGCGATGCAGTCACGCATCAATGAGATGGTCGGGATCGGCACGAAGGCATCCAAGCAGTGGACCGGCGCGCTTGCCCAGCAGGGCGCAGAGCTTGAAAAGCTGCGCATGCGTTACAATCCGGTCTTTGCTGCCGTGCGGCAGTATCAGGAGAGTGTTGTCGGCATCCAGCAGGCGCATCGACTTGGTGCTATCTCTGCTGAAGAAATGACGACGGCCATTCAGCGCGAGCGTAGGGCCACGCTGGACAGTATAGCAGCAATCAAGCAGCGGAATGCTGCGGTGAAGTCCGGACCAAGAAGCTTTCAGACCGCCAACATCGCCGCCCAGTTTCAGGATATCGCCGTCACGTCAGCTATGGGTATGTCACCTATCCAGATCGCACTTCAGCAGGGCACCCAGCTTTCTGCCGTCTTTAACGAAATGGGTAAAGGCCGCGACGTGATCAAAGGCATTGGCGCCGCGTTCGCATCGATTATCAGCCCTGTGTCTTTGGTCACGATTGGCGTCATCGCTGCCGGTGCTGCCCTGTTCCAGTACATCACGACAGCGGACAAGACGAAATCGATTGATGAGATACTGAAGGAACATGCGGCGATCATTCAAAGCCTTGGTCCGGCATATGAAAGCGCCGCTCAGAAACAGCAGCAATACATCAATCAGTCGAAAGACCTAGCTAACCTCCGTTTGCGAGCATTGGTGGACGAACGCCAAACCGCCCTTCTTGATCAGGCTCAAAAATCGATTGGAAATCTGGCGAAATCGGAAGGCCTGACACTTCTGGGCTCCAGATTTGAAGCGGCACGTGCGGCTATCGCTCGATTTCAGGCGTCGGTCACTGCCGGAAAACCACAGGTCGCAGCGTTTCAGGAAGAGATCACCCGCTTACAAAAAGCTGGCGAGCTTACTGATAAAGTGGCCAATGCTCTCATAAATGCCACCGCTGAGGCCGCACGGGCAGAAACAGCGTTTAGCGCTCTCGATACCAAAGTTGATGATGCTGCATTCGCAGCAGCTAAGTTTGCTGATGGCCTCGGCAAGATATCGTCATCGAAAGCACGTGATGAGCTTCAGCAGCTGTTCGACAAGACGGTGCAAGGCGATGGTCGTTTCCGTGACCTGATCGACGCCATCAATCGGCTGGCGATGACGGTCCCTGACCTCAGCGAACACCGCAATGAACTGATCAAACTCGCTGAAGCGGCTCTGACTGCTCGCGCTGCCGTCGACGGCTTTGCCAAGACTACGCCGAAGGGCAATCGTGAACCGGGCCTCGGTGATGCCGCTTTCAATCGCCGCTATGGCGCAAATGATGACATCGTCAACAAACTAGAAAGCCAGAAGAAAGAGCTTGAGAAGAAGCCTAAGAAATCATCGGCAGAGCGGCAGGCTGAGCGTGATGCGAATGCCTATCGTGATCTGGTCAAATCGGCTCAGGATCGCATAGACCAGCTTAACCTTGAGGAACAGCTTGTAGGCAAGACCGGCGTTGCAGCCGAGGCCATGCGCATGAAGCTGGAGCTTCTTCAGCGGGCGCAGGATAAAGGCCGCTCTGTCACCGAAGCCCAGCGGGCCGAAATCGACAAGCTTGCTGCATCTTACGGGGCATTGGCCGAAACGGTGTCAACCGCGCAACTGGCTGAAGAACTGCGATTTGAGCGCGAGCAGATGTTTCGCAGTCCGACTGAACAGCGCGTCCACAGTACTTTGCGCAATGCAGGCATTGATCCCGAAGGAGCACAGGGAAAAGCACTAGCATCATCGATCAGGCTTAATGAAGAGCTGGCAAGAGGCAAGGAACTTGCACTCGACTTCGCCCAAGGTTTCGCCAACGATCTTATGAACAGTGCAAATGCGATGGATATCCTGCGCAATTCTGCAAGCCGTCTCGCCCAGATGCTGATCGAGATGGGAACGAACAGTGTCATCAACGGACTGTTCGCAAACCTCGGCGGCGGATTGTTCGGTGGTGGGTTCAAAGCGAACACAACCTTGGGGGATTTTCTGAAGGGCATACCGGGCTTCGCGACTGGAACGAACTCCGCGCCCGGCGGGATGGCTCTGGTCGGTGAACGCGGGCCGGAACTGTTGAATATCCCTCGCGGCGCGCAGGTCATCCCGAATGATATTCTGGGATCTATCGCACGTGGCGGTGTTTCCGCGCCGCGTGTGCCTTCTATCCCGTCGGCTGCAAATTCCAATGGCTCGACCGGCGTTCACGTGACGCTCGGCTGGTCGAAGGATGCGGACGGAAACATAGCGCCTATCGTTCGGGACGTGGCCCAGCAGACATTCAAGCAGGGGATCAACGCTTACGACCGTGGCGGGGCCGTAAGAACCGCTCGCGATCTGCGACAGGTCAATCAAAGAGGACTGGTAAAGTAATGGCGGAAAGTCTTCCTACCGGCCTGAACTATCAGGACACCCCGCTGAAGCTCGTTCGCAGTGTTTCGACATCGCGATACGGCCAGCGGGTTGTATCTTTTATCGAGAATGGAGACCCGTTCTGGCAGTGGACAGCGCGCATCATCTCTTTGACGCCAGCACAGCGCCAAAAGCTTGAGGCGTTCGTTGATCGCTGTCGGGGCGGTCAGGTGACGGTTCTCTACACTCCGAAGCATGCTTGCATTCCTCAAGCCTACTGGGGCGATGCGAACAATCCGGCGATCACCGGCACGGCTTCGCTTGCTGCGATCAGTGGCAACACGCTCACCTTGAACGGTGTTGCTATCGGTCTGAAGCTGATGGACGGGGATCTGATTGGCTTCTCGATAGGTGATTACAGGTTCATTGCGCGGATCGTCGCTAATGCGACGGCAACAAGCACAACCCTACAGGTGAAGGTCGAGCCTTTCTTGCCGTCCTACATTGGCGTCGGTTCGACAGTTCGTTTCAAGGAACCTGTCATGAACATGCGGCTTCTGCCGAACAGTCTGGATATTGGCGATGGCTTCTATCCAGACGCATCATTCCAGCTTGTGGAGGTGCCCAAGTAATGGCGTTTCCAGCACGATTGCAGCAGTTGCTTGATGAAGGCAGGGCCAAGATCGCTTCAGCCGCCAAATTTGAGTTCGGTACTGGTGTTTACGGTTTCTTCTCCGGGAAAGGCAGTCAGGATTATGGCGGGTTGACCTATCACGGAAACACGCTGATCGATATCGATGAGCCGCGCTATGCACTGGGTACAGCTGCCCAGCCAATCACGATGAAGCTTCCCGCTGCCGCCGATTTTGGGCTGACCCCGGATAAGCTCGGCCTAATCGAGCAGGAAGACTACAAGAACCGTCCCGTCACGTTCTACGACTTCTATTTCGATCCGGACACGAACGCTTTCCTTCACGCTGAGCCGACCTGGTACGGCTACGTCGACACCATCGACCATCGGGAGGAAAGCGACGAAGTCTGGCTCGAAGGTCATATCGAGACCGGCGCCGTCGACAATTTCCGCGAAGGCTATCGCTATGCCTCGCATGAAGACCAGCAGCTTGTTTCACTGGGCGACATGCTTTTCGAACACGCAGCGAGGACCAAGAATGAATTCTTCAAAATCAAGTTCGGCTAGGGTTCCCGGCTGGGATCGGGCGCTGGAAGACCTTGCGACCGCTCACGTATCTATCATCCCCCAATGGGGCATTTCAGACTGTCTGATGACGGCAGCCGACGCGATTGAAGCCGTTACCGGAGAAGACCCGCTGGCCGAGTTCCGTGGCAAATACAAAACCGAGGCAGGCGCCGCTCGCAAGATGCGCGCCAATGGCTGCGAGAACGTCAAGGACGTGTTTGAGAACTATCTCAAGCTTGAGCCGGTCAATCGCCTCTCAGCCCGCCGTGGTGATGTCGGTGTAATGTTGATCAATGACGAATACGTCGCCGGGTTCATTTGTGGCTCTGGCTTTGCGGTCAAACAGCCGCAAGGGCTCACGTTCTATCCGGTGACCGAAATCGAGCAGGCCTACAAGGTCGGCAGCTAACCACCACTACAATTTGCGCCTTTGAAGGTCCGCCAGCAGCGGGCCTTTTTTTGTTGCGCCTGCATGAGGCCCTCGTATGCCATTTTTAGCCCCGATCGGCGCCTTTTTCAGCGGCATAGTGACGAGCGTGGCCGCATGGGCCGCAGCGAGCCCGATCCTTGCCGGTATCGCGCAGACAGCCTTCGGCATCGCGCTCAAGTATGCCGTCAATGCATTGTTCCCTCCGAAGACGCAAAGCCGTGCTTCCGAACTGGAAACCCAGTATGGCGCCAATATCCCGCGTTCGGTCATTCTCGGTACCTGCGCGACTGAAGGTCACCACATCTATCGCAACAGCTATGGCAGCGGCGGGCGTCTGATACAGGACGTGTTCGTTCTATCGAGCTTCCGCATCACTGCTGTACCGCGTGTTCGCTACAATGGCGAATGGCGTTCACTTGTGCAGCAAGACGCGGACGGCTACTGGCTCGTGCCGAACGAAGGCACGAGCGGCGACGATCACGATAACGTCCGTGTCAAGTTCTATTACGGCACAATGGATCAGCAGGCAGAGCCGACGCTGATCAATAATGCCCGTCCTGCCGGTCGCTGGACTGCAAGCCATCGCGGTGCAGGCGTTGCCTATGCCATCGTGTTTTCGGAACTGCGCAAGAACGGCGATGGCCTGACCTCGCCAGCGAAGCTATTGTTCGAAGTTGTCGGCGCTCCACTTTACGATTGGCGCAAAGACAGCACGATGGGCGGTTCGGGTGCGCATCGCTGGAATGACCAGGGCACGTGGGAATATTCCGATAATCCGCCTGTTCAGATTTACAATCTGGAGCGCGGTTTCTTCAACGGAACCCAGCGCATGGTCGGCAAGGCTGTTCGCGCAAGCCGCTTGCCGTTGGCAGAATATACCCAGGCAGCGAACATCTGCGACGAAGTCATGTCGGATGGCTCGAAGCGTTATCGCGCTCATGCGATTGCCAAGGATGGCCCCGGCGCTAACCATGATGCGAACCTGACACCAATCCTCGAAGCCATGTGCGGCTCGTGGGTCGAACGTGTTGACGGTGAATTCCCGATTGCGGGTGCTCCACAGGCTATCGTTGCCACCATCACAGACGCCGACATCAAGCGAGGCGCACCGCTTCGCTTCAGCGCGAAACGCAAGCGTACAGAACTGATCAACACGGTTGCGGCCTCCTATGTCTCGCCGGATGATTTCTACGAGACGAAGGACGCCGCCACTCGCATTGATGCCGGGGCCCTTGCTGAAGATCGCGAGACCCTTGCCAGCGCCATTCCTTATGCCGCCGTCACTGACGTCAGACAGGTGGACAGGCTGGCAGACATCGCCATCCGTGGCGCTCGTTATCAGGCATCAGCAGAGATTGTCGTCCATCCGAAATTCCTCGACACGATCAAGGAAGGCCGGTGGGTTCGCTGGAATAGCGCCAAATATGGCGACCGCACGTATCAGGTACTGACGCGTCAGTTAGGCGGGATCAATACCGACGGCGCTCGCGATATCTCGATTGCGCTGCAGCAGATCAGCAATGGCGTGTTCGACCCAACGGCCTACGAAACCAACCCGCCGAACATCATCGTTATTCCGCCGCCGCAATATTTGGCCGAGGTGCAGAATTTCTTCGCCATTCCAATTGTTGTTGTTGCAGATGGACAAGGCGAACTGCCCGGTGTGCGCCTGATCTGGGATCCGATTGATGATATCTCGGTCGTCGGCGTCGATATCGAATACTGGCCAGCGAATGACCCGTCGCAGGTGTTTATCAAGTTCGTGACGTGGGACGTGATCAATGTTCCTATTGTCGAAGGGCTGACCTCACTGACTGACTGGTTTGTCCGGACGCGGTTGCGCGTCGATAATGGGCGTGCTGTGGCATGGTCGGCGGCAACGCCATTCACGACACTGAACGCTCGCAGCGAAGATAATCCGGTGGATTATGAGCGTCTCGACAGTGATCTGAATGGCCTTGTCAACTGGATGACCGACGATCGGCGCGAGCTTATTCGGCAGGCTCAGGAAAATGCCACAGGCACAGCCGACAGCGCGCTTAAGGGTTATTCGAACGTTCTTCGCCTCAGCCAGCAACTGACAAGCACGTTCGGCTCTGCAAAGGCTCAGTGGAAGCAGGATATCTTCGTTGCAACCGGGCCGAACAGTGCCATTGGTCAGCAGCTAACCGAAATCAACGCGCAGCTATTCACCGACGACGGCGCAAGCGTCATCGATCTGATGCAGGCCCGTGTTGATGGCGTCGAAGGTGATGTAACTGCCATTTCCAACGCTCTCACAGAAGTCAACGCTTCTGTTGATGGCACTGTGGCGAATGCAGCTTGGCGCATGACGGCACAGGCAGGCAGCGGCGGCAGTTCAGTAAAGATTTCAGCTTTCGGTCGCTTGGGTATCGGTGACACTTGGAAACAGGCGGGTTGGTTCGTGAATGTCACGCCTACCGGCAGTCAGTTCATTGTCGTGGCCAATCAGTTCGCCATTGCCGATCCGAACAATAACGGAAGCTATACCTATCCGTTCGTTGTCCAGAATGGCGAGGTCTACATCCAGAATGCGCGCCTGGGTACTCTCAAGTTCGACATCCTCCAAGCCAATAACGGGAAGATGGTCTTGCGCGGCTATGACAATTTCGCAGACATAAGGATCGTATTCTGATGGGGCTGTTTTTCTTGGGATGGAAAGCGGGAGTTGGCTCAGTCCTGAAAATCCTCAAGTACGATACCGACGATCCGCTGACGCTCCCAAACTCGGCTTACAATCGCTTCTATTTTAACTCGGAGACACAGAACCTGTCCTATATCTGGGACAAGTTCTATTTTTCGACCGGGTTCAATCCGGCGGTTTATCCTTCATCGGATACCGTAAATGGGAGCCTCTACGTTATCGATGGATCGTCTGCATCGCAGGCACGCAGGGCAATGACGGTGCAGAACTATTTCGATGGCCAGAACCGCGTCGATGCCTTCATGTACTATGAAATCTTCGCCCGTTTCCCCGATATGCCAATAGTCCCGATCTATGAGGCAAAACTGATGGACAGTGCGGGCCGGGTTCGCGTCGGCCATATCGACAGCCCGTCAGGTAACAAGGATCGCGTCCAAACCGTCCGTTCGTATAATTCCGACATCTGCTATGCGACACCGGGCGCAACAGGTCCAGGCGGTAACGGCATTCGGGGTTTCAGAAGCATTCACCCTGATCTTGGATATGCCGGCTGGGTGGGTCGCATCAATAACAATGAAGGCCCGTATAACTGTGCATTGAGCAATTCCGACAGCGGCAGCTATTATCGGGCTTTGACGTGTCAATGGGACTTGCCCGCAAACAACGCCGCTATCCCCGCGCCAGATGCAACGCCGGTTTCGGGGCAGGATATGCTTCGGATCAATCCTTCCGTTGCAATTCTGACGCGACGGGGGTTTACGGTCGATGCTGCTACCGCTCGGCAGTGCATATTCACGAGTACCCGAGTTCCGAATATGTGCGTCATGATGGGGCAAACTGGCCTTATCCCGGCAAACACATCGGTTTACGTGCCGCGAACGACAGACTTCCCTCTGCACGAAACGATGTTCGTTGACACAATCGTGGCATTGCAGGGGCTGGATTTTACCATCCCGGCTGTTGATCGCACGGCGAACAAGACCGGACGGCAGATGAAGGTCTTCTACAAGATCGACCCGAACGGGATAACCTTCAGCGTCGAAGGCGACTATGCTGTTTATGTCCGATACATGGTCTATGCGACCAGTACAGACGGGTTTTCCACTGGCGGGGGCAGCACACTGCGCAAGCTGGATAATGGCGGCGTCCAGATTAAGAGGCCGGGATCGAGCGATACAGGCCCGACGGGTAACGATATTCTCGTAGATACCCGTTTCCCGTCAATGCGCGTTATGCTTGAGGGATGGATACCGGCATCGTCATTTTCGACGGCGAACGTGGTGGACGGCCAATACGGCTCCCACGCTGCAATTGTGAATTTCGATGGTTCGGGGCAGTTCATCTTTCCCAAGGTGATGTGCAACTGGCCAGAGCGGATCACACAGGGGTTTCATCAGTATGTGCGCCTGCCGGGAACCAACGCATGGCAACCTACAAGTCAGTCATGCGTGACTGTCGTAGAGACTAACCGGATCGTAATTCACATCAGCCCCGGCGCTCCTACGACAATCGACACCTCAACGGGCAGCTTTCTTTACAACCTGCCAGACCCCATCGGCGTCCGTTACTACATCCTCAGCGCCACGACGCTGTAAGCTTTCAGGAGAAAAACCTATGGCTGTTTTGTCCGACTACACGTCGGGAACGATATCGCTTGCGAATGGCTCAGCGACAGTTACCGGCACCGGGACGCTTTTCGAGGTCACGCGGTTTCGGGAAGGCGATACGCTTCAAATCCAGAACCTGACGGCGGTCATCGCTAGTGTCGATAGTGATACTCAGCTGACCCTTACTGAGCCATGGACGGGCACGAGCATTGTTGATGGGCCATATCGTGCTCGGCAGCTTGCAGACGGAACCCGCGTAGGGACGCAGGCTGCTACTCTCATCGAATTGTTGGGCGACGGAACATTGGCCGGATTGGCGGCGCTTGGCGTCGAGGAAGGCAAGGCCCCAGTTGGCGGTCCTGCCGGTCAGTATGTGCTTCAGCCGATTGCTGTTGATGAGAATGGCACGCTGGGCAAACTGGCGGCGCTGACGCTGGCGGCAAACAAGGCCATCACCACGGATAGCAGTGGCAGCGCTCAACAGTCCGACCTTGGCACGCTGGGACGCGCACTGCTGGCGCTGGCGTCGGGGACAAGCGCCCAATACGTTCGTGCGGATGGAACGTTGCAGACTTTGGACAAAGCCGCCGTTGGGTTGGGCAATGTAGATAACACGTCAGATGCCAACAAGCCCATAAGCACCGCGACACAGACGGCATTAAACGGAAAATTCGACAAAACAGGTGGGGCGCTCTCAGGCGGCATAAACATCGCTTCGAACGGTGACAGTGCAGTCAGGTTTTTGAATACCAGTTCCTACGGTTATACCGTCTATTTCAATAGCGGAAACGGTACGACCGATAACGGATTGCAGGTTGTTCATAGTTCCGGCGGCTTGATCGCAACTTTCCTCTACAACCGTAACTTCTCCGTGGTCGGGACTATTTCGAAAGGTGGCGGCACGTTCCTGATCGATCACCCGCTTGATCCGTATAACCGCAACCTTCGGCACGGGTTTGTAGAAGCGCCCCGCTATGACCTGATCTATCGCGGCACTGTTCATCTTGTGAATGGCCGCGCCACCGTCGATATCGATGCAGCAAGTAATATGACTTCTGGCACCTTCGCCGCACTCACCACAAACGCTGTCGTGACCAGTCTGCAAAATCAGGAAGGTTTTGCGCGGTTAAAGCCGGGGCCGATCAACGGCGGTGCATTCGAAATCGTCTGTGAAGATGAGAATTGCACTGATCTCGTGTCGTGGGTTGTGATTGCAGAGCGCAATGACCCGTTCGTCAAGTCTGAACTCGATCAGAATACCGATGGTGATGGCCGCTTCGTGCCAGAGTTCGAAAAGGAGGACGCGTAATGTCGGCAACTGAAACCGTCATCGATACCGCTCGCGTCGGCAAGAAAGGCTATCCGATGCATTATGCAGCGCTCGGCCTTGAGCCTCCCACGAAGACCGTCCCTGTCGAAGACGGCATTCCACAGACTGATCATCCCGGCATGACGCTGCAAGAATACGCTGCCGCCAAGCGATGGGAGCGGGAAGTAAGCGGAACCGTCTGGAATGGCTGGCCGGTACTTTCTGACCGGGAAAGTCAGAACAAAATAGTTGCCGAGGCGCTGGCGATAGAAAAAGGCGAGCGTGCCGACGGTGATCCGTGGAAGTTTGCGGATGGTGAGTTTCGCCCGCTGACGAACGAACAGATGGACGATCTTGCCGCCGCTGTTCGCCTGCATGTGCGAAACAGCTACGGTATCGAGGCGCGAGTATTGGCCGCAATCGAAGCTGGTACTATCACCACAGAAGCCCAGATCGACGCGGCTTTCGCATAACCGATACCGAAAACTTGACGATCCGCACCGCCTTCAGGGCGGTTTTTTAATGCCCGAAAGGAAAGACCATGGATAAATCCGTGCCAGCAGGAGCGGCGCTTCTGCTCGACTTTATTGGCGGGATCGAAGCCCCTCGCGGCTATGACGTGATATACGGCAACAATCAGGACAAGTTGCCAAAGCCAATCACACAGATGACAATTGGCGAACTGGTCGACGCGCAAGCATCATTTACCAAGCGGTTCAAATCCTCGGCTTCGGGCCGATACCAGTTCATGCGCGCCACGCTGCAAGACCTTTCCCGCGAGCTTGGTCTGCGCGGCACACAGAAGTTTGACAGGGACTTGCAAGACCGGCTCGGCTTTCATCTGCTGAAGCGGCGCGGCTATGACGACTATGTGGCTGGCAGGATAACCCGCACGGAGTTCGGCAAGCGACTGGCGCAGGAATGGGCTTCATTGCCCGTGCTGGCAGCGACAAAAGGCGCGCATCGCGATTTGAAGCGAGGTCAGAGCTACTACGCTGGCGATGCCTTGAATAAGGCGCTTGTCTCCCCGGCGAAGGTCGAGGCCGTTTTGAACAAGGTCAAGACAGCTGGCGCCGTTCAACCGACTATCGTCGTTCCCGAAGTCGTCACCGTGGAAAAACCCGTCGTAGCCGATCCGGGCGAGCTTGGAACAAAGCCGTCCAAGAGCAAGACAGTATGGACGTGGGCCGGTGCTGGCATCATGTCGGCCATCAGTGGGGCAGGTTCATTCCTTGGTGGCCTCGACTGGCGCGTCCAGTTTCTGTTCAGCGCGGCGATCATCGGCTTTGCAATCTACGGTATCAAACGCCGTGCTGATCTGTTCAAGGCCGTGAAAGACCTACAGGCGGAAATCGGCTGATGGGTGCGCTCTGGGGACTTATCCCGTCATGGATAAAAACCACGCTCGCTGCCCTTGTGGCGGCGTTTCTGCTTCTGGCGGGTGGGTATGTGGCCGGAAGGCTCTCAGGAACGGCCAGCACGGAAACCAAAATCGAAAGACAGAACAATGAAGCCACAGGCAAAGCTCTGGACGCTGCTCATTCTTATGATGAGTGCATTGACGCTGGCGGGGTGTGGACATTCAGCGCCGGCAAATGTGGAAGGCGTCCGTAGGGTACTCGGAACCGATCTGCTAGGCGCTCGCGGGGCAACAGAGGCAGATCAACGAAAGATCGACCGCACCATAGTGCGCGGTTGTGCAGGCGGCGTCTGGTCGAAAGACGAGTGCGCTATTCACGACAAGAAATAATAGGGGCAACCGGGCGGATGGAAGCAACGAACATGCCTGAAGAAAGCGATCTCCGGTCCCGCGTGGTCGGGCTAGAACATGCGACACAGTCGAATAATCAGCGATTGACCATTCTGGAGACTTGGCAGCGCCAGAGAGACATCGACAGCGCTCGTCATGATGAAAAGTGGGTTGCCATGGAAGCGCGCATCGATACCCGGTTCAACGGGCTGGAAAGTGCGAACAAAAGCATCCAGTCAACTCTTTCGCGCATAATGTGGATTGTCGTTAGCGGCATCCTCGGAGCCGCCGTGACGTTTGTGATCAGCGGCGGGCTGAGGTCGATATGACTAGTCCGCGACCTTCAACCAACCAGGCGCGGCGCTTAACGAACGTCTTGATAGCCAGAGAAATAGCTACAATACTGGCATACCGCACGCTACGAGAAGGCTCTTCCCCAAAGTAGAGCCAGCCGCAGTTAACAAGGTAGAGAGTGCAGACGCGACGAGCTTCCCTGTCGCGTCTAAAGCTTTACCGGCATACGTGCGTAACGTTCCCAAGAAAGTCTTAGCATCTGCCCTTTCGGGCTCGTCCAAAGGGAGCGTATCAATGGCTTCTTCAATTTCATTTAGCGTCTGCGTAAACACAGATTGGTCAATGACTTGATGTACATTGAGGCTGCTGCTATGGCCAGCATTAAGAAAATTACTGTTAGTGAAATTGACGTTGTTCATCACTACAGAAGGGGAAATCTGTGTTGACTGCTGTGTCTGTTGTCGAGTGCCTTCAGGGTCAACAAAACGAGCAAACCGTTCAAAACCACTTTCTGTCAAGCGGCAACGGCTAAATATCGTCTCGTCATCAGGGCCGGAATAGGCTTCGGAATACTTGGCATACCCTTGTTCATTCATCCAGAATACAACGTCTTCGAAAACACTCTTGAATTGGTCCTTTGGTACTTCAACCTTGACGATTTCAAGAAGGTCATCGAATGACACATCTTCTCCCGTAGCCTTCAATTTGGCTAGATATTTTGCCGTTTCCTCAATCAGTATTTCTTCTAGATCGCCATCGGTCATTCTCGTCCCCCTATTCGCCCTTAATCCGTTCCCACTCTTCCGGCGATAGCGCCGCTTTTCGATTACTGGCTAAGCGAAGCTGAGTAGTCAATATGCTGCTTTGGTATTGGTTAAGTCAGCGCTTGTTTGCGATCTGCAATCGCCAAGATGGCGTCATAAGTAACCCCTTCCCTTGTCCTCGTAAGGAATTTCATCCGAGATGTCATTCAGGAGTTCCTGCGGGATCAGACGGATGTAGGCATTGCCTATCTTGATCTCAGGAATGCACCCGGCCTTTTTAGCGCCTTCGCAGATCGCGGTGACTTGGCGGGCGGTGACATCGAGACGTTTAGACATAACTTTTCAACCTGCTGGCTCTACGACTTTGAAATTAAATGAGGGGGCTATGTTAGAAAGAAGACCACTCAAATTTATAATGATAGCCGCACAACACACTAGTATAGAAATCCAGTTTATCGAAAAAATTAGCCAGATCGCGTAACCGATGATTGAAATATGTAGAACGATGACGCTCATCATTGCTAGTGACAATAGAAAAGAAAGTGATGAGTAGAACCAACGATACCCCCGTCCGGCTTCGAAGAAGTCAATTCCAAAAATATTCATCTTTGGCCTGAATAACTTGAGGTGAAACTCGGTATATATATCTGAAGCCGATAAAAAATCTGGATCAATGTTATATTTCTGAGCGGCTCTATTCGAAAATTGACTGCAAATCGCCATGTAGGCTTGAGCATTAGCAAATGCCAAGCAGAGTATCATGAAGCTAAAAGAGGCAAAAATAGTTAGAATTTCAAGCGCAGCCGGGAAATCCCTAATTGAGATAGATATACCTGGAATAGGAAAATCTTTTCCAGAAAGAAAAATTGCCAATACGCCGTCTACTATCATTAAAGACTTCATCAAAGCGTCTTGCCTTGCTGACGCCCTTTCGTACATTTTAATATATTTATGATAAATACTGTCGTTAAAAACCTTTTCCTCCTTATCGAGCATCATTTCTCTTTCGAACGTCATTCGCAACCTAACATTCGGTGACAACTTAAGTACTATATTTTCATTAGCCTCTGCCATCTAAGCCCCCGCGGTTATCGTTTCTTAGTCCCTAGCCCGTTCAGTCTCATCCTTAGCGCATCCTGTGCTGATACGCTTTTCTCCGTCTTTAATGAACCAAGTCCCGGTGTCTGATCGGAACCAGAGCCTTGCGGGACTTCTCTTACGCGACATCTTTCAATCATCCTTCTTATGCCGTTACGCGTCACGAAATCCTTGTTTGCTATGCGGATGATTTCGAGGTTTCCCTTCGCCGCTTCTGTCCGCAGAGACGATTTCGTCAG
This sequence comes from Ochrobactrum vermis, assembly GCF_002975205.1. NCBI lineage: Bacteria > Pseudomonadati > Pseudomonadota > Alphaproteobacteria > Hyphomicrobiales > Brucellaceae > Ochrobactrum > Ochrobactrum vermis. The sequence goes on along the minus strand of NZ_PCOC01000001.1, from coordinate 2,617,167 downwards.
CCGCCCAGAAAAGAATATCTCAACCGCATCTGCAAGCGAGATCAGTTCGTCTTCGTCTAGGTCGGCAATGCGCGGCTTTTCTGTGTTCATGGCTTTGGACCTCCCTCGTGTGGAGAGGCTGGCAGCTACGTGACAGGCGGTCAAGCCATGTTGCATGGCATGTCGCGTATACTGGCGGCTAACCTGTTTAACTCATTGATATTGCTCATTAGCGATTTGCAACATGTCGCAACATGCTTTTCAAGGTCTGATCAGGCTAACCAATTGATTTAATTGGTGATCCCGGCTGGGTTCGAACCAGCGACCTACAGATTAGGAATCTGTCGCTCTATCCTACTGAGCTACGGGACCAACCGATGAGCATTCGCTGCTGATTCCAGCCTGTCGAACACTTTTCGAGACATACTGGTTTTCATAGCTGTCGCCAACCCCGCAAAAGCGGGGCAGGCGGATTTCTTCCAGAGCGCATCCCGAAAAGTGTGAAACGGTTTTCGGAACAAGATGCGCAAAATTACAAAAAGCCAGAGCGGTTCCACGACTTATATTTAACTGAAACCGCTCCCGCATCAGGCGGCTAGCGCCGTTTCCACCACTGCTACAAAGTAGCTAACCCCATAGGGAATGGCATCGTCGTTGAAGTCATAGGCCGGGTGGTGAAGGCCGGGTGTGTCGCCATTGCCGAGGAAGATATAGGCGCCCGGGCGCGCTTCCAGCATGTAGGAAAAATCTTCCGCCGCCATCATCGGCTCGACTTTCTCGTCCACTTTGCCTTCACCCGCCACCGCGCCGGCAACACGGGCGGCAAACTCCGTCTGCGCATCGTGATTGAAGGTGACCGGATAATTGTTCTTGTAGCGCACGGTAATCTCCGCGCCGGTGGCCGCAGCAATACCGGCCGCAGCTTCGCGGATACGGCGCTCGGCAAAGGCACGGGTTTCCGTCTTGAGTGTGCGGACAGTACCCGACAGCGTCGCCTTTTCCGGGATCACATTATAAGCCTCGCCAGCAATGAACTTCGTCACCGAGATCACAAGTGAATCGAGCGGATCGGTATTGCGCGAAACAATGCCCTGAAGGGCAATCATCAGTTGCGAGCCGGTCAGGATTGGATCGATGGTGCCGTGCGGTTGCGCCGCATGGCCGCCACGCCCGGTAATGAAAAGATCGAATTCATCGGTTGCCGCCATGATCGGGCCTTTGCGCATCGCGAACTGCCCGACCGGCAGGCCCGGCATGTTGTGGACGCCATAGACTTCCGAGATATTGAAGCGATCCATCACGCCGTCCTCGACCATGGCAAGGCCCCCCGCACCACCTTCTTCGGCAGGCTGAAACAGAAGCGCGACCGAACCGCGGAAATTGCGGGTCTCTGCGAGGTGTTGCGCCGCGCCCAAAAGCATGGATGTGTGTCCGTCATGGCCGCAGGAATGCGCCTTGCCGGGATTTTGCGAGGCCCATTCGACGCCACTCGTTTCGGTGATCGGCAGGGCGTCCATGTCGGCGCGCAGGCCGATGGCCGGGCCATCGCCGTGGCGGCCCTTGATGATGCCAACCACGCCGGTGCGTCCGACGCCGGTTTCCACAAGGTCACAACCGAAGGATTTCAGCTTGTCTTCGACAAATTTCGCAGTTTCGTGCACGTCGTAGAGAAGTTCGGGATTCTGGTGCAGTTTTCGCCGCCACGCGGCAATTTCCGCTTGCGTTTCAACGGCACGATTCAACACTGGCATTTTCGGATGGCTCCCCGGATTGGGCATGATTTGAAGGAAACAGGATATGACGTTTCGGTGAAAGCGGGCAATCCCTGTTTGCCTTTTCATCGCCACATGGCATAGATAAAGAAAGCGTTAATCCCTTATTAGAGCGCAATTCGAACCCGCAGAAGTTGCAGGCTATTTCGATTGGAACTACGGAATGATGTCGAAATCATTGAAAATCTGGTTTGCAGCCGTTGGTCTGTCCGCTACCGCGCTGGCATCTGCTGCGGCTAATCCCTCGATTGCAGTGGATGTCGCAACCGGCAAGGTCTACCAGCAGCAGGAAGCTTTTCAGCGCTGGTATCCCGCGTCGCTAACCAAGATGATGACGGCCTATGTGGCATTTCGTGCGCTTCAATCGGGTCAGATGACGCTGGATTCTCCGGTGCGCATGACGGTCAATGCCGCCAAGGAGCCGCCGAGCAAGATGGGCTACAAGCCGGGATCGGTCATGACGCTCGATACGGCGTTGAAGATTATGCTGGTGAAGTCGGCCAATGACGTTGCGGTTGCCGTTGCCGAAGCCGTGGGTGGAACGGAATCCGGTTTCGTGCAGCGCATGAATGAGGAAGCGCAGCGTATCGGTATGGCCGGTTCGCATTTCGCCAATCCGAACGGTCTGCACAATCCCAACAACTATACGACGGCACGCGATCTCGCGGTTCTGGCCGTGCAGTTGCGCCGCGAATTTCCGCAATATGCGCATTATTTCGCGACCGAGGCGATCGACCCGGGTGCAGGCAAGAAGGTTCAGGCCAATTACAACATTCTGCTTGGCCGTTATGACGGTGCAGACGGGATGAAGACCGGTTTTGTCTGTGCATCGGGTTTCAACCTTGCAAGCTCGGCCACGCGCAATGGCCGGACCGTGCTGGCAATCATTCTCGGTGCCGACCGGCAGGAAGTGCGCGCGGTTCAGGCTGCGCAGTTGATGACCGATGCGTTCCGGGCAAGTGCCGGTGGTGGCGCGACGCTGGCGACTTTGCGTCCTGCGGCAGGCGGCAATCTCAATCAGGCCGTCGATATGCGCAAGGCGATCTGCAGCCAGCAGGCCATGGCCGATCGCTGGGATGGACGCGATGTCGAGGGCAAGCTGAAAATCAATTCGCCTTATATCCATGCCATGGATCGCGACCCGGTTCCGGTTCGCGTTGGTCTGGTTTCCGAACCGGGTCCGACCACCCGAGCGAGCCAGCTCGACATTTCGCAGATTCCGGTGCCGATGCCGCGTCCGCAGCGTTCCGCCGGTGCCAATACCACCGCGATCAACTGATATGCCGAATCCCATTCCCGTTTCCGTGCTGACCGGTTTTCTTGGTTCAGGCAAAACGACGCTTCTCAACCGGCTTTTGAAAGATCCGGCGCTGAGCGATACGGCGGTCATTATCAACGAGTTTGGCGAAGTCGGCATCGATCATCTGCTGGTCGAGCAGGCGAGCGAAGGCGTGATCGAGCTTTCCGACGGCTGCCTGTGCTGCACGGTGCGCGGTGAGCTGGTGGATACGCTGGCTGACCTTATCGACCGCCTCCAGACCGGGCGCATCAAGGCGCTGAAGCGTGTGATCATCGAAACTACCGGGCTGGCCGATCCGGCACCGGTGCTGCATTCGATCATGGGGCATCCCGTGCTCATGCAGGCTTTCAGGCTCGACGGGGTTCTGGCGACGGTGGATGCCGTCAACGGCATGGCTACGCTCGACAATCACGAGGAAGCCGTCAAGCAGGCGGCAATGGCCGACCGCCTCGTGCTGACCAAAACCGATCTGCCGGAGGCACAGGCAGGACTGGCTGCATTGAAGGCGCGCCTCCATGCGCTCAATCCCGGTGCCGATATTTTGGAAGCCGGTGAACAGCGCACCGGCTATGCGGCGCTTTTCGAATGCGGTCTCTATAATCCCGAAGCGAAATCGGCGGATGTGCAGCGCTGGCTCAAGGCGGAAGCCTATGAGGACGAGCATGATCATGATCATGTGTGCGGACCGGATTGCGATCACGACCATCATCACCACGATCACGATCATGGCCATGCGCATCATCATCACCATGATGATGCGATCCGGTCCTTTTCGCTTCGCCACGATGCACCGATCCCGCTATCGACCTTCGACATGTTCCTCGATCTTCTGCGTTCGACGCATGGCGAGAAGCTTCTGCGTGTAAAGGGCATCGTGCAGATTGCCGAAGACCCGGATCGCCCGGTGGTCATTCATGGGGTGCAGAAGATTTTCCATCCGCCTGCGCGCTTGCCGCAATGGCCGCAGGATAAGCGCGAGACGCTTCTGGTGATGATCGTGAAAGACCTGCCGGAAACTTATGTTCGCGAGCTTTTCGATGCGTTTTTGGGACGCCCGGCGCTGGATAGGCCCGACCGTGCCGCGCTGACGGAAAACCCGCTGGCAATTGCGGGGTTTTCGCCTCGGAATTGATATCTATTTCCTGCGAATAAGGAAGCGATGCAATGTCCCTTGACGCTCCTGTGCGACCAGGGCGTGCCCTTCCTGCGTGCAGAAATGCGGGACGTCGATGCCGGACAGCGGATCGGTAGCTTCCACCCAGAGAAGCGCTCCGCTCGGAATTTTTTCCAGACGATTGCGGGTTTTCAAAACCGGAAGGGGGCATTTAAGCCCCCTCAGGTCATAGACAGGAATGTCATCCTGCCGGGTCATCAGTTCCCGATGATCTTCCACCATGGCTTTTTCGGTTCAGGGGCTGCGACAGGTGCCGGTTGTTCGACATTCTGCGCCACCGTGCTGGCGGTCGTCATTGGAGATACTTGTGGAACAGCGGCTTGCGCAGGGGCTGCCGTGTTCGGCTGCGGAGCAGGCACCGCTGCGGTCTGCGCTGCGGGAATGGCGGCCGGTTGCGGCGTCGCCGCAATGGCTGTCGGTTGTACGGACGGCACTGCCGGGCTAATGTCCGGCGCGCCGGTCTTTTCTGCAGAAGCAGGAGAAAGCGACGGCGGTTCGCGCGTTACCTTTTCACCACGTGCACGTGCAGCACTCCAGGCGGAGACGAGCTTGGCCTCGGCAATGCCCTGAATGGACGGTGCAGGTGCCTTCTGGCTGGCGCTGAACGCCGACTGATAGGTCTTTTCGTAAGACGCATAGGACATTGCCTCGCCGCCAGCCGATGGCGGGCAGGCGTCCGTTGCGGACAGGGGCTGGCCGTCTGGTGTCGCAACGTTGAATACGTAACGCTTTTCGCAGACATCGACTTTCGGCGGCACCTTGGCGGTTTCGAAAGCGTCGTAGCCCTGCTTCAGCATTTTCCAGAATGAATAATTCGGGTCGCTCTTGTAACGCGCCATATTGGCGGCCGTCATGCGGAACGGAAATGCCTGGATCTGGAAATCGCGCTGGCCGCCCTTGAAGGCGTCGCGACCGAAGGCGTAAATCTCGGCGACCTGTTCGTCGGTCATCGAGTAGCAACCCGACGATGAGCATGCGCCATGTACCATCAGATGCTGGCCGGTGCGGCCATTGGCGCGGTCATAGGCGTTGGGGAAGCCGATATTGAAGGAGAGATAATAGCTGGAATTCGGATTCATCTGGGCGGGGCGGACGGTGTAGAAACCTTCCGGCGCCTGACGGTCACCCTCGATGAATTTCGGACCAAGCTTGCCCGACCATTTGCAGATTTCGTAGGACGTAATCTGGTCGTACTTGCCGTTGTTCTTCTGCTTCCAGACCTCGAGAACGCCTTCTTCCTTGAAAATGCGCACCATGATCGGCGAGGTACGGGTCATGCCCTTCGCCTTCATCTTGGCAATCACCTTTTCGGGAAGCGGCTTTTCAGCCCGGAGGCTTAGATCGGATACGGACGAACCCTGACAGCCGGCGAGGAGCACGGTTGCCAATACGGAGCCTAGAATTGCGGTTCTGATCTTCATGTCGCATCAAGTCTGTTAGAGCTACGCCAGAGACTTTATGAGCAAAAGCCAATTTCCTGAAGGTCGAATTTTAAAACTGAAACCTTACGGTATCGTTTATAAATCCTTGCTCAGATACCTAAAATCCGGCGCGTCGGCAATATGGCTGAATTTGCAGCATGATGCAAATCCGGGAGGCACGAGGCCTCCCGGACGAGTCTTCAATCACTTTGCGGTGAGAATCAGATGTTGCGGCCGATTTCGAGGAATTTCTGGCGGCGTTCCTGCTTCAGCGTTTCGCCGTCGACGTCCTTCATCGAGCGCAGCGACGCGGTGATGATGTCGCCAGCGGCATCGATGACCGCCTCCTTGCCGCGATGGGCGCCACCCATGGGCTCGGGAATGATGCCGTCGATGATCTTGAGATCGAACAGGTCCTGCGCGGTGATGCGCATATTGGAGGCCGCATCCTTGGCGCGGGTCGAATCATGCCAGAGGATCGAGGCTGCACCTTCGGGCGAGATCACCGAATAGATCGAATGCTCGAGCATGTAGACGCGGTTGGCAACGGCAATGGCGATTGCGCCGCCGGAACCACCTTCACCGATGATGATCGAGATGACCGGAACGCGCAGCTTGAGGCATTCTGCCGTCGAGCGGGCAATAGCTTCGGCCTGGCCACGTTCCTCGGCGCTGACACCCGGATAAGCGCCTGCTGTATCGACGAGGGTGATGAGCGGCAGCTGGAAACGGTCGGCCATTTCCATGATGCGGACGGCCTTGCGATAGCCTTCCGGGCGGGCCGAACCGAAATTGTGCTTCAGGCGCGTCTTGGTGTCGGAACCTTTTTCCTGCCCGATGATCGCGACGGCCTGCCCGTTGAAGCGACCGAAACCTGCCTGGATGGCTTCGTCATTGCCGTATTTGCGATCCCCGGCAAGCGGTGTGAATTCGGTGAACAGCCGGTCGATATATTCCAGGCAGTGCGGACGGTCTGGATGACGGGCGATCTGTGCCTTCTGCCATGGCGTCAGCTTGCGGTAGATGTCCTTCAGCGCATCGGCTGAACGCTTCTCGAGGCGACGAATCTCATCGCTCATCTCGACGCTGCCTTGTTCCTGCGCGAGCTTCTTCAGCTCAAGAATCTGGCCTTCGAGATCGGCGACGGGTTTTTCAAAATCGAGATAGTTGTACATCGGGCCTGACTGTTCGTGCTTTTTCCAAAGGGATTAGCGCTATTGCGAGCCTGAAAAAGGCTGTTTTACGGCGCTTTACATATTCACTGCGGGCTCATCTTGCAAATTTTCGATTTTCTCATAACCGGATGGAGGCTAATCGGCAAGCGGATGATGCTCGCTGACAAGCTTATGCAGTCTTTCCTCCAGCACATGTGTATAGATCTGCGTCGTGGAAATGTCGGCATGGCCGAGCAATTGCTGCACAGTGCGCAGATCAGCGCCATTCTGCAACAGATGACTGGCAAAGGCATGGCGAAGCACGTGCGGCGAGACAGCGGCCGCCGATAAACCTGCCCGTGCTGCGAGCCCCTTCAATTCGCGCGCAAAAACCTGGCGTGCCAGATGGCCGCTTTCCGAAAAAGCCGGAAACAGCCAGGGATTGTCATCGCTGCCGGCCAAGGAAGCCCGCAAGATGAGGAAGCGCTGCAGCGCTTCGCGTGCCTTGGACGAAAGCGGAACCATGCGTTCCTTGGAGCCCTTGCCGCGCACCAGCAGAAAGCGGTGGTCGGTGCGCGCGACGGTGACAGGCAGGCCGACAAGTTCCGAGACACGAAGCCCTGTGGCATAGAGCGTTTCGAGAAGCGCATGAAGGCGCAAGGCTTTGATGTGGTCGGAAGGTTCGGCTATTTCATCGGTTTCGAGCATCGCGCGGTCGAGAAGCCTGGTGACTTGTTCGACGCTCATGATCTTTGGCAGTGGTTTTTGCTTTTTGGGCGCATCGACCGTGCCGGTTGGATCGTCCTGCCGATAGCCTTCCGAATAGAGAAAGCGGAAGAACTGGCGCAATGCTGACAGGCGCCGGGCCTGTGATGTTGCGGCAAAGCCTTCGGTTGCCATGGCATCGATGGCGCTGCGAACATGGTCGGGTCCGGCTTCGGCGAGATTGATGCTGCGGGCTGACAGCGCCTCTGCCACTGCCTCAAGATCGCGCCGGTAGGATTCAAGCGTGTTTTCCGCTGCGCCGCGTTCGGCGCTCATCATTTCCAGAAAGTTTTCAATCGCCAGCGATGCGCGCATCGTCACTCCTGCGGTGTCTGTGGCAATTGGGGTGCCGTATCGACAGTTTCTGCCGAGGCAGGGTCAGTCGCGGGAGCTGCCGGAGGCGCAATCGTGACCGGTTTCAGCTTCGAAGCCGGTATTTCGACGGTAATCTCCCGTACATCTGGCTCAACGAAATTGGCGAGCGCATACATCGCCCCATAAACGATGGCGGCAACAAGAGCGAGAAAGAGGGCGAGGCGCGTCAGCGTAGGCATTCATCTTTTATGCTGTGGCATTGGGACGAAAGCAAGGAGGGGACGAAAGCAAGGTGGGGCCGAAAGAGGAGCGAGCGTGCAATCGTGCAAAAAAGCCGCCCTTCCGCTCCTGCGTGTCCCGAAAACCAATCAAAGCAATTGACGTCGCCCTGTTTTTCATGTGGAACCGGAGCAAATGGACGAGGTCAATGAGCGGTACGACAAAACAAAACAATCTACACGAGAAAGCGGAGCTGATCCGTGATCTGCTTGGTTCGAAAGTCGTGGTGCTTGTGGGGTTGATGGGGGCTGGCAAATCCACCGTCGGGCGCAAGGCAGCCGCCTTGCTCGGACTGCCATTTCGCGATGCGGATACGGAGATTGAAGCGGTTTCCCGCATGACCATTCCTGAATTGTTCGAAGCCTATGGCGAGGTCGAGTTCCGCGATCTCGAACGCCGCGTCATCATGCGCCTGCTCGAAGACGGGCCGATGGTTCTGGCAACGGGCGGCGGAGCTTACATGAATGCCGAAACACGGGCGGCAGTCGGTCGTGCCGGCGTCTCCGTCTGGCTCAATGCGGAAATCGATATTCTGATGGAGCGTGTATCGCGCCGCCAGAACCGCCCGCTTCTGAAGAACAGCGATCCGCGCGGCGTCATGCTGCGGCTGATGAACGAACGCTATCCCGTCTACGCGCTGGCCGATCTTCAGCTGATGACCCGTGATGACAAGAAGGAAGTGATCGCCGCCGAACTGCTCGATGTTCTGGCGGATCATCTCGAAAATTTAGAGGCTCAGCCGGTTCGGTAGAAGAAACCGTTGATTTCCCAGAGCATTTCCTGCTTTGCATGAGTTATTGGAAATGCTCTAGTTTTTGCTTTTACGCGCATCTTGTCCGAAAACCGCTTCGCACTTTTCGGAATGCGCTCTAGCCGCATGATATTGGAGACTACGCATGAATGCGCCCTTGACCGCCGATGCCAGTGTCACAACCGTTCCCGTGTCGCTTGGTGACCGTTCCTATGACATTCTGATCGGCAAGGGGCTGGTTGATCGTGCGGGCGAGGAAGTGGCCAGGCGTCTGAAAGGCGTGCGCGTGGCGGTGGTGACGGACGAAAATGTCGCCAAGGCCCATCTGGAGCGCCTGACTGCAAGTTTTACCAAGGCCGGTATTGATGTAACGCCGGTCATCGTTGCGCCGGGTGAGAAATCCAAATCCTTCGGCACGCTGGAAACTGTCACCAATACTGTACTGGCAGCTCGGCTTGAGCGCGGCGATGCGGTCGTGGCGTTCGGCGGCGGTGTGGTTGGCGATCTATCCGGCTTCGTCGCCGGTATCGTGCGCCGCGGCATGAATTTCGTGCAGATGCCAACTTCGCTTTTGTCGCAGGTCGATTCCTCCGTCGGTGGCAAGACCGGGATCAACACGGCACATGGCAAGAACCTTGTCGGTGTCTTTTATCAGCCCCAGCTGGTTCTGGCCGATACCGAAGTTCTCGATACTTTGAGTGCGCGCGAATTCCGGGCGGGCTATGCCGAAGTTGCAAAATACGGCCTGATCGATCGCCCCGACTTTTTCGAATGGCTGGAACAGAACTGGCAGGAGGTTTTCGCCGGTGGCGCGGCGCGGACGGAAGCTATCGCCGAATCCTGCCGCTGCAAGGCAGCCGTGGTTGCCCGCGACGAACGCGAGACCGGTGATCGTGCACTTCTCAATCTCGGTCATACTTTCGGTCATGCGTTGGAAACTGCGACCGGTTACGATTCGAGCCGTCTCGTGCATGGCGAAGGTGTGGCTATCGGCATGGCGCTGGCCCATCGCTTCTCCGTCAAGATGAACCTGTGCGGTATCGAGGATGCGGAGCGCGTCGAAACGCATCTGAGGGCCGTCGGCCTGCCGTACGGATTGTCCGATGTGCCGGGCGGATTGCCACCGGCAGAAAAGCTGATGGATTATATTGCACAGGACAAGAAAGTGGCGCGGGGCGCGCTCACCTTCATCCTGACGCGGGGTATCGGCCAGTCCTTTATTGCCAAGGACGTGCCGCCTGCAGCCGTGCTAGAGTTTTTGAAAGAACGTCTGGAAGCGAAATAAGAGGACAAGGCGAATGGCTTTCGAGCTCTGGGTTATGTGCGGCATTATCCTGCTCTGCGTCATTCTCTCCGCGTTCTTTTCAGGGTCCGAAACGGCGCTGACTGCGGCTTCGCGCGCGCGTATGCTCACGCTGGAGCATAATGGAGATGAGCGCGCAGGGCTGGTCCAGCGCCTCATCCGTCGTCGCGACCGGCTGATCGGCGCGCTTTTGATCGGCAACAATCTCGCCAATATTCTGGCTTCCTCGATCGCCACCAGTATTTTCCTCAACCTGTTCGGTGATGCGGGCGTCGCCTATGCGACGCTGGCGATGACGGTCATTCTGGTCATCTTCGCGGAAGTGCTGCCGAAATCCTGGGCGATTGCGGGCCCCGACCGGTTTGCGCTCGGCGTGTCGCGCGGCGTGGCGCTGGTCGTGCTGATCCTCGGTCCTGTTTCCAGTGTCGTGAACCGGATCGTGCGTGCGATCCTCAAGGCTTGCGGTATCAATCTTGCCGCCGGTCGTTCCATGCTGAGCCCGCAGGAAGAATTGCGCGGCGCGGTCGAGGTGCTGCATCGCGACAAGTCACTCATCAAGGAAGATCGCGACCAGTTTGGTGGTCTCCTCGACCTCAAGGAACTGGAGGTGAGTGACGTGATGGTGCACCGGACCTCGATGGGCACCGTCAATGCCGATGCACCGGCCGACGAGATCGTGCGCGATATTCTTGCCAGTCCGCATACGCGTATGCCGCTCTGGCGCGATGATATCGACAATATTGTCGGCATCATCCACACCAAGGATCTGTTGCGCGCACTTTACGATGTCGACAATGATTTTTCGCGCATCGATATCATGAAGGTCGCGCGCAAGCCGTGGTTCGTGCCGGATACGACGACATTGCAGGACCAGCTCGACGCCTTTCTCCGTCGCAAGGCGCATATTGCCATCGTCGTCGATGAATATGGCGATGTGCAGGGTCTGGTGACGCTCGAGGATATTCTGGAAGAAATCGTTGGTGATATTGCCGATGAACACGATATCGAAATCCAGGGCGTTCGCCTGCAGCCGGACGGTTCGGTGATCGTCGACGGCTCGCTGCCGATTCGCGATATCAACCGTGCACTTGACTGGTCTTTGCCCGATGAGGAGGCCACGACGATTGCCGGTCTGGTCATTCATGAGACCCAGACCATTCCTGAAGTGAAGCAGGCTTTCACTTTTTACGGGAAGCGTTTTTCCGTCCTGAAGAAGGAAAAGAACCGCCTGACACGGTTGCGTATCGTGCCGCTCGATGCCGATGGCAAGCCAGCCCCGATTGTCACTGCATTGCCGCAATGACAGGTGGCCCGCGGCGGGATTTTATCTAACAGGCTGATTTTGAAATCTTTTTCGGAAACTGCAAAGTCTTTTTTCTTTCGGAAACCACGGCCTGCCGCTTTGTGGTCGCAGGTCCCCGCTATTATTTTCGGATATCTATAATTAGATAAAACAAATACAAAAATATAATAAGCTCTAATATAATAAGGGTGCAACCAATAGTTATGTAAAAAATATTGTTTGAAATCGTTGTAAATATAGGGTTTTATATCTGAGTTGCAGCAATAAACATAGCATATAAGACATATGACAGCCATTATAAGTGGCTTATATTAGGATGCGAAAACTTCGGGTGAATTCTTCTTCTAATTGTTCCTTATAATGAAGAAATAAAACATTATTTCATTTGCATTTATACTGGTTTCTATCCAGCTATTTCATTTCTCCGTAAAGTTCGATCCATAGTGTAAAGGCACCTGTGAGGGTGCCTTTACATGCTTTTGGAATTATGTCCCCAATCCGATTACAGGATTGGCCATTCTCCCGTCAGTGACGGCATGTCGAGGCTGGAGCGGGGCGGCAGGGGGGGATTCAACGCCGCGTCTGTTCGCCGGGAGCCGACGGCTCAAGCGCCAAAGCGTGCACTCCGCTGTCGAGTTCGTCCTTCAAAAGCGCATTGATGGCACGGTGACGCGCGATGCGACTCATTCCGGCAAAAGCCTCGGCAACGATACGGACGCGGAAGTGCGTTTCTCCGGTTCCGTCATAAACCTCGTGCTCGCCGCGCTCTTCGTGATGATGTCCGGCGTGGAGATGGCTTTCGTTAATGACTTCAAGCCGTTCGGGAGCGAAAGCCGTGGTCAGTTTGGCTTGCATTGCGCTTTGTTTGCTATTGTGAATGGACATTTGGACCACTTCTCCCCATATAGACGCTGTGCCTCATATAACGCTGCTTCGGCAGCAAAAGGTGGGGCAAATCCGCACAGGAAAGCCACCTGCTTCAAAATTTCGCCCAGTTGAAATGGCTCAAAGCCATACCGGACGAAATGTCAATTCTTGTTCAGCAACTCATAATCCGCATAATTCGATTCGATGACAACGAACTCAAAATTTTTCGACAGTATCCGCATCAAGCCCAAGAAGACCGCAGAAGCGAAAGCTTCGGGTCCCTGCTGCCAGTGGGACGGTTGCGACAAGCCAGGCACGCATCGCGCGCCTGTCGGACGCATGCGTGAAGGCGAATATTTCCGCTTCTGTGTTGATCACGTGCGGGAATATAACAAGAATTTCAATTACTTCTCTGGTCTTTCCGATGGAGACATCGCGAAATTCCAGAAGGATGCGATCACGGGCCATCGTCCGACCTGGTCGACGACGGCGAATTCCACCGCCAAGCCGCGCACATCGCCGGATGTGGCCAAGGTGCGCTCCGGCTCGGCCTCCTATCACAACCGCATCCGCGATCCCTTCAATCTTTTCAAGGAAGCCAAGGGACATGCGCCGGGTCAGAAGGCGCAGCGCAAACCGCGCACGCTTGAGATAAAGGCGCTGGCGACGCTCGGTCTTGAACCAAATTCGACTAGCGATAAGATCAAGGCGCGCTATAAAGAGCTAGTAAAACAGCACCATCCCGATGCGAATGGTGGTGATCGCGGATCGGAAGAAAGATTTCGCGATGTTATTCAGGCTTATCAATTGCTCAAGCAGGCAGGTTTTTGCTAAAGCCTGTTTGGGCCTGACAGGCCGACTTATGGGAGCCGTCGTTCATGGCTCTAACGGACATTCTTCTGCCGCGCAATTGCGTGGACGCAAGCACGGATGCCCGCAACGAATTACGGAAGGGGCATACCGTCCGGCTCGCCGGAAAAACATGCCCACGGGTGAAAGCTGCCGGTCGGCAGCTTGCCGGTATTAATTCGCGGCCGGTCGCTGCCTGCCGCTCTGGAGGCATGATGAACAAGGTTGAGCGGGATATAGCCAATTTGCCGGATACAACGGTTTCGGTGCGTGAAGTGTTCGGGATTGATTCCGACATGACGGTTCCGGCCTATGCGGCAGGCGATTCCTATGTGCCGGAGCTTGATCCGGATTATCTTTTCGACCGTCAGACGACGCTCGCGATCCTTGCAGGCTTTGCCTATAACCGTCGCGTGATGGTTTCCGGCTATCACGGCACCGGCAAGTCGACCCATATCGAGCAGGTCGCAGCCCGCCTCAACTGGCCTTGCGTCCGCGTCAACCTCGACAGCCATGTCAGCCGTATTGATCTCGTCGGCAAGGACGCCATCGTTGTGAAAGAGGGCGTGCAGGTCACCGAGTTCAAGGACGGTATCCTGCCTTGGGCCTATCAGCACAATGTGGCGCTGGTGTTCGATGAATATGATGCCGGGCGCCCGGATGTGATGTTCGTCATCCAGCGCGTTCTGGAATCCTCGGGCCGCCTGACCCTGCTCGATCAGAGCCGTGTCATCCGCCCGCACCCGGCCTTCCGTCTGTTCGCAACCGCCAACACCGTTGGCCTCGGCGACACGACCGGCCTCTATCATGGCACCCAGCAGATCAACCAGGCACAGATGGACCGCTGGTCCATCGTGACGACGCTGAACTATCTGCCGCACGACAATGAAGTGAACATCGTTCTTGCCAAGGCCAAGCATTATCAAAATGCCGAAGGCCGCGAGATCGTGAACAAGATGGTGCGTGTGGCCGACATGACCCGCCAGGCCTTCGTCAACGGTGATCTTTCCACCGTCATGAGCCCGCGTACGGTCATCACGTGGTCCGAAAATGCTGCGATCTTCAATGATGTCGGCTTTGCCTTCCGCCTGACCTTCCTCAATAAGTGCGACGAACTGGAACGCCCGATTGTGGCTGAGTTCTATCAGCGCGCTTTCGGCGTTGAACTGCCGGAATCGGCAGCCAATATCGTTCTCGCTTGATGCGGAAGAAGCCTGCCGCCTGATTATATCCGGCGGCAGAGCAATGTCTGATGCGGGGGCGGTCAGCTTCGCCCTTGCTTGAAAGCGAAGTCAGGATAGGCATATGTCGGGCCAGAAGTCAGCAATAGGCGATAATTCGCGCGAGCGTAAACCGGGACCGGTGGATTCCGAACCGTTCAAGCGCGCTCTAACGGCATGTGTTCGCGCCATTTCCGGTGAGCATGAGCTGGAGGTGGCGTTTACGAACGATCGCCCGGCATTGAGCGCCAATCGCGCCCGTCTTCCTGATCTGCCGAAGCGCCCGACCGCGCACGATATCGCAGTCACACGTGGCCTCGGCGATTCCATGGCGCTCCGTCAGGCGCGTCACAATCCGCGCATTCACGCGGCACTTGCCCCGGAAGGAAAGCAGGCACGCGCGATTTACGATGCTGTCGAGCAGGCGCGCGTGGAAGCCATCGGTGCCCGCGCCATGACAGGCATGGCGGATAACCTCACCACCATGCTGGCTGATAAATATAGCCGCGCCAATTTTTCAGCTGTTACCGCCAAGGAAGATGCGCCGCTCGAAGAAGCCGTATCGCTTCTGCTGCGCGAAAAGCTGACCGGGCGAGCTGCACCTGCGGAAGCCGGACAGGTGCTGGAACTGTGGCGCGACTGGATCGAGCAGAAGGCGGCCGCCGACATTGCGCGGCTTGGCGATAATCTCGACGACCAGCAGGCCTTTGCGCGTACGGTGCGCGACATGCTCGCCTCAATGGACATGGCGGAAGAGCTGTCGCAGGAAGAACCGAGCGACGACGAAGAGCAGAATGACGAGCAGACGCCGGATTCCGACGAGAACGAGGAAGGCGGCGACGAGAGCCAGGAAGGTTCCGATTCCGCCGAGAGCGAGGAATCCGACAGTTCGAGCGATGAAGGCGAGCAGGGCGAAATGGATGCCGCCGATGCTTCCGCCGATGAAATGGACGACAGCGACGATATCGATGCGGAAACGCCTGGCGATACACGCCGTCCAAACCAGCCTTTCGCGAATTTTTCCGAACATGTCGATTACAAGGTCTTCACGCGTGAGTTCGACGAAGAGGTCGAGGCGACCGATCTTTGCGACGAGGCGGAACTCGACCGCCTGCGCGGTTTCCTTGACAAGCAGCTTGCCAATCTGCAGGGCGTGGTAGGTCGTCTGGCCAACCGCCTGCAGCGCCGCCTGATGGCGCAGCAGAATCGCTCCTGGGATTTCGACCTGGAAGAGGGCTATCTCGATTCGGCCCGTCTTGTGCGCATCGTCATCGATCCGACGCAGTCGCTTTCCTACAAGCAGGAACGCGATACGGATTTCCGCGATACGGTCGTGACGCTGGTGCTGGATAATTCCGGCTCCATGCGCGGTCGTCCGATCACGGTTGCCGCAACCTGCGCGGATATTCTGGCCCGCACGCTGGAACGCTGTGGCGTGAAGGTGGAAATTCTGGGCTTTACCACCAAGGCCTGGAAGGGCGGTCAGTCACGCGAGGCGTGGCTTGGACGCGGCAAGCCGGCCAATCCGGGTCGTCTGAACGATCTGCGCCATATCGTCTACAAGAGCGCAGATGCGCCCTGGCGGCGTGCACGACGCAATCTGGGCCTGATGATGCGCGAAGGCCTGCTCAAGGAGAACATCGACGGCGAAGCGCTTATCTGGGCGCATCAGCGGCTGCTGGCTCGTCCCGAGCAGCGCAAGATCCTGATGATGATTTCGGATGGGGCGCCCGTCGACGACTCGACGCTTTCCGTCAATCCGGGCAATTATCTCGAGCGCCACCTGCGCGCCGTGATCGAAGAGATCGAAACGCGCTCTCCGGTGGAACTGATTGCCATCGGTATCGGCCATGATGTCACGCGCTATTATCAGCGCGCGGTAACAATTGTCGATGCGGAAGAGCTGGCTGGCGCCATGACGGAGCAACTTGCCTCGCTGTTCGAGGAACAGGGTTCTGCAGCCTCGGGTAAGGGCAGACGGCGAACCGGTCGGCGATAGAATATCAGTCAAAGAAAAGGGCGTTCTAAGTTTATTTTTTACGCATTTCCGAACGCAAAACCGTTTCACACTTTTGCTGGAAATGCGCTAAGCGCCCTTTTTCATGCCTTTTCCGCCGTTGTCCGGTTTGGCGCGTAAAGCGTCGGAGCAAAGACGGCGAGAACCGCGCCATAGGGGATCAGCATCAGCGTTCCCATGATGACCTTCACGAAGAAGTCACCGAAGGCGAGCGACGCCCAGAGCGGCACGCCGAGGCCGAGGAAGGATGCCGGTTCGGCAAGTGACGAATCAGGCATTCCAGTCAGCCTGTCGATCCACGCAAAACCCGCTGCAAAAGCAATCGAGAAGAACAGGATCGTATCCAGCACCGAGCCGAACATGGCGGCGGCAAAGGGAGCCTTCCACCAGGTCTTGCGACGCAGGCGGTCGAAGACGGTGATGTCCATCAGCTGTGCGAGAAGGAAGGCGGAACCGGAGGCAATCGCAATACGCGGGGTCGCGAGCCAGATCGACATGATGACGCCAAGCACGAAACCGGCATAGACGACTTTGCGCGCGGCAGCAGGGCCGAAGCGACGATTCGTCAGGTCATTGACGAGAAAGGCGACGGGATAGGTAAAGGCGCCGTAGGTCAGCACTTCACCAAGGCCGAAATGATGGAATGGATATTGGACAAGTATGTTCGACGCGGCAACCGCCACGCACATGGCCAGTATCGCAGGCACAAGCCGGGAATAAGAAGGTGTCTCGATTGACATTTTTTTATCCTGGGTGATGGAACCAGCAAAAAAGGCCGACAGAAGCCGGCCTTTTTTGTCGAAATGTTTGGCCGGAAGCTTAGGCAGCGACTGCTTCAGCCTGCTTCTTTGCGATCTGACGCTTCAGCAGGCGAGCGCGCTGCGACAGTTCCTTGTCGTCAGACTTGACGAGGAACGCATCGAGACCGCCGCGATGTTCAACCGAACGCAGGGCGTTGGCGGAAACGCGCAGACGATAGCTCTGGCCGAGTGCTTCGGAGATCAGCGTAACATTGCAGAGGTTCGGCAGAAAGCGGCGACGCGTCTTGTTGTTCGCGTGGCTGACATTGTTGCCGTACTGGACCGACTTGCCGGTCAATTCACAAGCGCGGGACATTTTGGTCTCACCTTTAATTACGTTCTTTTCAGGCCCCGACCCGAATGTCCGAATTCAAGCAATCAACGCAGTTTGATGCTGCTGGCGCGCGATCTCGGACAGGCGGCCTATTGGGAAAGTCGCGTTTCTATAGTGACAGCAGCCGTTGCAGTCAAGTGAGATTCCGTATCCATTGCGCAAAGACGCGGTTTTCCGGCTTTCGCACGGTCTTCACGAAAGCTTGCGATCATAACTTCGCCGGTTTTGCCTGCTGCACAGATACTGTATCGAAGAATCTCACGCAACTTTGTGGCGTTCCAATGTGGTTGAAAACCATCGTGGAGCTGCCGGACGAAAAACAAGTCGCAAGCTAGGATAAAGCGGATCTGCTTTGAGTTTTTGTCTTTACGCATGTCTCTATCGGAAAACCGGTTCCCGTTTTTCCGAGATGTGCTTTAGCGGAAGGAATGCGCGCATGATCGAACCGTCGCATAAGTTGAAGCCCGTCTGGCACCGGCTGGCGCATTATGGTGTGCTAGCCTGTGCAGGCCCAGCCTTTGCGGGCCCAGTCTTTGCGGCATTGATGATTGCGAGCGGATCGGCCAACGCCAATGATCTTTATCGGACCGAATACGATATCTCCATTTTCGGGCTTTCGATTGCGCGGTCCGCCATAGAAACCACGGTCAATGGCGCCAATTACAATCTCAACGGACGTTTTCTGACTTCCGGTCTGGCGCGGGTATTTGATAATACGGATGGAACCGTACACGTTACCGGCAGTGCCGTCAGCGGCAAGGTCGTGCCCAGGAGCTTCGATCTGGCCTATAAGCATGGCCGCAAGAACAAGAGCACCACAATCCGCTTCGCCAATGGCAATGTCGTCGCGGCGGAAAACCAGCCTCCGGTGAAAAAGCGCGATCCCTGGGTGGAAACATCGCCGCAGGATCTTCTCAATGTCAGCGACCCGCTGAGTGCATTGATGATACCGGCAAAGAACGGTCGGGCGGTCTGCGACCGTTCGCTGAGTGTGTTCGACGGCCAGATGCGTGCGGAGATCAAGCTTTCTTTCAACGGCACCGAATCATTCACAACAGACGGCTTTACCGGCGAATCGGTTATCTGCTCGGCAAAGTTCGTTCCGATTTCGGGGTATCAGAAGGGCAAGAAGGCCATCGATTATCTGAGCAATCGCAGCCGGATGACGATCTCCTTCGCATCGCTCGGCAATTCGGGCATCTACGCACCCGTTGTGGCGCGAATCGGCACGCGGATCGGTACGCTCAAGATCGAGGCCACCCGTTTTTCCAAGGTGAACTGACCGGCGGTCAGAATTCAATGTTTGGGATGTGCGCATTCCTCGTGATTGCCGAGAATCTCTATCACGCGGCACTGGTCGATCCGGCCATGGGCCGTACATTCCAGCATGCGCTGCAATTCGGTTTTAAGCGACAGCAGCTTTGTGATGCGGTGTTCCACATCGCTCAAGCGTGCGCGTGCAATAGCGTCGGCTGCTGCACATGACTGGTCGGGATTGTCCTGAAGATCGAGAAGGGTGCGGATGGCGTCCACCTCGAAACCCAGATCGCGTGCATGGCGAATGAAAAGCAGCCGTTGGACATCCTGCTGGTCGTAGAGACGACGATTGCCATCACTGCGTGGCGGTGAGGGCAGCAGGCCGATCTGCTCGTAGTAACGGATCGTCGGTACTTTGACGCCGCTCGCCTTCGACGCTTCGCCGATCGGTATATTTATGTTCATTTTCCGCTTGCTCCTCTAGTCACTAGAGGATGTAGACCTTGCTCAGGACAATTCAAGAGCGATCCTGAAAAGAGCAGATCATGACTGAAATATTGAACCAGATTCGCTTTCGCATCGATGGAATGGATTGCGCATCCTGTGCAGCCAAGATCGATACTGCCGTGCGGCGGGTGCGTGGTATCGAGGATGTGTCCGTCTCCGTCACGGCAGGGACGATGACTGTCAGTCACGATGGAACGGGCGATCTCGACAAGGTTGCGAGCAAGGTCCGCAGCCTCGGCTATGGCGTCGAACCGATTGCCCCGGAAAAACTCGCCAAAGAAAAAACTGTAGCGAAGCATGAGCATTCGCACGATCATTCTCACCATGACCATGACCATGACCATGACCATGACCATGACCATGACCATGACCATGACCATGACCACGACCACGACCATAGCGCGTGCGGTGGGCATCACGATCACCACGATCATGAAGTTCACGACAAGGTTGTTGCAGTAGCGGCCAACAATTTCCGCTTTCGGGTCGATGGAATGGATTGCGCATCCTGCGCGGCCAAGATCGATACTGCCGTGCGGCGGGTGTCGGGCGTGACGGATGTGTCCGTTTCCGTGACCAATGGGGCGATGACCGTCAATCATGACGGAACGGCGAAGAGCGACGAAATCGCCGGCAAGGTGACAGCGCTGGGCTACAAGACCACGCTTGCCGAAACGGCTCTCCCCGGTGCCGGTTCTGCACGGAAGACAGCGGCGCCTGCAAAGCCACTGCCGTGGTGGCGCTCGAAAAAAGGCCAGATGATGCTGGCCTGCGGCGGTGGGCTGGTCGCGGCCTATATTGTCGGGCATCTTTATCCGCCCGTCGCGCTCTGGGCCTTCACGGCTGCGATGCTGATCGGGCTCGTGCCGATTGCCAAGCGCGCCTATATGGCGGCCATCAACGGCACGCCGTTCTCCATCGAGATGTTGATGACGATCGCCGCCGTCGGCGCGATGTTCATCGGCGCGACCGAGGAAGCGGCAGCCGTCGTGTTTCTGTTTCTGGTTGGCGAGCTTCTGGAAGGCGTTGCTGCAGGAAAGGCACGTGCCAGCATTCAATCCCTGACCGCACTGGTGCCGAAGACAGCATTCCTTGAGAAAAATGGTGTGACCACCGAAGTTGCTGCCGACAGTCTGGCCGTCGGCGACGTGATTTCCGTGCGTCCCGGCGACCGTATGCCTGCCGACGGTGAAATCCTGACGGGCGAGAGCGCCGTCGATGAAGCGCCGGTCACCGGCGAAAGCACGCCGGTCGGGAAGGCTGAAGGCGACACGGTTTTTGCCGGTACGATCAATGGTGACGGTGTGTTGCGGGTCCGGGTCACCGCTGCTGCGCAGGACAACACCATCGCCCGCGTTGTGCGGCTGGTCGAGGAAGCGCAGGAAGCCAAGGCGCCGACCGAACGTTTCATCAATCGTTTCTCGACTTACTATACGCCGGGCGTTGTGGTTGTGGCAGCGCTGGTCGCCATTCTGCCGCCCCTTGTTGCGGGCGGCGACTGGAATGAATGGGTCTACAAGGGTCTTGCGATCCTTCTGATCGGCTGCCCTTGCGCGCTGGTCATATCCACGCCTGCCGCAATTGCAGCGGCTCTCTCGTCGGGCGCACGGCGCGGCCTTCTGATGAAGGGGGGCGCTGTGCTGGAAACCATCGGCAAGATCACTGCGGCCTGCTTCGACAAGACCGGTACGCTGACCGAAGGCAAGCCGAAGGTGACCGATGTTCTTGCAGGCGACCTGTCCGAGGATGAGGTGTTGCGTCTTGCTGCATCTCTGGATGCGGGCTCAAGCCATCCGCTGGCACTGGCGATTGTCGGTGCCGCCGAACAGCGTGAGCTGAAACTGTCCGCAATCACGCAGGGCAAGGCCCATGGCGGCAAGGGCGTGTCAGGTGCGGTTGGCGAAGTGGAGCTGTTTCTGGGTTCGCGCCGCGCCGCCAATGATATTGTGGCCATTCCGGATGCGCTGGCGAGCCGTATTGCGGCCTGCAACGATGAAGGCAAGACCGTTTCTGTCCTTGTCGCCAATGGCAAGATTGCCGGTGCAATCGCCATGCGTGATGAACCGCGCGCCGATGCCATTGCCGGTTTGCAGGAACTGAAAAGCGCCAATATTCGCACCGTCATGCTGACCGGTGACAATCGTCGCACAGCAGAAGCCATCGGGCGCGATCTCGGGATCGAAGTGCGGGCAGAGCTTCTGCCGGAAGACAAGCAGCGTATTGTCGGCGAGTTGCGTAATAAGGGCCTGATCGTCGCCAAGATCGGCGACGGCATCAACGATGCGCCAGCGCTTGCGGCTGCAGACGTCGGCATCGCCATGGGTGGCGGCACCGACGTGGCGCTGGAAACCGCCGATGCAGCCGTTCTGCACGGACGGGTTGGCGATGTCGCGGAAATGGTCGAGCTTTCCAAGCGAACCATGCGCAATATCCATCAGAACATTGCCATTGCACTTGGATTGAAAGTGGTCTTCCTCGTCACCACAGTGCTGGGCATCACCGGCCTCTGGCCCGCAATTCTGGCCGATACAGGCGCAACCGTTCTCGTGACGCTGAATGCTTTGCGGCTGTTGAGACAGCCAGTGCGATAAAACAAAAGAACCGGCGAAATCGCCGGTTCGTCTCTCTTGCTTCGTGATGCGTTACTCGCCGATCAGAACACGGATACGCTCGCTATATTGCTTGCCGAAGGCGAGATGTTCGGGATTGATGTCCTTTAACTCGTCCACAAGCTGCGGCTCACTCTCGGCGTCAGCGGCTGCAAGACTGCTCATCAGGGCAAAATAGCCGAGAATATAATCGCTGGGTGTTATGTTCTGGGTCTTGAGCACTTCCACCACCTGCGGACGGGTTTCGATGCTCTTCACCATCTTGTCGAAGGATGGCGTGGCATCTTGTCCTTCTTCTTCGGTCGCGGAAAGTTCCATGCCGCCCAACTGTTCCTGCACTTTTTCCATGCGGGACAGAAAATCTTCGCTCAGCTTGAAATTGTTGATTTCGGCAGGCGTTTGCTTCGGCGCGACATCGAGCAGGTCGTCGGCAAACGCGACGCCTGTGGAAACGGGCAGGGCGATAAGGGAAAGGCCGAGGAAAACGGCGCAGCCTGCAATCTTGAAACGGGAAAACACCGTCATTCTTCTATCCTCGAACTGTGGAACGATTCGCCGGCTAAAGTACCACATGTCAGAACATATCCTTGCGCTTGCGTATTTCGGCGAACACGGCTTCATCAGGTGCATCCTGCAGGCCGAGGCGGCTGCGAATACCGGCATCATGCCAGCGCAGGAAGGGATTTGTCGCCATTTCAAGTGCAATGCTTGACGGCAATGTCATGCGGTCGGCAGCACGAAGCCGCGCAATCTCGGTGGCGCGCTCCTTGAGAGCGGAATTGGCCGGGTCGATGGTGAGCGCAAAGCGGGCATTGCTTTCGGTATATTCATGACCGCAATAAACCGCCGTGTCACCGGGAAGCGCAATCAGCTTTTGCAGCGACTGGAACATGGTAAGCGGCGTTCCCTCGAAAAGCCGACCGCAGCCGAGTGCGAAAAGCGTATCGCCCGTGAAGACGACTTTCGCATCGGGAAGATAATAGGAAATTTCGCCCGCCGTATGGCCCGGTGTTGCGATGGCTTTCACCCGGAAGAGACCAAAGGTGAATTCGTCGCCATCCTTCACGCTACGGTCGATGCCGGGAATTTTTGCTTCTTCCGCCTTGGGGCCGATGATGCTGACCGCGTATTTCGCCTTTAGCGCTTCATTGCCCTCGACATGGTCGAGATGGTGATGCGTGGTGAAGATGAAATCGAGCGTCCAGCCACGCCGTTTCAGCGCCGCTTCGACAGCGGCTGCATCGGGCGCATCGATGGATGCTGTCAGTGCACTTTGCGGGTCGTGGATCAGAACGCCATAATTGTCGCTGCGGCAGATGAACTGTTCGATTTCAAGCCTTGGGGCGATCCCGTTCATGGCGTCCTTCCTCCTAAAGCGTGTCGCATTGTCCGACGCAAAACCGTTTCACACTTTTGCTGGAAATGCTCGATTATGATGCGGTCTTGTTGTCTTCCGTCAGTGAATGCTTCTGGATAAGCGGCATTTGTAAAAGCGTGAAGACAATGGTGATGGGCATAATGCCCCACACCTTGAACGATACCCATGCATCGGTCGAGAAGTTCCGCCAGACAACCTCGTTGACCACAGCGAGGAAGATGAAGAACAGACCCCAGCGCAGTGTCAGTTTTCGCCAGCCTTCGGCATCGAGACGGAAGGCCGAATCGAACACATAACCAAGCAGGGATTTACCGAAGAAAAGTCCGCCGAGCAGGATAGCGCCGAACAGCGTGTTGACGATGGTGGGCTTCATCTTGATGAAGGTATCGTTGTGCAGCCAGAGTGTCAGTGCTCCGAACACCAGCACGACGATGCCGGAGACAAGCGGCATGATAGGCAGCGTGCGCGTCATCACCCATGAAATGACGAGCGCGATCACGGTCGCGGCCATGAACAGGGCCGTTGCCAGAAAGATCGGTGCGCCGATGGAAGCCAGCACCGGAAAACGCTCGATCAGCATTTCACCGCGCGCATTGGCAAAGAAGAAGACAAGAAGTGGTCCGAGCTCCAGCACCAGCTTGAGCAGCGGCGGGACCTCCTTGCGTTCAGCTTCGCTTTTCTGTGACGGATCGCGTTCGAAAACGGGATGCTCCATCAGGCAACTCCTGCGATGGCGCGGGCAAAATCCTTGGCCGCAAAGGGTTCCAGATCGTCGACACCTTCGCCGACACCGATGAAATAGATCGGCAGTTTATGCTTGGCCGAAATTGCTACCAGAATGCCGCCGCGTGCGGTTCCGTCAAGCTTGGTCATGACCAGACCGTTGACGCCGGCAATATTCTTGAAAATTTCGACCTGATTGAGCGCGTTCTGGCCGGTGGTTGCATCGAGCGTCTGAAGCACCGTATGCGGCGCTTCCGGGTCATGCTTGCCCAGCACGCGCACGATCTTGGCCAGTTCTTCCATCAGTTCGGCCTTGTTCTGCAAACGGCCAGCGGTATCGATGATGAGAACGTCGCTTCCCGCTTCCTTGGCCTTTTCCCATGCATCATAGGCAAGCCCCGCCGCATCGGCGCCGAGCTTGGAGGAAACGACCGGTGAGCCGGTGCGTTCGCCCCAGATGTGCAGCTGCTCGATAGCGGCCGCGCGGAAAGTGTCGCCCGCCGCCAGCATGACCTTGAGGCCGCCCGCGGTCAGTTTTGCGGCCAGCTTGCCGATGGTCGTGGTCTTGCCGGTGCCGTTGACGCCGACAACCAGAATGACATGCGGCTTGTGTGACAGATCAAGCTCCAGCGGCTTTGCCACGGGGCCGAGAACCTTTTCGATTTCCGCGCCCATGATGGTGCGCACTTCCTCGCCGGTCACGTCCTTGCCGTAGCGACCGGACGACAGCGCATCGGTTACGCGCATGGCGGTTTCAAGCCCGAGGTCGGCCTGGATCAGCACATCTTCGAGATCCTGCAGCGTATCGTCATCAAGTTTGCGCTTGGTGAAAATGCCGCCGATGGATTCGCTGAGCGAATTCGATGAACGCAGCAAACCGCGACGCAGGCGCTCGAACCAGGAAAGCTTTGGTTCAGGCACTGCTTCAACCGGTGCTTCGTCCTCGTGTTCTTCAACGGCCTTGGCGACCTTGACTTTTTTGGGCTTCACCGGCTCTGGCTGGGGCGCGGGTTCGACCGCTTCCTCTACAACCGATGCATCGGGAGCTTTTGCGACTTCAGGCTGTTCAGGTTCAGCAACAGGTTCGGGCTCTGGCTCAACGACAGGCTCTGGCGCAGATGCTTCAACCGCGACTGGTTCCATCACCGGAGGCTGTTCAATCGGGATTTCAATCTCGGCAACCGGATGCTCCGGTTCTGCCTTTTCGTCCTCAACCGTTTCAGCCGCAGGCTCTTCAATCGGCTCAGGCTCGTTGGCGATCACTGGCGCTTCCGGTTCGGAAATGACCACTTCAACGACGGCTGTTTCTGCTTCTTCGGGCGTTTCGACGGTTTCAGGAAACTGCGTTTCTAAAGCCGTTTCCACAGCATCGGGAGCCGGTTGTTCGACCGGTTTTTCCTCGACCTCCTTCTTGCCGAAGGAGAACATTTTCTTGATGAAACCCATTGCCATGAAATCTGATGCCCTTAAGCTTTAAGCCGCTTGCGGCTCTACCTGACGGGTGAGGAGTTTTTCACCGTCATGGCCTGTCACGATACGTTCGATGATTTCGCCCGGTGCACCGCCGTCCACCGATGCCAGCGTAAAGCCCTCCGTGCGCGCAATGCCTTCCTTCTCGATCAACAGGCGTTGCACAGTGCCGTTGAGAGAAGCGAGGTGCTTTTCATAAGCGCGGTCGCCAACGGCACGCAAACGCGCTGCACGTTCCTTGACGATTTCGCGCCGCACCTGCGGCATGCGGGCGGCGGGGGTGCCTTCGCGTGCGCTGTAGGGGAAGACGTGGAGGTGGGACAGGCCGCATTCCTCGACGATCTTCATCGAATTTGCGAACATCTCTTCTGTTTCGGTCGGGAAACCGGCGATGATGTCCGCGCCGAACACGATATCGGGGCGCAGCGACCGAACCGCTTCGCAGAAACGGATCGAATCGTCGCGCAGATGGCGGCGCTTCATACGCTTCAGGATCATGTCGTCGCCCGCCTGGAGCGACAGATGCAAATGCGGCATCAGGCGCTTTTCATTGGCAATCGCATCCATCAGATCGTCATCGGCCTCGATGGAATCGATGGAGGAAAGACGCAGGCGCTGCAGATCCGGCACCTGGTTGAGAACGGTCTTCACCAGCTTGCCGAGACGCAGGCTTCCCGGAAGATCGGGACCGTAGGAGGTCATGTCCACGCCGGTCAGCACCACTTCGGCATAACCGTTGCCGACAAGGCGCTTGACCTGATCCACCACCGCGCCCATCGGAACGGAGCGGGAGTTACCACGACCATAGGGAATGATGCAGAAGGTGCAGCGATGATCGCAGCCGTTCTGTACCTGCACGAAAGCACGCGCGCGGCCTTCGATGGCATCGACCATATGGCTTGCGGTTTCGCGCACTTCCATAATGTCGTTGACGCGGACCTTTTCGAACTGGTTGACGCCGAAATCCGGCAGCATTCGGTAGGAATTGGATTTCAGTTTTTCCTCATTGCCGAGAATGAGATCGACTTCGTCCATGGCGGCAAAATTGTCCGCTTCGGTCTGCGCGGCGCAGCCGGTGACGATGATGCGCGCTTCCGGGTTTTCACGGCGTGCCTTGCGGATCGCCTGACGCGCCTGGCGCACAGCTTCCGCCGTCACGGCGCACGTGTTGAAGATGATCGCGCCATCCTTCAATTCACCAAGTCCCGCGGCATCGGCTTCGCGTTTCATCACCTCTGATTCATAGGTGTTGAGACGGCATCCGAATGTTACGACTTCCACCGTCATCAGGCTGCACCCTTGTCATTTTGGGCGTCGCGGTTCCATTCGCCGGTAGCGGGATCGAAAGTGCCTGAGAACTCCCACTCGGCGGGGCCGGTCATCATGACGTGATCGTCGTCGCGCCACTCGATCCTGAGCGGGCCGCCGGGAACATTGACGGTAACCGTGCGTCCGGTGCGGCGCGTGCGCACTGCCGAGACGGCGGCGGCACAGGCGGCGGAACCGCAGGCGCGGGTGAGACCCGCACCGCGCTCCCATGTGCGCAGATCGATTGTCTCGGGCGAAGTGACACGGGCAATGGAGATATTGGCGCGCTCAGGAAAGATCGGATGATGCTCCAGAAGCGGTCCGAATTTTTCCAGCTCATAGGACCGGACATCGCGGTCGACCCAGAAGATTGCATGCGGATTGCCCATGGACGCAACCGACGGCGAATGCAGCACTGGTGCGTCGATGGGGCCGACCTGCAGTTCGATCATGCGTGTATCGCGAAATTCTTCGGCAAGCGGAATATCCTGCCAGTCGAAGCGTGGCTTGCCCATATCGACGGAAATCAGGCCGTCTTCGTGTTCGGTCGCGGTCAGAATTCCGGCGCGGGTTTCAAAGGTGAAATCCTGCCTGCCTGTCTCGGCGGCCAGCGCCTGCACGACGCAGCGTGTACCATTGCCGCAAGCCTGCGCTTCGGTGCCGTCGCAATTGATGATCGCTATATAGTTGTCGGTTCCCACTGTACGCGGATCGTGAATCGCCATGATCTGATCGAAGGCGGTCTCGCTGTCGCCTGCAAGACGGATCGCAGCTTCAGGCGTAATCCGATCGGCGCGGCCGCGCATGTCGGCAACGATGATCTGATTGCCAAGCCCGTTCATCTTGGCGAAGGCTGCCCTGGTGGCCATAACTATCGTGGTTCCGTTTTCCTGTGGCTTTGGTCGATAAAGCCTATGGGACAATTAGCGTCTATATGGCGGAAAAGCCCGCAAATTGCCAGTACCCGCATCAGATTGCGAAAAGTTGCGGTGCAGATGTTCTTTCAGAACAGGCGGCAATATCGGGGAAACTGTGGCCTTCCTGTCCCAGTTTCAAGATTATTAAGCGGTTTCAAGCATTCTTGAAGAGTTTGGGAGGCAAAAATGACAGGTGCCGGTGTTGCTTTTTTAACCATATAGCCATTTTATCGGTCCAATATTGTCACAATGCAGGGCTTCGGTAGGGAGCCCGGGGCATCCCCACCCCTGATGAGAAATGCGGAAATGGAGAACCTGATGGGAATTTCGAAAGCAAGTCTGCTCGGCCTCGCGGCAGCTGGCATTGTCCTGGCCGGTTGCCAGAGCTCGCGGTTCGGCAATCTCGACACGGTTTCGCCACCGCCGCCACCGCCGCCGGTCAATGCCGCTCCGGCAGGTGCGGTGCAGAAGGGCAACCTTAATTCGCCCAATGCTTCGCAGTTCCCGACTGCTCCGACCACGGACCCGAATGCACAGCCCGGCACGCAGGTTGCAAGCTTGCCGCCGGCATCAGCGCCGGACCTGACGCCAGGCTCCGTCGCCGGTGTATGGAATGCATCGCTCGGCGGACAGAGCTGCAAGATAGCGACGCCACAGACCAAATATGGTCAAGGTTTCCGCGCCGGTCCGCTGCGCTGCCCGGGTGAACTGGGCAATCTTGCTTCCTGGGCTGTCAACGGCAAGCAGCTCGTTCTCTATGATGCGAATGGCGGTACTGTCGCTTCGCTCTATTCTTCGGGACAGAGCCGCTTCGACGGACAGACTTCCGGCGGTCAGGCCGTGTCGCTTTCGCGCTAAGACATTCTTTCGCTTAAAGACAGGCGGATCATCGCGAGATGGTCCGCCGTTTTTGCAATTGAAAGGTTGAACGGAAGCAATCATGTCTTTCGACGGTAATTTGAAGGCGTTTCCCTCCCTTCGCGAACATTATGATGCAATGGTCGCGGCGGGTGATGTGGAAGCCGACCCAGCTCAACTCGAACTCACCGACCGTTACGACCGGCTGATCGAGGAAATCTGCACCAAACGCCTGTCACGTAAATCGAGCGCGCTCGGCTGGCTGTTCGGCAAGCGCAAGGAAGCATCGAGCGTCATCAAGGGGCTTTACGTGCACGGCGAGGTCGGGCGCGGCAAGACCATGCTGATGGATATGTTCTTTTCGCTGCTGCCGGTGGAACGCAAGCGCCGCGCCCATTTCAACGACTTCATGGTTGATGTGCATGATCGCATTTATGCGCATCGTCAGGCGCATAAGCGCGGCGAGACCAAGCAGGACGATCCGATCCCGCCGGTAGCCGATGCCTTGAGCCAGCAGGCGTGGGTTCTGTGTTTCGACGAATTCACCGTGACGGATATCGCCGATGCGATGATCCTGTCGCGCCTGTTCAGCGCGTTGTTTGCGCGTGGGGTTGTGCTGGTGGCGACATCCAACGTTGCGCCGGACAATCTTTATCGCGATGGCCTGAACCGGCAGCTCTTCCTGCCCTTCATCGATATCCTCAAGCAGCATGTCGATGTGATCAACCTCGATTCGCGCACTGATTACCGCCTCGAAAAACTCGACCGCCAGCCGGTCTATCTGTCACCGCTGGGTGCCGAGACCACCAAGCGCATGGATGCGGCCTGGGCGGCGCAAAAGGACGGCGCGCACGAAAAGCCGGACGTGATCCGCATCAAGGGGCGCGACATCGAGGTTGCCCGCGCCGCGCATGGTGCTGCGCGCTTCACTTTCGATGCACTCTGTTCAAAACCGCTTGGTGCCTCGGACTATATCGCCATCGTCAAGCACTATCCGACGCTGTTCATCGACGATGTACCGGTGCTGGACTATTCGCGCCGCAATGAGGCCAAACGATTCATTCTGCTGGTTGACGTGCTTTACGATCATCACGCGCGGGTGTTCATTTCCGCCGAAGCCCAGCCTGAAAAGCTCTATCTCGCGAGCAAGGGCACGGAGGCGTTCGAGTTCGACCGCACCGCTTCCCGCCTTTTCGAGATGCAGAGCGCGGACTATCTGGCCGAGCCGCCCGGCAAGGCCGGATAGATCACATATCGCCCTGCCCCATCATCAGGCCGCCCATCATCAGACTGCCCCGTCATTAGATTGGCATAGACTGGACTTATAAGCCCGGTGGGCTATGTTGCTCACGCAATTCATGCGGCAGGCTTGGCGCGTTCGCGCCGGGTTTTGCTGAAGCATCTGACAAAAGCCGGCCCAAAAACCGGCCAGGAACCAGATTGAAGTCGGGACTGGTTTTAAACCGGTGCGCGACGTTGTTGGAATTGACAGCTTGCCGACCGCTCCTTCACCGCTTCGTCGGGGATGGTTTGCGGCGGTAGGGAGGGGTGGTTTTGCCTTGATATTGACAAATTATCTTACGTTTACGTAAGAACAGATAATTCTAACCGATTGAAAACATTAGTCGCAAAATAATGAGTTGAGTTTATCGCCAAAGAGTCCTATCTCGCAGTTCCAACGCTTGAGCGTTTCCGGGGAGGTTTCCGGATGGCTTGATGCGTTTCTGGATCAAAAGTGAGGAAAGAAACAATCATGGCACGCAACAAGATTGCCCTCATCGGCTCCGGCATGATCGGCGGCACGCTCGCCCATCTGGCTGGTCTGAAGGAACTCGGCGACGTCGTCCTTTTCGACATTGCGGAAGGCACCCCGCAGGGTAAGGGACTGGATATCGCCGAATCTTCTCCGGTTGACGGTTTTGATGCGAAGTACACCGGCGCCAATGACTACGCCGCAATCGAAGGCGCAGACGTTGTCATCGTGACCGCAGGCGTGCCGCGCAAGCCGGGCATGAGCCGCGACGACCTTCTGGGCATCAATCTCAAGGTGATGGAACAGGTTGGCGCAGGCATCAAGAAATATGCGCCTGAAGCTTTCGTGATCTGCATCACCAATCCGCTGGACGCCATGGTCTGGGCGCTGCAGAAGTTCTCCGGTCTTCCGGCGCACAAGGTCGTCGGCATGGCTGGCGTTCTCGACAGCGCCCGCTTCCGTTATTTCCTCTCGGAAGAATTCAACGTTTCGGTTGAAGACGTCACGGCATTTGTGCTCGGCGGCCACGGCGATAGCATGGTTCCGCTGGCCCGTTATTCGACCGTTGCCGGTATTCCGCTGCCCGACCTCGTCAAGATGGGCTGGACCAGCCAGGAAAAGCTCGACAAGATCATCCAGCGCACCCGTGACGGCGGCGCGGAAATCGTCGGCCTGCTCAAGACCGGTTCGGCTTTCTACGCTCCGGCAGCTTCGGCCATCCAGATGGCTGAATCCTACCTCAAGGACAAGAAGCGCGTTCTGCCAGTGGCAGCACAGCTGACTGGCCAGTATGGCGTCAAGGACATGTATGTCGGCGTGCCGACCGTGATCGGTGCCAACGGCGTCGAGCGCATCATTGAAATCGATCTCGACAAGGACGAAAAGGCCGAGTTCGAAAAGTCGGTCGCATCTGTTGCCGGTCTTTGCGAAGCCTGCATCGGTATCGCTCCGTCGCTGAAGTAAAATTCCAGACAAGGCCGGATTGCCGCCTGCGGGCGGCTCCGGCCTTTTCCGGCTGTCAATCCGTACCGGTTCCGTTCAATACCATTTGCGACGGACCGGGAATCCGCAGAGGACAACCAGATGAATATTCACGAATACCAGGCCAAGCGCCTGCTTCACACCTTCGGCGCACCGATCGCCAATGGTGTGGCTGTCTATTCCGTCGAACAGGCGGAAGAATGGGCAAAGACGCTTCCAGGCCCGCTTTATGTCGTCAAGAGCCAGATCCATGCTGGCGGACGCGGCAAGGGCAAGTTCAAGGAACTGCCAGCCGATGCAAAAGGCGGCGTGCGCCTCGCCAAGTCTGTCGAGGAAGTGGTTGCTCATGCGAAGGAAATGCTTGGGCATACGCTTGTAACCAAGCAGACCGGTGAAGCTGGCAAGCAGGTCAACCGTCTCTACATCGAAGACGGCGCCGACATCGATCGCGAGCTTTATCTCTCGATCCTGATCGACCGCACCGTTGGCCGTCCTGCTTTCGTCGTTTCGACCGAAGGCGGCATGGACATCGAAGCTGTTGCTGAAGAAACTCCAGAGAAGATCATCACCGTTGCTATCGATCCTGCCAAGGGCGTGACCGATGAAGACGCTAACAAGCTCGCCGATGCGCTGAAGCTTGAAGGTGCGGCACGTGAAGACGGCCTGAAGCTGTTCCCGATCCTCTACAAGGCCTTCACCGAGAAGGACATGAGCCTTCTGGAAATCAACCCGCTGATCGTCATGACCGATGGCCGCGTGCGCGTTCTCGATGCCAAGGTATCGTTCGACGGCAATGCACTGTTCCGTCATCCTGACATTCAGGAACTGCGCGATCTGTCGGAAGAAGATGAAAAGGAAATCGAAGCTTCCAAGCACGATCTCGCTTACGTCGCTCTCGACGGTAACATTGGCTGCATGGTCAACGGCGCTGGTCTTGCCATGGCAACCATGGACATCATCAAGCTCTACGGTGCAGAACCTGCCAACTTCCTCGACGTTGGTGGCGGCGCTACCAAGGAGAAGGTGACGGCTGCGTTCAAGATCATCACCGCTGATCCGGCTGTCCAGGGCATTCTGGTCAACATCTTCGGCGGCATCATGAAGTGCGACGTCATTGCCGAAGGCGTGATCGCTGCGGTCAAGGAAGTCGGCCTCAAGGTTCCTCTGGTTGTCCGTCTTGAAGGCACCAATGTGGAACTCGGCAAGAAGATCATCAACGAGAGCGGCCTGAACGTCATTTCGGCCGACGATCTCGACGATGCGGCGCAGAAGATCGTCGCTGCAGTGAAGGGGAATTGAGGCATGTCCATTCTCGTTAACAAGGACACCAAGGTTCTCGTACAGGGCCTGACCGGCAAGACCGGTACTTTCCACACCGAACAGGCACTTGCCTATTATGGCACGCAGATGGTCGGCGGTATCCATCCGAAGAAGGGTGGCGAAACCTGGGAAGGTGCCAAGGGCGAAAAGCTCCCGATCTTCGCAACCGTTGCCGAAGCCAAGGAACGCACGGGCGCCGACGCTTCCGTGATCTACGTTCCGCCAGCAGGTGCTGCCGACGCGATCATCGAAGCCATCGAGGCTGAGGTTCCGTTCATCGTCTGCATCACCGAAGGCATTCCGGTTCTGGACATGGTCCGCGTCAAGGAGCGTCTGGAACGTTCGAAGTCGCGCCTGCTCGGACCGAACTGCCCAGGCATCCTGACCCCTGAAGAATGCAAGATCGGCATCATGCCGGGCAATATCTTCAAGAAGGGTTCGGTGGGTGTTGTTTCCCGCTCCGGCACGCTTACCTATGAAGCAGTGTTCCAGACCTCGAACGAGGGCCTCGGCCAGACCACTGCTGTCGGTATCGGCGGCGATCCGGTCAAGGGCACCGAGTTCATCGACGTCCTGGAAATGTTCCTGGCTGACGACGAAACCAAGTCGATTGTCATGATCGGCGAAATCGGCGGTTCGGCTGAAGAAGATGCGGCGCAGTTCCTCAAGGATGAAGCCAAGCGCGGCCGCAAGAAGCCAATGGTCGGCTTCATCGCTGGCCGTACGGCGCCTGCCGGACGTACCATGGGCCATGCTGGCGCCGTGATCTCCGGCGGCAAGGGCGGCGCGGAAGACAAGATTGCAGCCATGGAATCGGCTGGCATTCGCGTGTCGCCGTCGCCTGCGCAGCTCGGCAAGACGCTGGTCGAAGTCCTCAAGGGCTGAGATCGCGGATCGGTCTGAATATCCCGGCGGCGGCGAAAGCCGCTGCCGGGTTTAGCATAACAGCGGGTCATACGATCCGGCTTGGAGGAGCGGATATCCGTTCCGACGCGTAGAGTTTAGTTTTGCCGGGGTCTGTTGTGGTTCCTCCCCGGCGGCGTGAGGGATGAAGGTTTCGGTATCGAACTTCCGGCCCGCGCAGATGAGCTACTGACAAGGAGACGGAGCAAAGCTCCGGATTAGGTTATGGCAAGGCAAGAACAGGCCAACGACGTTTTCGCCCTTACCTCGTTCCTCTATGGCGGCAATGCCGACTATATCGAGGAGCTGTACGCCAAGTATGAGGATGATCCGAATTCGGTCGATCCGCAGTGGCGCGATTTCTTCGCGAAGCTGGGCGACAATGCCGACGATGTGAAGAAGAATGCGCAGGGTGCAAGCTGGACCAGAAAGAACTGGCCGATTGCCGCCAATGGCGAACTCATTTCTGCGCTCGACGGCAATTGGGCTGAAGTCGAAAAGCATGTCACCGACAAGCTGAAGGGCAAGGCTGCGAAGGGCGAAGCGAAGGGTGCGACCGGTGCCGCCCTTACCAGCGAAGAGATCACGCAGGCTGCACGCGACAGCGTTCGCGCCATCATGATGATCCGCGCCTATCGCATGCGCGGCCATCTGCACGCCAATCTCGATCCGCTCGGTCTCTCCGAAAAGCCGAACGACTATAATGAGCTGGAGCCGGAAAATTACGGTTTCACGCCTGCCGACTACAACCGCAAGATCTTCATCGACAACGTGCTCGGCCTCGAATATGCGACCGTGCCGGAAATGCTCGACATTTTGAAGCGTACCTATTGCGGCACGATCGGCGTCGAGTTCATGCATATTTCCGATCCGGCTGAAAAGGCCTGGATCCAGGAACGCATCGAAGGTCCGGACAAAAAGGTCGCCTTCACGCCGGAAGGCAAGAAGGCCATCCTGTCGAAGCTGATCGAAGCGGAAGGCTTCGAACAGTTCATCGACGTCAAGTACAAGGGCACCAAGCGTTTCGGCCTCGACGGCGGTGAATCGCTGATCCCGGCGCTTGAGCAGATCGTCAAGCGCGGCGGCGCCATTGGCGTCAAGGAAATCATTTTCGGCATGGCCCACCGTGGTCGTCTGAACGTGCTTTCACAGGTGATGGGCAAGCCGCATCGCGCCATCTTCCACGAGTTCAAGGGCGGCTCCTATGCGCCGGACGATGTGGAAGGTTCGGGCGACGTGAAGTACCATCTGGGTGCTTCGTCGGATCGTGAGTTCGACGGCAACAAGGTCCACCTGTCGCTGACCGCCAACCCGTCGCACCTCGAAATCGTCAACCCTGTCGTGATGGGCAAGGCCCGCGCCAAGCAGGACCTGCTGGCTGGTCGCACCCGCGACGACATGGTTCCGCTTGCAACGCGCGCCAAGGTTCTGCCGCTGCTCCTGCATGGCGATGCTGCCTTTGCCGGTCAGGGTGTCGTGGCCGAGTGCCTGGGCCTTTCGGGCCTGAAGGGCCATCGCGTCGCCGGTACGGTGCATTTCATCATCAACAACCAGATCGGTTTCACCACCAATCCGGCCTTCTCGCGTTCGTCGCCTTATCCGTCGGATGTGGCGAAGATGATCGAAGCGCCGATCTTCCACGTCAATGGCGACGATCCGGAAGCTGTGGTGTTCGCCGCCAAGGTTGCGACCGAGTTCCGCATGACCTTCCACAAGCCGGTGGTCATCGACATGTTCTGCTATCGCCGCTTCGGTCATAACGAGGGCGATGAGCCGTCCTTCACCCAGCCGCTGATGTACAAGGCAATCCGTGCGCACAAGACGACAGTTCAGCTCTATAGCGACAAGCTGATCGCGGAAGGCCTGATCAAGCAGGAAGAAATCGACCAGATGAAAGCGCAGTGGCGCGAAAATCTGGAAACCGAATTCGACGCCGGACAGAGCTACAAGCCGAACAAGGCCGACTGGCTGGACGGCGCATGGGCTGGTCTGCGCACCGCAGACAATGCCGACGAACAGCGCCGCGGCAAGACCGCCGTGCCGGTAAAGACGCTGAAGGAAATCGGCAAGAAGCTGGTTGAAGTACCGAAGGACTTCCACGTCCATCGCACGATCCAGCGCTTCCTCGACAACCGTGCCAAGATGATGGAAACGGGCGAGGGGATCGACTGGGCAACGGCAGAAGCACTTGCTTTCGGTTCGCTGGTCGCGGAAGGCAATCCGATCCGTTTCTCGGGTCAGGATGTCGAGCGCGGTACTTTCTCGCAGCGCCATACGGTTCTCTACGATCAGGAAACCCAGAATCGCTACATCCCGCTCAACAATATCCAGAAGGGTCAGGCGATCTACGAGGTCATCAATTCGATGCTCTCGGAAGAAGCGGTTCTCGGCTACGAGTATGGCTATTCGCTGTCCGAACCGCGTGCGCTGGTTCTGTGGGAAGCCCAGTTCGGCGATTTCGCCAATGGTGCGCAAGTCGTGTTCGACCAGTTCATCTCGTCGGGCGAACGCAAGTGGCTGCGTATGTCCGGTCTGGTCTGCCTTCTGCCGCATGGCTATGAAGGTCAGGGTCCGGAACACTCCTCGGCTCGTCTGGAGCGTTATCTCCAGCTCTGCGCCGAAGACAACATGCAGGTTGCCAACGTTACGACGCCGGCTAACTACTACCATATTCTGCGCCGCCAGATGAAGCGCGACTTCCGCAAGCCGCTCATCATGATGACGCCTAAGTCGCTGCTGCGCCACAAGCGCGCCGTTTCGACCCTGGCCGAAATGTCGGGCGAATCCTCGTTCCACCGCCTGCTGTGGGATGATGCGCAATACAACAAGGACGAAGGCATCAAGCTCCAGAAGGATGCAAAGATCCGTCGCGTCGTACTCTGCTCGGGCAAGGTCTATTACGATCTCTACGAAGAGCGTGAAAAGCGCGGCATTGATGACGTCTACCTGCTGCGTGTCGAACAGCTTTATCCGTTCCCGGCCAAGGCGCTCATCAACGAGCTGTCACGCTTCCGCCATGCGGAAATGGTCTGGTGTCAGGAAGAGCCGAAGAACATGGGTGCATGGTCGTTCATCGACCCGTATCTGGAATGGGTGCTGGCTCATATCGATGCCAAGCATCAGCGTGTGCGCTATGCGGGCCGTCCGGCTGCAGCATCGCCTGCAACGGGTCTGATGTCGAAGCATCTTGCGCAGCT
Organism: Ochrobactrum vermis; assembly: GCF_002975205.1. Taxonomy (NCBI): domain Bacteria; kingdom Pseudomonadati; phylum Pseudomonadota; class Alphaproteobacteria; order Hyphomicrobiales; family Brucellaceae; genus Ochrobactrum; species Ochrobactrum vermis. Next base: position 2,580,383 of record NZ_PCOC01000001.1, on the reverse strand, counting down.
TGCCGCTTTCCTTGAGGATGCGCTCGGTAACTGATCCGGGTTGGAGTTCTGGAGCAGTTTTTCGAAGCTGCTCCAGCCTGAATTGAACACGAAATCTAAAGTTTGAAGATCAACGGAAGAAGAAACCATGGCCACCGAAATTCGCGTTCCCACGCTTGGGGAGTCCGTTACTGAGGCAACCATCGGAAAATGGTTCAAGAAGGTCGGCGATGCCGTCGCCGCCGATGAACCGCTGGTGGAACTGGAAACCGACAAGGTGACAGTGGAAGTTCCGGCTGCGAGCGCTGGCGTTCTGGCTGAAATCACGGCCAAGGAAGGCGACACGGTCGAGGTCAATGCGCTTCTCGGCCAGATTTCCACCGATGGCGCTGCCGTTGCTGCTGCTCCGGCTGCGAAGAAGGAAGAAGCCAAGCCTGCCGCCGCTCCGGCAGCTAGCGCATCTGTTGTTTCCGCATCGTCAGGCCCGGCAATGCAGCCAGCACCTGCCGCCTCGAAGCTTCTGGCTGAAAGCGGTGTTTCTGCCGATCAGGTCGAAGGTTCCGGCAAGCGCGGTCAGGTTCTCAAGGGCGACGTTCTCGATGCTATTGCAAAGGGCGTTTCGGCAGCTCCTGCGGCAGCCGCTCCTGTTGCTGCACGTCCGGCTTCGTCGGCTGGCGACGCATCGCGCGAAGAACGCGTGAAGATGACCCGTCTGCGCCAGACGATCGCCAAGCGTCTGAAGGATGCGCAGAACACTGCCGCCATGCTGACGACCTATAACGAAGTCGACATGTCTGCGGTCATGGAACTGCGCACCAAGTACAAGGACGTCTTCGAGAAGAAGCATGGCGTGAAGCTTGGCTTCATGGGCTTCTTCACCAAGGCCGTGACCCATGCGCTGAAGGAAATCCCGGCTGTTAACGCCGAGATCGACGGCACTGACATCATCTACAAGAACTTCGCCCATGTCGGCATGGCTGTCGGTACGGACAAGGGCCTTGTGGTTCCGGTCATCCGCGACGCCGATCAGCTTTCGATTGCAGGCGTCGAAAAGGAACTGGGCCGTCTGGCCAAGGCAGCCCGCGACGGCACGCTCTCCATGGCTGACATGCAGGGCGGCACGTTCACCATCACCAATGGCGGCGTGTATGGTTCGCTGATGTCGTCGCCGATCCTGAACGCTCCGCAGTCGGGTATCCTCGGCATGCACAAGATCCAGGAACGTCCGGTCGTCGTCGGCGGTCAGATCGTGATCCGTCCGATGATGTATCTTGCCCTGTCCTATGATCACCGCATCGTGGACGGCAAGGAAGCCGTGACCTTCCTTGTGCGCGTCAAGGAAAGCCTGGAAGATCCGGAACGTCTGGTTCTTGATCTCTAAGGAAAAACGATGGAGCCGGGCATCTTCTCCGCATCCCCGTTTCTGCCGCTGGTCGGCTTGAGCGTCGTCCTGCTGGTGGTTCATATCCTCCTGCAGGGCTTTGCGGCGACAAAGGAACTCGGCTCTCAATGGAATGCCGGTCCGCGCGACGAGGGTTTTAAACCCTCCGGCAAATTTGCCGGTCGCGCGGAGCGCGCCTCCACCAATTTCCGCGAGACCTATCCGGCTTTCGTGGCGCTGGCGCTGGCGCTCGTGCTGAAAGGCGACCCGTCCGGATGGGGCATCCTCGGGGCTTGGCTCTGGTTTTTCGGCCGCATCGCCTATATCCCGCTTTATCTGGCGGGCATTCCCTATTTCCGGTCCTTCGTCTGGCTCATTAGTCTGGTGGGGCTCGGAGTGATGCTTCTGGCGCTTTTCTGATTAAACAGATATTCAGAAAAGCTTTTCTGTTTATCTTTCGCATTATCCTCACGCAAAACCGCTTCGCATCTTTGCTGGAAATGCTCTGATTTTTCATAACAGCCTGCGCGTGAACGACGCGCAACGAAGGAAACGCGATGCATCCCTATCTGTTCGAACTTGCATCCCTGATGGCGATCTTCGTCTTTGCCATCGTTTCCCCCGGTGCCGATCTCGCCATGGTCATCCGGCAATCGCTGCTGCATGGCCGTCGTGAGGCGATCATCACGAGCTTCGGCATCGGCGCAGCCCTCATGATGCATGTCACCTATACGGTGCTGGGTCTCGGACTTATCATTTCCAAATCGATCTATCTGTTCAACATCGTCAAATGGTGCGGTGTAGCCTATCTGGTCTATATCGGGATCAAGGCGCTGCGCGCCGGAACGACGAAGATCGATGTGGAAACGGCACCGAAGGAACCGCGTAAGCCGCAGAGTTTCGCCAAAGCGTTCGGCCTCGGCTTTGCCGCCAATGCGCTCAATCCGAAAGCCGTGTTCTTCTTTCTGTCGATTTTTTCGACGGTCGTTCATGCCCATACGCCGACCGAGGTTAAGCTCGGCTACGGTGTGGTGATGGCGACGGCCCTGATTTCCTGGTTCATCGGGGTCAGCCTTTTCATGACCACGCCGAAAATGCGGGCTGCCTTCTCGCGGGCTTCGAAATGGATCGATCGGACCAGCGGTGTTGTCTTCATCGCGCTGGGACTTAAACTTGCCACCGAAAAGGCTATGTAAGAAGCAACAGGTTCAGTTTGGCTGAATCTCGATTCGCTGCCGGAAACACTCAGGGAGAACCGACAGATGCACGCTGCAAACAAGCTTTTCAGGACCGCCGCCGTTTCGGTGCTCGCGCTCACCGTGTTCTCGACCGCGGTTCAGGCGGCTTGCACCCAGAATCGGGCGGTTTATCGCGATCGCGACGATGCTTACACGCTGACGTTTCGCCCGGAACAGTCGAACGACCTGAAAATGTCTCCGGCACCGACGAATGAATTCACCATTACCGCCAACGACAAGCCTGAATTCAAGCTGAGCGGCATGGTGATCTGGCCGGAAGAAGGCGTGGCGCGCCCCTATGCGTTGCTGACTTTCAACTGCAAGGGCGATGGTTCCAATCCGGAAGATCTCGACGATTGCAGCATATGGCAGAGCGTCATCTATGCGCTGAAGGAAGGTGCGGAGGCCGATGTCCTGCCCAAAGCGGAAGAACCGGCGGCGCAGGCTATCCTGCTGCCCGATCTGGTGACGGCACTTGATGGTTATGATTTTGGAGCGGCAAAACCCGAAAAGCCGCTTCAGTGGGAAGCATTCCGCTTTCAGGGATGTTCACCCGACGAGGAATGACCGGTAGCCCTGTAGGCGCCGGTTGCATGGAAATAATTTCGAATGAGAGAACGGGCCCGGATGAACCGGGCGTTCGAAAAGCGTTCAGGACAGACTGAAGAAGGATAGTTCAATGTCATACGATGTGGTTGTCATCGGTACGGGCCCTGGCGGTTATGTCGCCGCGATCAAGGCTGCACAGCTTGGTCTTTCCGTTGCTGTTGTGGAAAAGCGCAAGACCTTCGGTGGCACCTGCCTGAATATCGGCTGCATTCCTTCCAAGGCGCTTCTGCATGCGTCGGAAGTTTTTGCCGAAGCCGGTCACTCCTTCGATACGCTTGGCGTGGAAGTGACGCCGAAGCTCAATCTGGGAAAGATGCTGGCGCACAAGGACACGACCGTGAAGGCCAATGTCACGGGCGTTGAATTCCTGTTCAAGAAGAACAAGATCACAGCCTTCATCGGCACAGGCAAGATCGTGGGCAAGGGCAAGGTTTCCGTGACCGCCGAAGACGGCAAGGTCGAGGAAATCGAAGCCAAGAACATCATCATTGCGACCGGTTCCGACGTTGCAGGTATTCCGGGCGTTAAGGTCGATATTGACGAGAAGGTCATTGTTTCTTCGACCGGCGCGCTTTCCTTCGACAAGGTTCCGGCCAGCCTGATCGTTGTTGGCGGCGGTGTGATCGGCCTGGAACTCGGTTCCGTCTGGGCGCGTCTCGGTGCGAAGGTTACGGTTGTCGAATATCTCGACAAGGTGCTTGGCCCGATGGACGGCGAAGTTTCCAAGCAGTTCCAGCGCCTGCTCGAAAAGCAGGGCATTGCCTTCAAGCTCGGCGCCAAGGTTACCGGCGTAGAGAAGGCCGGTAAGGGCGCGAAAGTGACCTTCGAACCGGTCAAGGGCGGCAACGCTGAAACGCTCGACGCTGATACGGTTCTGATTGCAACTGGCCGTCGTCCTTATACGGACGGTCTCGGCCTTCAGGAAGCGGGCGTGAATGTCGATGATCGTGGCCGCGTTGCGATTGACGATCACTGGCGCACCAATGTCGAAGGCATTTACGCCATCGGCGACGTTGTTCAGGGCCCGATGCTGGCACACAAGGCCGAAGACGAAGGCATTGCTGTTGCCGAAATCATTGCCGGTCAGGCCGGTCATGTGAATTTCGATGTTATCCCGAGCGTGGTCTATACGCAGCCGGAAGTCGCTTCGGTCGGCAAGACCGAAGAAGAACTGAAGGCTGCCGGTATTGAATACAAGGTCGGCAAGTTCCCGTTCACGGCCAACGGTCGCGCGCGTGCCATGCAACACACCGATGGCTTCGTGAAAATCCTGGCCGACAAGGCGACGGATCGCGTTCTGGGTGCGCATATCCTCGGCTACAATGCGGGTGAAATGATCCACGAACTTGCCGTTCTGATGGAGTTCGGCGGATCGTCGGAAGATCTGGCTCGCACCTGCCATGCGCATCCGACCATGTCGGAAGCAGTGCGCGAATCGGCTCTGGCGACCTTTGCAAAGCCGATCCATATGTAATCGGTTGCAACCATCTGATTGTAAAAAAGGCCCGCTAATGCGGGCCTTTTTGTTGTTTTGAGCGCCGATCTGATCCAATCAGATCGGCGCTCTAAGTTTTCTTTCCAGAGCATAATCTTATCGATCCTCGTTTCACTCCGGTCGGATTATGCTCTAATTTTGTGCCGGTGGAGCTGGAGCCGGTGTTGCAGGCTCGCTTTGTGTCGCTGGTGGCGACGGAGGTGGAGCGGTGGTATCGGTTCCACTATCGTTCCGATAGAAGAAGTAACCAAGGATAATGATCGCTGCCAGAAGCACCGCGCCGAGCAGATAGCCGCTCCCGCCGCGTGCTGGTGGAGGTGGCGGCATTCCAGATTGGCCAGACGGGTCCGAAAGGCGAGGGTCGGATGTGGTGCGGGGATCATTGTTTCGTGGATCAAGGGGATCGACCATAACGGGTTCCTCCAATGTTCCCTTCCGTCATTGAGGTGACAGTTGGGAAGTGACAGTTGGGAAACGACAGTTGACCGGTTATTTGCGGTTAATCGTGAGCCAATCCATACTCCTGCCGCCTCTGATGCGTGTCGTTCTGCGTTGTGATAACAAAACCGGTGTATATCAATGCGAAAAAAGGCTGATAGTTCCAAAAAATCCAATATAAGAAGGAACATGAATTAATAGCTGTGCGAAGGTGTTCGGCACACGTGCCGTTAACCCGAGCGAAACTGCATATCGCTATGTATATTCAATCACGGAAGTGGTCCGATAAGCGAGTTATGGTCGATCTACTGGCTATCTAGGCTTTATCACTGTAAAGCGCTGATAAGTCGGGATCATCATAAGCGATTAGAAACCACGCCGAAATTTGAGGAATGACATCATGCCATCGAAAGAGAATCTGAAAACCATCGAGCGCTTCGAAAAGCTTTCTTCGCTTTTGCGCGATGAACAGTTCAAGCTTCTGGATGAAGCCGCCAGGGACGAAGCGCTTCCGGGAAAATCCATACTGAGACAGATTGCCGAGCTCGAACTCAATATCACGGCCATTGAAAACAGCATCACTGATCTGAAAGCCGGTTAGCAACATTCAGGCACATGTTTTATAGCGGGGTCACCCGATAGCCTTTTGCGCGCAGCAATTCGATTATCCCGTCTTTGCCCGGCAGATGTAGCGCGCCGACAGCAATAAACGCATTTCCCTTGTCGATGATCGGAACGGCACGATCGGCCATAACATGATTACGGTCGGAAATGAGATACTTTATGAATAACTCATAATCCTCTTCGGAAAGGCTGTCGGGAACAATCTTTCGGAGCGACGGCATAATCATACCGATTTCGCCCTTAAGGTAGAGTGCGGTCGTCGTCTCCATGGCATCCTCGACCTTGTCGTCATAATCGACGGTAGCAACCAGATTGCGGATATGGAAATCGAGCGGCATCTTGTTCATGGCCTCGAACTGTTCGGCAGCGCTTTCAAGTCCCTGCACGTTGCGGCCTTCGGCTTGCGCGCCCAGAGCAAGCTGTTCATCGAGTGATTTTTTGCCCTCGCTTTTGCGCTCTCGTTCGCATTCCGGAAGTGCAAGCAGACCGGTCAGAATCCACGGTTTCATTTTTGCGACCGCATCGAGAACGATACCGCGTTCTGCGAGCTTCCGTTCAACTTCTTCGCGGCGTTCCGCCGGAATATGCGATTTGAGCGTAGTGCCATCGGTGAAGAGCAGCAGGTCAGGCTGTTCAAGCTTGAGATGCAGGAAGGCCTTGGGATCCAGAATATCCGTTGTTTCTATGACGACGGTCTTCGCCGAGCGATAGGCCTCATCGGCGGCCCTCGGTAATGTCAACACCCGAGGATCGGAGAGGTGGATCGTGCCGAAAAGATAGGAGGGCTCGACGCTATCCTTATCAATTTTCCAGAGAAGCCCTTTGTGATTGGGAACAGCGTCGGCAGCACGCTGCAATTCCTTCCAGCTTGCCGGATCTTTCTTCTCCAGACCTTCGATGAGATTGACGCCATGCACCGCGCAGGTGGCAGGCGCATCGTCGGCGCGGGCAGATGTTGCGCCTGCCAGACAGGCATAAAGAAGAACGAGAAGCAGCTTTTTCATGAGAATAATATAGGTGCGGTTTTTGCCGGTGCGAGACAAATCTCAAGCCCGTGGATGCGCCTTGTCGTAAACCTCCAGGAGCCGCTCGGTATCCACGCCGGTATAGACCTGTGTGGTCGAGAGGCTTGCATGGCCCAGCAGTTCCTGAATTGTCCTGAGATCGCCGCCCCGTCCCAGCAGATGGGTGGCAAATGAATGGCGCAGCGCATGCGGTGTCGCGCTGTCGGGGAGGCCGAGGCCGGCGCGCAGTTTCTGCATTTCGCGCTGGATGATCGCGGCATGAAGCATACCGCCCTTGGCACCGCGAAAAAGCGGCTTGTCGGCGGCAAGATCGAATGGGCAAAGCACCCGATATTGTGCGACGGCGCGATGCACGATGGGCAGCAACGGCACGAGGCGGGCTTTATTGCCCTTACCCGTAATGGGGATCGAACGGGCGGTGCTGTCGGATAATGCGTCGCCCATCAGGCCAAGCGCTTCGGAGATACGCAGGCCGCAGCCGTAGAGCAAGGTGAGGACGGCGGCGTTGCGCGCGGCGATCCATGGTTCCTCCGCCATCTGTCCGTCGGCGGCGACAACGCGCCGGGCGTCGTCGGCAGTCAGCGGCTTCGGCAGTGATTTCGGCTGGCGCGGCGCACGCATGGCACTTGCGCCCGCTGCATTGGCAAGGCCGCGCTTCTCCAGATGACGCAGAAGCGAGCGCACACCGGCAAGACCGCGCCCCAGCGTCCTGGCACCGACGCCTTCATTGCGACGGCTGGCCAGAAAGGAGCGCAGATCGGCAATGCGCAGATTGCCGACATCTTTCAGCGATGGTGGCTCGCCCAGATGGCCGGTTAGAAAATTGAGAAACTGGCGCGTGTCGCGCTCATAGGCTTCGAGCGTATTTTCCGACAGGCGGCGCGCATCTTTCAGCGTCTTCAGCCATTCTTCACGTGCGGCTGCGAGGTCGGCACGGGCAGGGATCAGAAATTCGCTGTTCGTCGTCATGGGGCAGCCGGTTGTTCGTTCCAAGTGTTTGTGGGTCGCATTATCCCACGCAAAACCGCTTCGCACTTTTGCTGGAAATGCTCCAGGTTCCCGGACAGTCTGCCAGCGATAGGTTACCGGCTGGTTGTTCGTGAGGTGAAAAGCACTATTCTTACGAATTGAGGTGAATTGAGCTGGCGAAAGGGCTATTGAACGAAAAATAGTCCTATCCGAGCAGCAGAAACAAGGTTGGCAATGCCGCGTCCAGAAAACCCGATCCAGCTCGCCGTCATCGGTGCCGCCCATGGCACGCGCGGCGAAGTACGAGTGAAGACCTTTACCGGCGATCCGCTGGCAATCGCCGAATACGGCCTGCTCTATGATGAACAGGGCAAGAGCTACGAGGTTTTGGAAGCGCGCCCTGCCAAGACGGTCGTGGTCGTGCGCTTCAAGGGTATCAACGACCGCAATGCCGCAGAGGCGCTGAACGGAACGGAACTTTTCATAGATCGTTCCCAGCTACCGGACGACGAACTGGATGACGACGAGTTCTTCCAGACGGACCTGATTGGCTTGCTGGCGGTCGATGCCGAAGGCAAGACATATGGCGTGGTGAGCGCCTTGTTCGATTTCGGCGGCGGCGACCTCATTGAACTCAGCGAAAAGGGCAAGCGCCCGATGCTTATTCCTTTCACGGAAGCTGCCGTACCGGAAATCGATCTGGACAAGGGCACGCTGCTGGTCGACCCCTATGCCGCCGGGTTGATTGCCGATGATGAGGACGAGCGTCCGCAAAGTGAAAAGAAAAAGCCGAAAAAGTCATGACCGAGGTTTTCAAGGTCGATGATGAGGCGGGTTTCTTTCATGCATCCGTGCTGACGCTTTATCCCGAAATGTTTCCCGGACCACTTGGCGCTTCCCTTGCGGGCAAGGCGCTCGGCGATGCCAAATGGCAGCTCGATGCGGTGCAGATTCGCGATTTCGCCGAAGGCAGGCATCGTATGGTGGATGATACGCCCTCTGGCGGCGGCGCAGGCATGGTGATGAAGCCCGACGTTATTGCGCGGGCTCTGGATTCGGTTGCCGACGGTCGCCGTCCGATGCTGTTGATGAGCCCGCGCGGAAAGCCGCTGACGCAGAAGCGTGTGCGTGAACTGGCGGACGGGCCGGGTGCGATCATTCTATGCGGCCGTTTCGAGGGCGTGGACGAGCGCGTGATCGAAGCGCGCGATCTCGAGGAAGTCTCGATCGGCGATTATATCCTGTCGGGTGGAGAAACCGCCGCAATCGTTCTGCTGGACGCCATCGTCCGGCTTCTGCCGGGTGTGATGGGCAATCGCGAATCCGGTGAGACGGAAAGTTTCGAGACCGGATTGCTTGAACATCCGCATTATACCCGCCCGCAGGTTTGGGAAGATCGGTCGATTCCAGAAATCCTGACCTCCGGCAATCATGGCGCCATCGATAAATGGCGCCATGAACAGGCCGAGGGGATCACGAAGGAACGGCGTCCCGATCTTTGGAAAACCTATTGCGAGAGCAAACCCAAACGAACCTGATCCTGCACTCGAAAATCTTTTCCTGGGGCTCGGCGCCGGGCCCCAATATGGATCAGGCATTTCGGAATGCGCATCTTGGACGAAGAGCAGAACTAAACAAAAAAATGCCCGGCATCTGCCGGGCATTTTCATTTGCTATTGTCAGGCGGAATGCTGATTTGCAGGCCTGCGAAGTTCTCTCTGCGATCTGTGGAGCACAAAATAGACACCGCCGCCAATCGCTACACCGAAGAACCAGCCATAGGTTGCCCACCAGGCCGGCAGAAGATTGGTGGCAATCGGCAGGATGGACGAGAACAATGCGCCGATTACAAAGGCGATGAAAGCCTTGACGTGCCAGCCGTTCTGGAACCGGAATTCACCGTTTTCCTGATAGAGATCTGCCACGTTCAGTTCGCCGCGACGGAGCAGGTAGTAGTCAACCATCATGATTCCGAAGATTGGACCCATGGTGGAGCCGAGGAAGTTGACGAAATGCGCGGCACCCGTTTCCCACGGTGCGAACGGATAGAGGAGCAGTGCAATCAGCGCTGCAACGACGCCGCCTCGCTTGAACGAGACTTTCTGCGGAAATGTATTCGAGAAGTCGAACGCGGCCGAAACGAAATTCGCGACCACATTGATGCCGAGTGTTGCGACGGTAAATGTCATCGCAGCCAGAAGTGCGAGAAACCAGCTGTCGAATTTAGCCGAAATCTGGTCCGGGTGAAGCAGAACTTCGCCGTAAACAGTGAAGGCTGCGGTGGTGGTGACGCCTGCAACAAGGCAGAAGGCCATGAGGTTGATCGGCAGCCCCCACAGGTTGCCGCGCCGCAGGGATGCTTCATCCTTGGCATAACGTGAGAAGTCGCAGAAGTTCAGATAGAGCGCCGCGAAATAGGTGATCCAGGTGGCCGCAACAGCCGCGAGCGCTGCAAAGGACCCCGGCTCGCCCATGACACCCGCATCCCTCGTTTTCTCAAGCAGTACATCGCGCGGGATTTCGCTGCCGAAGGAGAAGGTACCGGCTTTGATGACCAGATAAACAGCCAGGATAAGCATCATGATCCAGACGGCTGGGCCTGCCCAATCCTGAAACTTGCGTACAGTTTCCATGCCACGCTGGATGATGAGAAGCTGGGCTGCCCAAACCGCGACGTAGCAGATCACTTCGAGTGTCGAGTGGCCGAGAAGATGGCTGTTCTGGTGAAAGGACAGTATGCTCTCGTTGCGGATAAGCAGCGCAACGAGCGCGCCGGAGGCTGCGGCTGTCTGTGCGCCATACCAGAAACAGGCGACGACGCCGCGCACGAGCGCTGGAAAATTGGCTCCGAACGTGCCGAAAGACGCGCGCGCCAGCACCGGAAAGGGCACGCCGGTTCGCACACCGGCATTGCCAACCAGGCTCATCAGGAAAAAGATGACCAGTGATCCCGCGCCGATGGCCAGAACAAAGTTCAAGAAGCTGCCGCACAGAAGAAACAGGCTTGCGGCAAGATAATAGCCCCAGAGGCTATGAACGTCTGATGTCCAGACGTTGAAAATACTGAAGGCGCCCCATTTGCGCTCTTCGGCTGGTGCCAGATCCTCATTATACAATGAGGGTGATGGATTTTTGATTGTCATAGTGTCCCCATTTTAGCATTGTCTTTTTAAGTTGTTTACAATTGAAAGTTTATTGTTAACAATAACTCTGGCACAGTCCTGCGTCGCTGGCTACGAAAATTTATGACAGGGCGTGACAAATCCCCCGCGATGCTGTATTGGCCCGTCAGTTCGGGAAAAACCGACATTGCAATATCCCGTTCGGGCAAAGCCCGAGACGTCCGTAAACCAATAAATGGTGTACCGCTCCTGCCTGAGATTGAAGGCATAGTCGCAAGGCCAAGGATTGCTTGGCGGCAAGTGCAGAGCGCTCTGACTGTTTGAGAAGAACAAAGAAGGAGTCAGACGATGACCGATATCATTCGTCAGCTTGAAGCCGAACAGGCAGCAAAGATCGAAGAAAAGCGCAAGCTTCCAGATTTCCAGCCGGGCGACACGGTTCGCGTTCAGGTTCGCGTTACCGAAGGTACGCGTACCCGCGTGCAGGCCTATGAAGGCGTCTGCATTGCCCGTTCCGGCGCTGGCCTCAACGAAAACTTCACCGTTCGCAAGATTTCGTACGGCGAAGGCGTAGAGCGCGTATTCCCGGTTTACTCGCCGATCGTAGAAGGGGTTGAAATGGTTCGCCGCGGTAAGGTCCGTCGCGCCAAGCTTTACTACCTGCGTGGCCTCACCGGTAAGGCTGCCCGTATCGCTGAAAAGAAAGACAACCGTACCAAGGCCGAGCGCGAAGCCGACAAGGCTGCCGCCGCCAAGGCCGAGGCTGCTAAGACTGCTGCTGAATAAGCTTCAGGGCAATCTGTTTGAAAAAGGCGGCCTTTGGTCGCCTTTTTTATTTGCCAAATGCCAAGGGCTGCGTAACATATTGCATAATTCTGCCTGACTCTCGCAAGATTGTTACTGCGACACCCTGTTGCGGTTTGTGTTTCTTGACGAAATGCGGCGACGGGTGCATATGACAGCCAAAGTTAAGAACTATTCAAAGGACCTCTCGCAATGAGCGCGCCGCGTACACTTTACGACAAGATCTGGGACGACCATGTAGTGGATCAGCAGGAAGACGGGACCTGCCTCCTTTATATTGATCGCCATCTTGTGCACGAAGTGACGAGCCCGCAGGCTTTCGAGGGTCTGCGCATGGCAGGCCGCAAGGTGCGCCATCCCGAGAAGACGCTCGCCGTGGTCGATCACAACGTGCCGACCTCGAAAGACCGCGTCAACGGCATCAAGAACGAAGAAAGCCGCATTCAGGTTGAGGCTCTCGCCAAGAATGCCGCCGATTTCAACGTCGAATATTATTCCGAACGTGATCGTCGCCAGGGCGTCGTGCACATCGTGGGACCGGAACAGGGCTTCACTCTGCCGGGCATGACGATTGTTTGCGGCGACAGCCATACCTCGACCCATGGTGCTTTCGGCTCGCTGGCTCATGGTATCGGTACGTCCGAAGTCGAGCATGTGCTCGCGACGCAGACGCTGATCCAGAAGAAAGCCAAGAACATGCTGGTGCGTGTTGAAGGTGAACTGGCTCCGGGCGTCACGGCCAAGGACATCACGCTGGCCATCATCGGCAAGATCGGCACCGCAGGCGGCACCGGTTACGTGATCGAATATGCAGGCAGCGCCATTCGTTCGCTGTCGATGGAAGGTCGCATGACCGTCTGCAACATGTCGATTGAAGGCGGCGCACGCGCTGGTCTGATCGCGCCGGACGAAACGACCTTTGCCTATGTGCAGGGCAAGCCGCGCGCGCCGAAGGGCGAAGCGCTGGAACAGGCTATCGGCTACTGGAAGACGCTGCATTCGGATGAAGGCGCGCATTTCGATAAGATTGTCGAACTGGATGCGGCCAAGATTTCGCCTGTCGTCTCCTGGGGCTCTTCGCCGGAAGACGTTGTTTTCGTCACCGACATCGTGCCGAATCCGGACGAGATCAAGGATGAAACCAAGCGTGCATCGAAGTGGCGTGCGCTTGACTATATGGGCCTGAAGCCGGGCACCAAGATGACCGACATCAAGATCGACCGCGTCTTCATCGGCTCATGCACCAATGGCCGTATTGAAGATCTGCGTGACGCTGCCCGCATGGCTGAAGGCAAGAAGGTTGCCGATGGCGTCAATGCCATGATCGTGCCGGGTTCGGGTCTCGTGAAGGAACAGGCGGAAGCCGAGGGCCTCGACAAGATCTTCATCGAAGCCGGGTTTGACTGGCGCGAGCCGGGCTGTTCCATGTGCCTTGCCATGAATGACGACCGCCTGAAGCCGGGTGAACGTTGCGCTTCGACCTCGAACCGTAACTTCGAAGGCCGTCAGGGTTTCAAGGGCCGCACGCATCTCGTGTCGCCAGCTATGGCTGCCGCTGCTGCGATTGCCGGACATTTCGTCGACATTCGCGAGTGGAACTGAGGTTTCATACCGAAGACTGCCATTTGAAGCGTTTCTGAACGCTTCCGGAAAGATCAAACCGCCGGTTCATCCCGGCGGTTTTTTCTTGGCTGTGTATTAGCAGCTTTTTCACGCTTTGATTGTAAGGAGAGAAGGGGGCTGGCATCGAGAAGCTTTTGAGTGCCGGCGCGGGGAAGAGCATTGATGAATGGGGCCGACTTTATCCTCCTGATCAACATGACCGTTTCCGGTCTGTTTGCTTTCGCATTTCTCGGCATAGCCGTTTATGCGCGGGATAATGCTGCAGCGCCCGTCTTCGCCTTTGGCTTCATTTTCGCAATGCTCTACTTCCTGACAGAGCTTGCCATGCCTTCCATTCCCAATCCCCGTCTCGGCTATATGCTCGCCTTCACAACCTATTACCTGACATTATCCTGTCTGGTCGTCGGTCTGGCCCGAATGTATGCCCGACCGGTGCCGTGGATTGCGCTCGGTTTGCTGACCATTACGTCGCTTGCGGTGGTCTACGGCATATATGACATTGCCCGCAGCCAGATGATCGGCATGCTGCTTTATCAGGCGCCCTACGTCCTCATGTTGCTGCTTGCGGTGTGGGTGATACTGCGGGTGGACTGCAACGGCATCGATACCTTGATGGCGGTACTGTTCGGCATCAGCGCCGTGCATTTTCTGTTCAAACCGGTCATCGCCGTGCTGTCGGGAGGCACAGGTGCTGAACCGGCTGACTATATCGATACGACCTATGCGATGTTCTCGCAGTCGATGGGGGCAGCTCTTTCGGTTGCAGGCGGATTGCTTTTGCTTTTGAGCCTGATGCGGGAGCTGATCACCAATATGCTGATCCGCTCGGAAACGGACCAGCTTTCGGCGCTGCTCAACCGGCGCGGCTTCGAGTTTCGTGCGGAAGCTGCAATCGAAAAATCGAAACGTATGCGACAGGCTCTGTCACTCGTTCTGTGCGATATCGATCACTTCAAGGCAATCAACGACACGTATGGTCATGCGTTGGGGGATCGCGTCATTGCCGCTTTCTCTGCCGAACTGCGTAAGGCGGCCAGCGCCAAGGGCGGGATTGCCGCGCGCATAGGCGGTGAGGAATTCGCAGTCATTTTGCCGGGAAACACGATTCAATCCGCATGGCGATTTGCCGACAAGGCTCGACTTGCCTGCCGTGATATCCATCTTAACGGCAAGAACAGGGAGATTGATTTCACTGTGAGCTTCGGGGTTGCAGAAATGGAATTCGACGACGTTTTTTCCGATCTCTACAAACGGGCAGATGGTGCGCTTTATGAAGCGAAGAAGGGCGGGCGCAACTGTGTTCGTACCGCTCTGCCGATACTGGTCGACGAAAACGTTCTGGAATTCCGTTCAATGACCGGGCGTTGAATGAAGCCTATCGATCGCCGCAGCCTGCATGGTCGAGAACTGGCGTTTCCCCACGATCGATCCCAAACATGAAAGAGCGCCCGTGCAGTACGACTGCACTTTCGCAATCGCTGTTGGGCCTGGCGACGACATAGGCGACGGCGCGATCCCGCGGTGCGGACATCACTTTGATGCGCTGTGGCGAATGGGAGGCTGTCTTTTGCGCCGCTCCGACCCGGATGATCTTCGCGCCGTTATCCGGCATCTGAATGACAATATTTCCCGACGCATCGACAGAGCGTATGGCATTGTCGGCCAGTGCGGGATGGGTCAGTGCGGGGCCGGTCAGAACAAGAACACCGACGACAGCCAGGCCAAACATCGTCCGTTCGCGGTTTGTCATCGTTGATCGAGCCTCACCATGCATGATCCCAAAGAGAATGAGGGCTATCTTAACTCTTTCTTTACCTTTGTCATCCGTGCTGGCTAAAATCGAACCGGCCTTCCCGTGCGGCACTGCTTCGCAAGCTGCAGGCGGAAGAACTGGAAACGCCAAGGAACGTCCAATGACCAAAGATCATGCCGTCGATATTGCGCTCCTCCATCTGCGTGATGCCCACGAATTCGCACCGCTGCTGGCAAGCTATGCGCAGGCGCTGAAGCGCGGTGCACCACGCCGTCCCGACGATTTTTATGCCGAGCATCTGCTTCAGGATCGCGCTGCCGAAACGCTGGGGGCCAGGGTTGACGGCAATCTGGTCGGCTTCGTGATTTTCTACGACCTGCCTGAGCCGGTGACCGGGCTGCGTGCAGGGCAGGTCGACCATATCTATGTGCATCACGATCATCGCGGGAAAGGCATAGCCAAGGCGTTGATCGACGTGCTTGCCGACAAGGCTGAAGAGCGCAGCTGGTCCAAGCTGGTGCTCAATGCGCCGCGCGCGCCGGAAGACGGGCGCAAGCTCTATGAACAGATTGCCACGGCTGCCGACTGGTCGAGCTACGTGATTCGATTCGGTAATTAATCGATTTCCCAAAAGTGGATGAAATTACACATGTTTTTGCTGATTGCGGCCTTCAATCGTTTGAATGCCGCAATCACGCGAATGTGTCGCCCAGGTGCGACCAATTGTTAGTCTTTTCGTGAAAAAGCTTCTTTGACGTGATGGTAAAAGCGCAGTAGAAAGCGCCACATAGGGCCGTACGTCACGGTCCAGCCATATTTTCTTAGGTCGTACCGGTGCGGGATCAAGAGTCCGGTTCCCTGTGCTGTGGGCGACGTCGAACCAGGGTTCGGGAGAACCCGCAACCTGGCTGCTTCGCTGATCTTCGTCAGCGGGGTGTGGCCGGGGAGAAACGTCAGGGAAGCCTACAGAGCCATGACACAACCGACTGTAACGCGCCAGCGTCCTTTGTCGCCGCACCTGTCCATCTACAAGCCGGTCATTACGATGACGATGTCCATCGTCCATCGCATCACAGGCGGTGCACTTTACTTCGGCACCCTGTTGCTGGCGGCCTGGCTGATCTCGGCTGCAGTCAGCGAAGAGTGCTTCAACTTCGTCAATGCATTTTTTTCGTCATGGATCGGTCGTCTGATCCTGTTCGGCTATACCTGGGCGCTTCTGCACCATCTGGCCGGTGGTGTTCGTCACCTGATCTGGGATACGGGCGCAGGCCTCGAAAAACATACCGCTTCGAAGATCGCCTGGGCGACCGTCGTTTTCTCCGTCATCGCCACGATCCTCATCTGGGTCGTCGCCTATTCGGTGCGTTAAGGGGAGCAGGTTTCATGAACGGTATGAACAATGATATGCGCACCCCGCTCGGCAAGGTCCGGGGTCTGGGGTCGGCCAAGGAAGGCACCGGTCATTTCTGGTACCAGCGCCTGAGCGCGGTCGCTCTGGTGCCGCTGGTCATGTTTTTCATCGGTCTGGTTATTTCGCTCAATGGCGCAAGCTATGCGGAAGTCCGGGCTGCTCTCTCGCATCCCATTACAGCCATTGTCATGGCGCTGTTCGTTCTGACGGGCGTCTATCACATGCGTTTGGGCATGCAGGTCATTATCGAAGATTATGTGCATGGCGAAGGCATGAAGGTCGTGCTGGTGATGCTGAACACCTTCTTTACGGCGGTGGTCGGTTTTGCCTGCGTTTTCGCGATCCTCAAGCTGAGCTTCGGAGGTTGATAGCCCGATGGCTAGTGCAGTAAATAATGCGGCGCCTGCCGCAGCAAGCAAATATACCTATGTCGATCACAAGTTCGACGTGGTGGTGGTTGGAGCTGGCGGTGCCGGTCTGCGCGCAACGCTCGGCATGGCCGAACAGGGCCTGAAGACGGCTTGCATCACCAAGGTTTTCCCAACCCGTTCGCACACGGTTGCAGCACAGGGCGGCATCGCCGCTTCGCTCAAGAATATGGGCCCGGACAGCTGGCAGTGGCATATGTACGATACCGTCAAGGGATCGGACTGGCTCGGCGATACCGATGCGATGGAGTATCTGGCGCGTGAAGCGCCTGCGGCCGTCTACGAGCTCGAGCATTACGGCGTGCCGTTCTCGCGCACCGAAGAAGGCAAGATTTATCAGCGTCCGTTCGGCGGCCACATGCAGAATTTCGGCGACGGCCCTCCGGTTCAGCGCACCTGCGCTGCCGCTGACCGTACCGGCCACGCGATCCTGCATACGCTTTATGGCCAGTCGCTGAAGAACAACGCGCAGTTCTTCATCGAGTATTTCGCGCTCGATCTCATCATGACCGACGGTGTCTGCACCGGCGTCGTGGCGTGGAACCTCGATGACGGCACGATCCATCGCTTTTCCGCCAAGATGGTGGTTCTGGCGACGGGCGGTTATGGCCGTTCCTATTTCTCGGCAACGTCTGCGCATACCTGCACCGGCGACGGCGGCGGCATGGCTGCACGCGCTGGTCTTCCGCTTCAGGATATGGAATTCGTTCAGTTCCATCCGACCGGCATCTATGGTGCAGGCTGCCTGATTACCGAGGGTGCACGCGGCGAAGGCGGTTATCTGGTTAACTCCGAAGGCGAGCGCTTCATGGAGCGCTACGCGCCATCGGCCAAGGATCTTGCTTCGCGTGACGTGGTTTCACGCTGCATGACCATGGAAATCCGCGCCGGTCGCGGCGTTGGCAAGAACAAGGACCACATCTACCTGCATCTCGACCATCTTGATCCGGCGGTTCTGCACGAACGCCTGCCGGGTATCTCCGAGTCGGCCAAGATTTTTGCAGGCGTCGATGTAACCAAGGAACCGATCCCGGTTCTGCCGACCGTTCACTACAATATGGGCGGCATCCCGACCAATTACTGGGGCGAAGTGCTGAACCCGACCGAAGCCGATCCGGACCGCGTACAGCCCGGCCTGATGGCCGTTGGCGAAGCGGGCTGCGCTTCGGTGCACGGTGCAAACCGTCTCGGTTCCAACTCGCTGATCGATCTGGTGGTGTTCGGCCGTGCGGCTGCGATCCGTGCCGGTGAGGTTATCGATCGCAATACGAAGGTTCCGGACCTCGACATCGCTGCCTGCGACAAGATCATGGAACGCTTTGATCGCCTGCGTTTTGCCAATGGCTCCCAGCCGACCGCGGAACTGCGCGAGAAGATGCAGCGTACCATGCAGGAAGACGCTGCCGTGTTCCGCACGTCGGAATCGCTCAAGCAGGGCGTCGAGCGCATGGAAAAGCTCTGGAAAGAGCTGCCGGACATCAAGGTTACCGACCGTTCGATGATCTGGAACTCCGATCTGGTCGAAACGCTCGAGCTGGAAAACCTGATGGCGAATGCGCTGACGACGGTTGTTTCGGCGGAAGCGCGTCAGGAAAGCCGCGGCGCCCATGCGCATGAGGATTTCCCGGATCGTAATGATGCCGAGTGGCGCAAGCACACGCTGTCCTGGCTGTCGCCGGATGGCAAGGTCAAGCTTGACTATCGCCCTGTCCACCTCGATCCGTTGACGACGGAAGAGGAAGGCGGCATCAGCCTCGCCAAGATTGCGCCGAAGAAGCGCGTTTACTGATTAAGGGAAAGAGCAATGGTTGAACTCGCACTTCCCAAGAATTCGCGCCCGCAAGAGGGCAAGACCTGGCCGCGCCCCGACGGTGCCAAGCGGGTTACCGAATTCCGTATCTATCGCTGGTCGCCGGATGACGACGCCAATCCGAGCATCGACACCTACTATGTCGATCGCGACGATTGCGGCCCAATGGTCCTGGACGGTCTGCTCTATATCAAGAACAAGATCGACCCGACGCTGACGCTGCGCCGTTCGTGCCGTGAAGGCATTTGCGGTTCCTGCGCGATGAACATCGACGGCGCCAACACGTTGGCCTGCACCAAGGGCATGGACGACATCAAGGGGGCTATCAAGGTCTACCCGCTGCCGCATATGCCGGTGGTCAAGGACCTCGTTCCCGACCTCAACAACTTTTACGCCCAGCACCGTTCCATTGAGCCATGGCTCAAGACGGTTTCGCCGGAGCCGCAGAAAGAATGGCTGCAGAGCCATGAGGACCGCCAGAAGCTCGACGGTCTTTATGAATGCATTCTGTGCGCCTGCTGCTCGACCTCGTGCCCGAGCTATTGGTGGAACGGCGACCGTTATCTCGGACCTGCTGTGCTGCTTCAGGCCTATCGCTGGCTGATTGATAGCCGCGACGAAGCCAAGGGCGAACGCCTCGACAATCTTGAGGACCCGTTCCGGCTCTATCGCTGCCACACGATCATGAATTGCGCGCAGACCTGCCCGAAGGGTCTGAACCCTGCCAAGGCGATTGCCGAAATCAAGAAGATGATGGTGGAACGCCGCGTGTAAGCGCGGCAATCGCCAGTTTTTGCAATCCCTTTCGGCCTGTTGCCTCCACGCCACTTGTGCGGAAATCAAGAAGATGATGGTCGAGCGTCGCGTGTAACTCGCAATATCGACCGCAAGAATGAAAAGGGGAAGGTGCAAACCTTCCCCTTTTTCTTTGTCTGAACCTTTGTTGTGTTCGTAGAAGGCTTGATCTTTGTAGCGGCACCGATATCTCATTGGAGAACAGGTCCATCGGAGACAGGGCAATCATGCTCGATCACATCGGTTTCAACATTTCCAGCATGCCCAAGTCGCGCAAGTTCTATGATGAGGCACTTGCCCCACTGGGCATTTCCCGCGCCATGGAGTTCGGCGACTGGGTCGGATATGGGCGCAACGGCAAGCCGGAATTCTGGATCGGCAAGCAGAAGGGCGCCAAACTGGAAGGCGTTTTGCATGTCGCCTTTTCTGCGGGAACCCGCTCGGAAGTCGATCGCTTTTATGAAGCAGCCATCGCTGCCGGTGGCGCAGACAACGGCAAGCCGGGGCTTCGTACGAATTATCACCCCGATTATTACGCCGCCTTCGTGACCGATCCGGACGGTCACAATATCGAGGCTGTCTGCCACCTGCCCGAATAGAAAAGCGGGCTTGCGCCCGCTCATCGTTTTCGTGTCTTGAAGTTGTTCAGATCAGTTTTGCATCCAGTGTCACTTCAATCGCGCCGAGTGCTTTCGAGAGCGGGCAGGACTGCTTGGCCTTATTGGCGAGCGCTTCAAAATCCTCGACGGAGATTCCGGGAATGTTGGCGTTGAGCGTAAGTGCGCTGCGGCTGATTTCAAAGCCACCACCTGCTGCGGGGCCGACGGTGACTGCCGCAGTGGCTTCCAGTTTTTCCGGTGGCGTTCCGTGTTCCGTCAGAAGCGCGGAAAGCTGCATGGCGAAACAGCCTGCGTGAGCGGCGCCCAGAAGTTCTTCCGGATTGGTGCCGGAGCGACCGCTTTCGTCTTGAAAACGAGCCTTGAAATCATAGGGAAGATCCTTCAGTGCACCGCTTTGCGTGTTAAGCGTACCTTTGCCTTCCTTCAGCGTACCCTGCCAGATGGCGGTTGCTTTTCTGTCCATGGGAAGCTCTCCTCTCGGTTGGGAATTCCGCTACCGATATAGGGCGCTTGACCACGGCTTCCAGCAACCAGCCAGAAATCAAATAGCCTGGCCTTTCAACAGGCGTGGGGTATCGCCTGAAAGCCCGGCTGCCTGTTTGATGAAAAAGGATTTCAACGCCGGTACCCGGTCGACCAGCCCCAGACCAATATCGCGGATCGAGCGGACGGCCGGATGGTCGTTGGAGAAAAGCCTCGTCAGAATATCCGTCGTTACCCCCATCTGCACGGTGTCGAAGCGACGCCAGGACTGGTAACGTTCCAGAGCGGCAAACGACCCGATGTCGAGGCCTAACCGGTCTGTTTCGACCACCACCTCGGCAATTGCTGCCGCATCGCGGAAGCCGAGATTGAGACCCTGCCCGGCAATGGGGTGGATGCGGTGTGCCGCGTCGCCCACCAGAACGAAGCGCGGCTTCACGAATTCACGCGCCAGCGTCAGGCCGAGCGGAAAGGCGCGGCGGGGGCCTTCGACATGCAGGGCACCCAAACGGTGACCGAAGCGCTGCTCGAGTTCGGCCTCGAACACGAAGTCGTCTTCGCGGATGAGGCGTTCGGCATCTGTTGTGCGCTCGGTCCAGACCAGCGAACTGCGATTGCCGTTCAATGGAAGGATCGCAAATGGACCGGCTGGAAGAAAATGCTCGTCGGCCCGTCCGCCATGCGGCAGTTCATGAGCAACATTGCACACGATACCCGACTGGCCGTAGTCCCAGTTGACGGTTTTGATGCCAGCCAGATCGCGCAGGCGGGAGCGTGCACCATCGGCAGCAATCAGAAGACGCGTTTCAAGCGTATCTCCATTGGAGAGAGTGACGGTCACCCCTTCTGGAAGTGTGTTGAAATTCTCCACGCTGGTGGCTTCAAGGAAGGTGATTCCGAGCGTTTCAGCCTTGTTGTGCAGGGCGGTGTTGAGGACGCGGTTTTCGACCATATGGGCAAAGGGTTCGCCGGGCTCGACTTCACCTTCGAAAGTGAGGAATACCGGACGCACGGGATCGGAGGTACGCGAATCGGTGATGACCATTTCCGTGATGGGCTGGGCTTCGGGAAGGATTGCCTGCCAGCAACCAAGCTTGTCGAGCATGCGTGAAGCGGCGGCAGCAATGGAGGACGCGCGCGGGTCGTTCTTCCAGGCGCCAGCCGGTGCACCGTCGATCACGGTGACGGAAAGGTGTGGCGCCGCTGATTTGATCGCAACTGCCGTGACGAGCCCGACATAGCCGCCGCCTGCAATCACTACATCGTTACTGCGTGCTGCTTCCTGCTTCTTCCGGGCGGCCATTGTCATTTCCTTTCGAGAATCCATCTCACGGGAGCATTTCCAGCAAAAGTGCGAAGCGGTTTTGCGTGAGGCAAATGCTTAGAAACAAAGAGATAGAGCTGTTCCACAATTCCGGTTTGGCTGGAACCGCTCTAGCGGTGTTTTGGCATATATTGCAGTCCAAGAAACCCGATATTTTGCCGCGGCGCATATCAGGACCGGACAGCCGGAATGAGACATTCGCATCATATGGGGCGCTGGTAACATAGCTTTTCCCGTGCGCTTCTTGACAGATTCGGATGCTCCGGCTCAAACATGAACCCTATTCATATATGGTTGCAGGAGACAGGCTGTCCATGACCGATCAAGAAAAGTCTGCTGGCGCCCAGACTGATGCCCAGACTGATGCAATGCGTGAGCTTCTTTCCATTCTCGATCTGGAAACGCTTGAGGTGGATTTGTTCCGTGGTAACAGCCCCCAGGTCGGCTGGCAGCGGGTTTTCGGCGGACAGGTGATCGGGCAGGCGCTGATAGCGGCGCAGCGCACCGTCGAGCCCGAACGGGACGTCCACTCCCTGCACGCTTATTTCGTGCGGCCCGGCGATCCGTCGATACCGATTGTCTATGAAGTTGATCGCATTCGTGATGGATCGAGCTTCAGCACCCGGCGCGTTCTGGCAAAGCAGCACGGCAAGGCGATTTTTTCCCTCTCGGCTTCGTTTCAGGTGGATGAGGGCGGGCTTGATCACCAGCTTCCCATGCCGGAAGGACTGCCGATGCCTGAACAGCTTGTCGGCGATCGTGACATCAAGGAACAATATCTCCATATGGCGCCGCCCAATGTGCGCAAATATTGGGAGCAGGAGCGGCCCATTGAAATAAAGCCGGTGTCGCTGACCCATTATTTCTCGCGCGAGAAGCTTGAGCCCGTCCAGCATGTCTGGGTCAGGGCACGCGGCATTGTGCCGGATGATAGGGCCCTGCAGGCTGCCATTCTCGCTTATCTCTCGGATATGACGTTGCTCGATACGTCCCTGCATCCGCATGGCCGTACGATTTTCGACCGTGATCTTCAGGTTGCAAGCCTTGATCACGCCATGTGGTTCCACCGCCCATGCAGGCTCGATGACTGGCTGCTCTACACGCAGGATACGCCGAGTGCCTCCGGCGCGCGCGGTTTTAACCGGGGTGCGCTTTATACGCGTGACGGCGTGCTGATCGCCTCGGTCGCACAGGAAGGATTGATCCGCGTTCACGATAAAAAGAAATGACTATTATTTAATCACGCTTCTCATATGTGATTAAATACAGGGCATTCGCTGCGCGAAAGCGGATGCCCATGACGGAAAACCAAGCTGAATGAATCATTTAAGGCTTCATTCAGGATAAGTTGCAGCAACGCCCCCTCTTCCTTGGACCTGCATTTGCGCCTCCGGTGCACATAATTTCAGAAAATTCGCAGTTAATTTGCCAACATCGGCCAACTGGCATGAATTTTGTTTCTCTCTGTTTGAACCGGTCTTTCCAGCGCAGCCGCGTTTGAAACCGCCCTTCGACGGAGATATTCGATGCTGATAACAGGAAGAAACAAGCAAACCGCCCTTTTGGCTACCCTGCCTGCGCTCGTCGCCATGGCCGGGACGGCAATGGCACAGGACGCCGCACCGACACCAACCCTCGATACGGGCGATACGGCGTGGATGCTGACTTCGACCGCGCTTGTGTTGATGATGACTATACCGGGTCTCGCGCTGTTCTATGGCGGCATGGTGCGCAAGAAGAACGTGCTGTCCACGGTGATGCAGAGCTTTGCGATTACCTGTCTCATGTCCATTCTGTGGATGGTTGCAGGCTATTCGCTCGCCTTCACCGATGGAGGCTCTCTCAATTCTTATATTGGCGGTCTTTCCAAGGCTTTCTTTTCCGGCGTCACGATGGAATCGCTGACGGGAACCATCCCCGAATATGTGTTCATCACCTTCCAGATGACCTTTGCCGTCATCACGCCAGCACTCATTGCCGGTTCGTTCGCCGAGCGCATGAAATTTTCCTCCATGCTGGTCTTCCTGACGCTCTGGCTGTTCATCGTCTATATCCCGGTGGCACACTGGGTCTGGGGCGGCGGCTTCATGGCGTCTGATGGCGTGCTTGATTTTGCTGGCGGTACGGTCGTTCATATCAATGCCGGTGTTGCCGGTCTGGTTGCCGCCCTCATCATCGGCAAGCGCGATGGCTACGGCCACACCAACATGGCTCCGCACAATCTCGTCCTCTCGGTCATCGGCGCTGCTCTCCTGTGGGTTGGCTGGTTCGGCTTCAATGCCGGTTCCGCTGTTGGCGCTAACGCGCTTGCCGGTGTCGCCATGCTCAATACCCAGGTTGCGACCGCCGGTGCCGCGCTTGCCTGGATGTTCGTGGAATGGGCGATTGCGGGCAAGCCGAGCGTGCTCGGCATCATTTCAGGCGCTGTTGCAGGTCTTGTTGCCGTGACGCCCGCCGCGGGTTTCGTCAACCCGATGGGCGCGCTCATCATCGGCATCGTTGCCGGTGCTGTCTGCTACCTGGCTGCCGTGAAGATCAAGCACGCGCTTGGTTATGACGATTCGCTCGATGCATTCGGTGTCCATGGTGTCGGCGGCTTCGTCGGTGCGGTGCTGACGGGTCTCTTCGCCGATGCGGCGATCAACCCGGCCGGGGAAGGGGCAACCATCAGCAAGCAGTTCTTCGGCGCTGCCATCACGATTGTCTATACGGCGATTGCCACTGCGATCATTCTTTACGCGGTCAAGGCCGTCATGGGCCTGCGACCCAGCAAGCAGGCCGAGATTGAAGGCCTCGACATCGCTTTGCACGGCGAGTCTGTTCAATAGAACAGAGTTGTCCCAAGAAGAAAAAGGCGCGGGAAACCGCACCTTTTTCATTTCATCAACGGATTTGTTTGTGGCCCCTTGCATGGTTAATGAGGAATTAACCATCCGGCGATTAGGATCGGACCGATTCAGTGTGCCCGGAGCATTTCCGCTCAGGGGCCAGCAAAGATATTCGGTTCGGGACAGGCTATATGCGGCAAGGATATTCGCCCTCATACCCGCTGCGTGACGAGCGGGTTACGGAAGACAGGCTCAGACTGGCCAATCTCTTCCGCAGGCAGTTCTATATCTTGTTCGGGTTGGGGCTTATGGCGCTCACCGGCATGGCCGTCGGCGCGCTTGCGACATGGAATGTTGCCGATCCGAGCTTCAGTCACGCGACCGACAATCCGGTAACCAATGCGCTCGGATACCCAGGCGCTGTGTTCTCCGACATTGCGATGCAGTTTTTCGGTCTGGCGAGCGTTCCCGCTTTGCTTCCGCTTGCCGTCTGGTCGCTCCTGATGATGACGCGTGGCGGCATCGGCCGTATAGCCAAACGCAGTTTCGCCTGGCTTGGCGCTGCACTCCTGTTCGCAGCTATTGCCAGCTGCTTTGCCGTGCCGGAGAGCTGGCCCATGCCAATTGGCCTTGGTGGCGTCTTTGGCGACATGATCCTGAAGTTCCCGGGCCTCTTCATCGGCAGCTTTCCGCAGGGCGCGATAGCGTCGGGAATTGCGCTCATCCTTGCAGTACCGGCTCTGTGGCTCTGCCTTTTTGCCAGCGGCATCATTGGTCGCGGGGCAGGAATCGTCAATCCTGCACAGCCATCGGCACGTCGTGGTACGGAGCAGGATGATTTTGCCGGAGACGAGGAAGATGATGAAGCATCTGCCAGTGGCGGTTTCCAGCTTGTTGGCGCGCTCACCCATCTGGCATTGACGACGACCGCAAATTTCAAGCGCCTGACGGGGCTTGGACGCCGCCGTCCGCGCGAGGAAGATTTCGACGAAATGCGCGTTGTGCGCCGCAATGCGGAAACACGCAATGCGCCGCGCCGCGAGCCCGGTTTCGGAGCACCTGCCCCGGCCGATGACGAGCCGCCTTTCGATATGGACGATATGGATGACGGCGCACCGCTGGCCGGTCAGGAATGGCATGATGCGCCGCCAGCGCGAAGCCGCAAGGCTCGCGTGGAACAGGCTGCGCCGTCGCCAAAGCCCGGAGCACGCGCCCAGCGTGAGGCACAGCCGTCCTTCCTCAAGGACAACGGCGTCTTTGAAATGCCGTCGCTGCATTTCCTTGCCGAGCCGAAGCTGATCCAGCGCGATCCCGCTTTGTCGAAGGATGCGCTTGAGCAGAATGCGCGCCTATTGGAAGGCGTGCTCGAAGATTTCGGCGTGCGCGGCGAAATCATCAATGTGAAGCCGGGTCCGGTGGTCACGCTTTACGAGCTTGAGCCAGCGCCCGGCATCAAGTCTTCCCGCGTTATCGGGCTTGCCGACGATATCGCCCGCTCGATGAGCGCGATTGCAGCGCGTGTGGCTGTCATTCCGGGGCGCAACGCCATCGGCATCGAATTGCCCAATCCAAAGCGCGAAATGGTTTATCTGCGCGAAATGCTGGCCAGCCGCGACTTCGAACAGTCAAAGGCGAAACTGGCGCTGGCGCTCGGCAAGACCATCAATGGCGAGCCGGTGATTGCCGATATCGCGAAGATGCCGCATGTGCTCGTTGCTGGTACGACCGGCTCCGGCAAGTCGGTGGCGATCAACACCATGATCCTGTCGCTGCTTTATCGCATGACGCCGCAGGAATGCCGCCTGATCATGATCGATCCGAAGATGCTGGAACTTTCCGTCTATGACGGCATTCCGCATCTGCTCACGCCTGTCGTGACCGATCCGAAGAAGGCCGTTGTCGCGCTCAAATGGACCGTGCGCGAAATGGAAGACCGCTATCGTAAGATGTCGAAGGTCGGCGTGCGCAATATCGACGGTTTCAACCAGCGTGTCGGTCTGGCGCAGAAGAAGGGCGAACCGATTGCGCGCACCGTGCAGACCGGCTTCGACCGCAACACCGGCGAGGCGATCTACGAGACCGAAGAGCTGGATCTGGCGCCAATGCCCTATATCGTCGTGATCATCGACGAAATGGCCGACCTGATGATGGTTGCAGGCAAGGATATTGAAGGCGCGGTGCAGCGTCTGGCGCAGATGGCGCGTGCCGCCGGTATCCATGTCATCATGGCCACGCAGCGCCCATCGGTCGATGTCATCACCGGAACGATCAAGGCCAACTTCCCGACACGTATCTCCTTCCAGGTGACGTCGAAGATCGACAGCCGCACTATTCTGGGCGAACAGGGTGCCGAACAGCTGCTCGGACAGGGCGATATGCTCTTTATGGCCGGCGGCGGTCGCATCCAGCGTGTGCACGGGCCTTTCGTCGGCGACGACGAAGTGGAGCGCATCGTGCAGCATCTGAAGCTTCAGGGCGTGCCGGAATATCTGGATGCCATTACTGAGGATGAAGAAGATGACGAGGGCGGCGGCCCGGCTGGAACCTCCAATCTGGAAGATTCCGACGACCCGTATGATCAGGCCGTTGCCGTGGTGCTACGTGACAAGAAGGCTTCCACTTCCTACATCCAGCGCCGTCTTGGAATTGGCTACAACCGTGCGGCCTCGATCATCGAACGCATGGAGGATGAAGGCATTGTCGGTCCCGCCAACCATGCAGGCAAGCGCGAAATTCTGGTGCCAACCGGTGACGACGACTTCTAAGCCGAGTGCAGCAGTGCGCCATACTCGCGCCCAACTGGCGGCTTAGTTATACAGAATGATGAAAAGAGAAAGTTTGTCGATGATGTTCTCCCGTTTTTCCGCCTTTGCGAAAGCTGGTCGTCTTGCAGCCGTGCTGGGAATGGGAGCGCTTGGGCTTGGCATGACGTCGCTGGTTCTGGCACCAGTCGCCGCGATGGCACAAGGTGCTGGCGCTGGTGCTGCGGCACAGCAGATTGCGGATCATTTCTCATCCGTGCGCACAATGACCGGCGAATTCGTTCAGTTCGGCCCGAAGGGTGACCAGACCGGCGGCACTTTCTATATACAGCGTCCGGGAAAGATCCGTTTCAACTACAACAACTCGCCGATCCGGGTGATTTCGGATGGCGAATCGGTGGTCATCAACAATCGCAAGCTCGACACATGGGACCTCTATCCGCTTTCGAAGACACCGCTGAAGCTGCTGCTCGCGGACCGGATTGACCTTGGCGGCGGCCGTCTTCAGAATGTGAAGCAGGAGCCGGACATGACCACGCTGGTGCTGGGCGACAAATCCATTTTCGGCGATTCGAAGATCACGATGATGTTCGATCCCAAATCCTATGAGCTGAAGCAGTGGACCATCACCGATGCGCAGAAGCTTGATACCACGGTCATGATTTTCAATCTGCGCACCGGTGTTCGTTTTACCGACGATATGTTCAAGATCGACTATCAGCGTATCGCCATGAAGCGCAAAGGTCAGTAATCGTCAGTTTGTGGTGGGCAACCCGTTTGCATTTGCCAGATAAATGATTAGGTTCGCGGCATCTTTTCGTTGCTGCGAGACCTACCTCCATGACTTTTTCTGTCGCTACCTGGAACATCAATTCCGTTCGCCTGCGTATGCCGCTGGTCGAGCAGTTTTTGAGCGATTATCAGCCGGATGTTCTCTGCCTTCAGGAAACCAAATGTCCCGATGACCAGTTCCCTTCCAAGGGTTTTCGTGCACTTGGCTATGAGCACATCGCGATCAGCGGCCAGAAGGGCTATCACGGCGTTGCAACGATATCGCGTCGTCCGTTGACTGGCGTGGAAAAGATCGGGTTCTGCGACATGGGTGATTGCCGCCATCTGAGCGCAGTGGTCGAAGCAGGTGGTAAAAAGCTTCGCATTCATAATTTCTACGTTCCTGCGGGCGGCGACGAACCGGACCCGGAGATCAATCCGAAATTTGCGCACAAGCTGGCTTTCCTTGAAGAAATGCGAGCCATTGCGGCGGACAGGCAGGACGGACATTCATCCATTCTTGTCGGCGATCTCAACATCGCGCCGCTCGAAAACGATGTCTGGTCGCACAAGCAGCTTTTGAAGATCGTCAGCCACACGCCGATCGAGACCGAAACGCTTGAAGACTTGCGTGTGAAGGGCGGTTGGAGCGACTTGATGCGACAGCTCATTCCGGCAGACCAGAAAATCTATACCTGGTGGAGCTATCGCGCCAAGGATTGGGATGAATCGGATCGTGGTCGCCGCCTCGACCATATCTGGGGTTCTGCCGATCTGGAGGCCCATATGAAGGGCTTGCAAATCTTGCGCGATGCGCGCGGCTGGGAGCGGCCATCAGACCACGTGCCGGTTATTGCGACATTCGATCTGGATTGATTTCGTCACAGTCCCTATATTGGGAGCAGTCTAAGCAAGGAGAGAAGAACGATGGATCAGGCAGCACTGTATCAACCGACCAGTGTTTTCAATGTTTCCATGGTTCGCAATGACTGCTCTTCTGACACTTCAGGACGTTTCCTGCATCACGGCTGATGGCCGTACTCTCTTCGAATCCATTAATTTTAGCGTAACCGCAGGCCGCATCGGTCTGGTCGGGCGCAATGGCGTCGGCAAATCGACGCTGTTGCGCATCATGAGCGGGCGGCTGCTTCCGACAAGCGGAAATGTGACGGCGCACGGAAACATAGGCGTGCTGCGGCAGAATGTCGGCGGCGCTGGTAGTGCGACACTGGCAGATCTTTTCGATGCGCGGACAGATTTCGATATTCTGGCACGCGTCGAACAGGGGCTGGCCAGTGATAGCGATCTGAATGAAGCAGACTGGCTCTTGCCGCAGCGCTTTGCCGACGCACTACAGCAGCTTGGTTTGCCTGATATGGCTCCTGATGCTCTCCTTTCCGCCTTGAGTGGAGGTCAGCAGACGCGCGCGGCGCTTGCAGCCCTCATCTTCCAGAAGCCTGACCTGATTCTTTTGGACGAACCGACCAATAATCTCGATCGCGCCGGGCGTCGGTCTGTCGTCGATTTATTGGCGGCCTGGCGCGGCGCAGCCATCGTGGTCAGCCACGACCGCGAGCTGTTGCAGTCGATGGATGCAATAGCGGAATTATCGGCAGACGGGCTTCGAGCCTATGGCGGAAATTGGGATTTCTATCACGGGAAAAAGACCGAAGAGCGCGAGACGGCAGCGCGCGATCTCGCAATGGCACGACGCGAGGTCAAGCAGGTCGAGCGAAAGGCGCAGGCGGCAGCCGAAAGACAGGCGCGCAGCGACGCGCGCGGTCGGAAATCACGGGCTGATGCCGGAATGAGCAAAATGCTGCTTGATGCCCGGGAAGATCGTGCGCAGCAGTCGAAGGGTCGGGGCGACGCGCTGGCGGAACGCCAGTCCAGCGAGGCCAACGAGCAGTTGCGGGAGGCCGAGGCAAAAGTCGAGCGGGTAAAGCCGATGCATTTCGATGTGGCTGGCGCGGTTCCGCCTTCGGGGCGCGTCATGCTGGATATGCAGCGTGTTTCGGGCGGACCTCAAGCCGATTGCCCGGTGATCCGTGATCTGTCGATGAAGATTGTAGGCGCTGAGCGGGTGGTTATTGCAGGGGCGAACGGCGCAGGCAAAACCAGCCTGCTGCGGTTGATGACGGGAGATCTTCAGCCTGTGGCCGGAACGGTTCTGCGTCCGGCGCGTGTAGCGATGTTCGACCAGCAGATGAGCCTGATGGATCGCAGTCAGACCCTTTATGAAAACTATCGGCGTCTCAATCCGGGATCGAACGACAATGATGCGCGTGCAGCACTGGCGCGGTTTTCGTTCCGCGGCGAGGGCGCTTCCCGGCTTGCCGGTAGTCTTAGTGGCGGCGAATTGTTGCGGGCAGCACTTGCCTGCGTACTTGGCGGAACAGAGCTTCCCGAACTGCTGATCCTCGATGAACCGACCAATCATCTCGACCTCGATTCCATTGAGGCGCTTGAAACCGCTCTCAACGCTTACGAGGGCGCGCTGATCATTGTGAGCCACGATCAGACGTTTCTCGACGCTATCGGAATGGAAAGGGTGATAGACCTCTGAAAGGGTCAGTCGCCATTCAGGCGCGGTGCGACTTTTTCGATTTCGCCGATCAGTTCCAGCAGATCGCGGCTGATGTGGGAGTGCAGTGCGGCTGCCACTTCCGGATATTCTTCGAGAATGCGCCGGAAGATCGAACGGCTGATGCGGATAACCTCAGTTTCCGCTTCGGCGACCGCACCGGTGAGGCGCGAGGTCTGTGCGATCAACGCCATTTCGCCGATCATGGCGCCTGGGCCGACGGGGCGGATTGCAATCCGCCCTTCGTCTTGTTCGTGAAACAGGGTAATGCTCCCGGAAACGACGATATAGGCGCAGTCGGCGCTTTGTCCTTCGCGAAAAAGCTCGCGCCCGGCTCTGAGAACGAGACGCTCCGCGCCGAAGGCAAGCAGCCGCAACTGTTCGGGCGTGAAAGACTCGAACAGGCCTACCGTGCCGAGAATGCGAATATCGTCATCAAGCGCCATGGATCGTCAATACACCTGCATCGGGCGCTGTCCATCATGGGACAAGCTTGTATCCCCCGCTTTCTGTGACCAGAAGCGCCGCATTGGACGGATCTTTTTCTATTTTCTGGCGCAGACGATAGACGTGGGTTTCCAGCGTATGCGTGGTCACACCCGAATTATAGCCCCATACCTCTTCAAGGAGCACATCGCGGCCGATAACCTTGTCGCCGGCACGATAGAGATACTTGATGATGGCCGCTTCCTTCTCGGTGAGACGAATCTTGCTGCCCTTCTCGTCGATGAGCAGCTTCTGGCCGGGTTTGAACGTATAGGGGCCGACGATGAAGGTCGCGTCTTCGCTCTGCTCGTGCTGGCGTAGCTGCGCGCGGACGCGCGCCAGTAGCACGGCGAATTTGAACGGCTTGGTGACGTAGTCATTGGCACCCGATTCGAGGCCGAGAATCGTATCCGATTCCGTATCGTGACCGGTGAGCATGATGATCGGCGCCTTGAAACCACCCTTGCGCAGCAGCTTTACGGCTTCACGGCCATCCATATCCGGCAGGCCAACATCCATGATCAGGAGGTCTACAATGCCGTTTCGCGCAGTCTGGATGCCCTTGGTGGCATTGTCTTCCTGCAGAATCTGGAATTCTTCGCACAGCTCGAGCTGTTCGACGAGGATGGAACGGAGATCTTCGTCATCGTCCACAATCAGTATCGTACGGCCTGTCATGCCTGTCCTCGTTACTCTTTGATTTAAATGGCTCTTGGTGTTTTATGACATTTAATGGACACAAGTTGAAGCGGCGAAACGCGAAAGAGGTTTTTGCGCCCGCCGACAACGGTTTTAAACATGCATGACACGGAGGCGAGGGCTTGGCCAGATACGAAATTAGCCGGGGAATTGGCGTTATCGATGTGCGGGCCAAACCGGGCCACAAGACTCGCGGCTTGCTTGTTGCCGGCAATCTGGTGCTGGAATGCGCTCTTGGCAAGGGGGGGATCAGCGCTTTCAAGCGCGAAGGTGACGGGGCGACGCCTCTGGCGACCATGCGACTGCTCTATGGATATCGACGCGGGGACAAGGGTTTGCTGCCCTTGTCACGTTTGCCGCTCGGCCGTGTCCGCCGTCTGGATGGCTGGTGCGACGCGCCGTCCGACGCCAATTACAATCGTCCCGTAAAGCTGCCTTATGCGGCAAGCCACGAGGATATGTGGCGGCGTGACGATCTCTATGATGTCTGCGTTGTCATGGACTGGAATATTGCACCACGCCGTCGCGGATGCGGCAGTGCGATCTTCTTTCATCTGGCGCGCCCCGGCTATACGCCGACCGAAGGCTGCATAGCATTGAGGCGCGCCGACATGGCGCGCCTCCTGCCTCATCTGACAGACCGGACCGTGATCCGTGTCTTGCGGTAACCTACTCAATGTGCGGCGGCAACGACCCTGACTTCATTGCCATCGGCATCGTAAAGCTTGCCGTTCAGAAAATAATCTCCGTCATGCAGCTCCGAGATGTTGTGATGGCGGATGATGCGCTCGGTGCCTTCCGCAAAGACTGACATCTGGTTGCTGTTGCCCAGTTTGATCTCATTGAACATCAGATTGAGCGCAATGGCCATCAACGCTGCCGAGCTGATGCCGGAGTGGAAGATGGTTTCGAACCAGGTCGGGAAGTTGTGATAGAATTGCGGTGCGGCGATCGGGATCATGCCAAAGCCGATTGAGGTTGCCACGATGATGAGATTGATATTGTTTTCGTAGTCCACTTTCGCGAGCGTACGGATGCCGCTTGCGGCCACCGTGCCGAACAGGACAATGCCTGCTCCGCCCAGAATCGCCGGAGGAACGCAGGCAATCACCCGGCCCATCACCGGCAGAAGGCCGAGCGTGATGAGAATCAGCCCGCCTGTTGCCACAACATAGCGGCTTTTCACGCCCGTCACCGCAACAAGGCCGACATTCTGCGCAAAAGCGCTCTGCGTGAAGGAGCCGACAATCGGCGACAGGATGCTTGAAAGCATATCTGCGCGCAGGCCATTGGCCAGGCGACGCGAATCCACTTTCGTGCCGATGATTTCACCGACAGCCAGGATATCGGCGGAAGTCTCGACCAGTGTGACCATGATCACGATGAACATGGAGAGCGTTGCCGCCAGGCTGAACACCGGCATGCCGAAATGGAAAACCTCCGGCAGGGCCACCATTGTGCCTTCGCCGACCCGCGAAAAGTCGGTCATGCCGAGCGCCCAGGCGATAAAGGTTCCGATGACCATGGCGAGCAGGATCGAAAGCCGGGAAATCGTGGCATTGCCCATTTTGCTGAGAATGAGAACAATGACCAGCGTGAGACCAGCAAGACCGATATTGGCCATGCTGCCGAATTCGGGGCTGTTGCTGTCTCCGCCCATTGCCCAGCGCGCCGCAACGGGCATCAGCGTCAGACCGATCGTGGTGATGACGATGCCTGTGACGAGCGGTGGAAAGAAACGCGTGATGCGTGAGAATATCGGCGTGATGATAAGGCCTATCACAGCAGCCGTAATGACGGCTCCCAGCACGACCTGCAAGCCTGCTTCACCGGTCTGGCTCGATGTGACGATGGCCACCATGGTGGCAACGCCCGAAAACGAGACGCCCTGAACCAGAGGTAGCTGACAGCCGAAGAACGGAATGCCGATGGTTTGCAGGACAGTGGCAACACCGCCGGCAAATAGCGACGCGGTGATCAGCAAGCCGATTTCGGTCGGGCTGAGACCGGCCGCCTGACCGATGATCAACGGAACCGCAACGATGCCTCCATACATGGTCAGAACATGCTGGAAGCCATAAGCCAGATTGGCAGTTACAGATAGTTTTTCATCTTCGGGACGCGAAAGCGCATCCGCCCCGGACTGGTGCGTATTCAATGATACTCCCTCCCAGCAGGCGCAAGCTCATCGCCAGCCTGCTCTCTCCGTTCTCCCTGCGCCGGATCGTCGTGGCCGCATGTCTTTCGACACGGTACTGACGACGAAATGCGCGATGTCTCCTCCAAAGACATGTCGCAGGAGTATAACCGCAGCCGCCCGGATGACTGTGTCTGTTTTGATTGAAATTGTTTTCGATGCAGGAACGCTAATGTTGAGGGAGTTTTTCAGCCGTCTATTTTGGTGCGGGCTTCTCTCATTGCATCGCGCAGCACTGCAAAAATGTAAGGTTCCAGCGATTGCGCAACGTTGAAGCGGAGAAAACCGCTTGCCGTCCGTGACGGGCTGAAGACGTCGCCAGGCGCCAGCAGCACACCTTTTTCCAGAGCATGCCGGGCAATCTGGCCGGAGTCCAGCCCATCGGGCAATTCCGCCCAAAGGAACATGCCGCCTTGCGGCTCGGTCCAAAGAGTGAGGCCCTCCGCTTTCAGACGGTTGGCGGTCAGTGTCATGGCATCGGCCAGTTTGGCGCGCAGACTGTCGATATGACGGCGATAGGTGCCGTCGGTCAGAAGCGCGTGCACGATCTGTGGCGACAAGGCATTGCCGCCGAAGCTGGTGGCGAGCTTCAGGTCGGTCAGCCCGTCGATCCAGTCGCGACGTCCGGCGATATAGCCGACGCGAGCAGCAGCGGATAGCGTCTTGGAGAAACTGCCAATATGCAGGACGCGATCAAATCCGTCGAGCTCGGCAAGAAGCGGAGCGGGCGAGGGATGGAAGTCGCCGAAGATATTGTCCTCGACGAGTGTGACGCCATGCGCTTCGGCAAGCTTCAGCAGTCGGTGCGCAGTGGCCGGTGTCATCGAGCCGCCGGTCGGGTTGTGCAATCCGGCATTGGATATATAAAGTTTTGGTGCGTGTTCGCTCGCAGCTCTCGCAAAGGCTTCGAGGTCCGGCCCGGTATGGGTGTAGGGCACGCCGACGAGCCTGACACGGTGCGTGAGGAGCACTGCCTGAAAGTTGAAGTAGCATGGGTCGTCAACCAGTACGGTATCGCCCGGCTGCAGAAGGTAGCGGCAAATCAGATCGATGGCCTGCGTGCCTGAATCGGCCAGAAGTATCTCTCCGCTGGAGACGTCAATTCCCTGCTCGCCGAGCCGGTGAGCAAGATGCCGGCGCAAGGGGCGGAAACCGAGCGGTTCGCCATAGGTGGCTAGATTGCTTGTCTCGTCGCGGGCGACCGTGCGCATTGCGCGCCGGATCGCGTCCTGCGGAAGCCACGCGTCGGGCAGCCAGCCGCATCCGGGTTTGAGCGTGGCGTCGTCTGCCTCAAGTGACTGTCGCATGACCCAGAAAGGATCAATCTGGCGTTCCTTGTGCGGTGTGTTGGTGGCGAGCGAAAACGGCTGGCGTGCGCGCTCAGAAACATAGAAGCCCGCGCCACGGCGCGACTGGATGATGCCTTCCGCCACCAGCCTGTCATAGGCTTCGACGACGGTGGATTTCGAGACGTTCATCGTTTCGGCAAGGCGACGGATGGACGGTAGCCGTGCGCCCGGTGCGAGGCTCATCGCGGAAATGCGTCCACGAATAATGCCCATCACTTTTTCGACGAGCGGTATCTTGTCAGCGGCGTTTTCTTCACCGTGCTCGATCTCTCCGCCTGCGTAAGCGGCTTCTACAGCTTCAAGGCTGCGCAGCAGGCCCGTCGAAATCATCTGTACTATCCTTTGTACCAGTACAGTTTGTCAGAATTGTCCGAAAACTGTCCCTGATTATTCGGGCGGTTTCGCGGCATTGTCTCCAAAACCCATATACGATTTTAGAGAAAGCCGAAAAGACACGATGCGCAAGAATGTTGAGAATAAGACTGCGGGATGGATTAACGGGTTTTTGGGCGTGTTGATTTTTTCCGGGTCGCTGCCGGCAACGCGGCTGGCGGTGATCGATATCGATCCAACCTTCCTGACAATGGCGCGCGCATCGATTGCCGGTGTGCTGGGACTGGCGCTTCTGCTGGCATTCCGGGAACCTTTTCCACGCCGCAATGATGCAATTTCATTGATTGTGGTAGCACTTGGCGTGGTCGTCGGTTTTCCGCTTCTGACGGGGCTTGCGCTCCAGCATATGACGTCAGCTCATGCGATTGTCTTTATCGGACTGCTTCCGCTCGCCACGGCAATCTTTGCTGTCATGCGTGGCGGAGAGCGTCCGCGCCCTATGTTCTGGCTGTTTTCAGTGGTTGGAAGCCTCATTGTCGCTTCCTATGCCTATGGGCAGGGAAGCCAGTCCACGCTTGTGGGCGATGTGTTGATGCTCGCTGCCGTTATCGTATGCGGTCTGGGTTATGCGGAGGGCGCGCAGCTCTCGCGCAGGCTCGGCGGCTGGCAAGTTATTTGCTGGGCGCTGGTGTTCTCGCTGCCGGTTATGCTGCCGTTGAGTGTCATGACACGTCCCGAGACATGGGCAGGCATCGGCACACCGGCCTGGATAAGTCTCGGCTATGTCTCGCTGTTTTCGATGCTGATCGGCTTTTTCTTCTGGTATCGCGGTCTTGCGCAGGGCGGCGCCGCCACTGTCGGTCAGTTGCAGCTGCTCCAGCCGTTCTTTGGACTTATGCTCGCTGCCGGTATCGCGGGAGAACCTGTCAGCATGGGAATGGTCGCAACGGCAGCGGTCGTCGTCGTCTGTGTGGCGGGTGCAAAGAAGTTCGCTTAACCTGCGCGGTTCCGGTTTAGACAGAGGCGTTGGAAACGCTCTATTTCTTTGCTTGTACGCATTATCCTACGCAAAACCGCTTCGCACCTTTGCTGGAAATGCTCCAAAGGCCCAGACGGTCGTACGTTTCACTTCCGCGTCCTCAAGGGCGCGGGTGACGGGCACGGTATAGACGGCGAGCTGCTGCAGCCGGTCCTTGGGCAGATAGGCGCGACCCGGATCACCGACGACGATATGGGCGCCGCGTTCGGCAAGTTTTGAAAACCAGGGAATAAGCCGCTCCGCAAGCGGCTTTTCGTAAAAGACGTCACCTGCCAAAACCACGTCCCAGCCACCGTCCTGCCCGATGAGATCCTCCAGAGAAGGAACGACCGACACGCCGTTGGCCGATGCATTCATCTCGATGGCCGGAAGCGCGAAGGGATCGATGTCCGAAGCCAGAACGTTTGATGCGCCCGCTTGCATGGCGGCAATGGCGACAAGGCCGGAACCCGATGCGAAATCGAGTACCATCTTGTCTTTCACCGTTTCGGGATGATCCAGAATAAAGCGCGCCACACCCTGACCGCCAGCCCAGGCGAAAGCCCAGAAAGGCGGTGGCAGGCCGATTGTGGCAAGCTCTTCCTCCGTCTTGTGCCAGAGGTCGTGTGCTTCATCGGCCAGATGCAAAAGAATTTCCGGCACATGCGGCGGCGCTTGCAGACTGGTATTGGCCAGAATGAAATCGCGCGCGCTGTTATGTGCCGGATCGAGCATCAGAGCATGTCTCCCCAAAGTGGAAACCGGTTTGGGGATAAAGACATGCTCATAACAAAGAAGTCTTTGGGTCCATTCCGCCCATGCGGCAGACTTCGATCCATTCGTCTTCCATGACCGGCTGCACCGAAAGCCGCATCGAGGTGACGAGCGCCATCTTCTCCAGCTTCGGATTGGCCTTCACGTCTTTCAGCGTTACCGGCTTCGGCATGTCGCGGACAGCCCTGATATCCACGCAGTCCCAGCGCGGATCGTCCGTGGTACTGTCCGGATGCGAAAGGGCGCAGACCTCGACTATGCCGACGACTTCCAAGCCTTCATTGGAATGATAGAAGAAGCCTTTGTCGCCCAGTTTCATGGCACGCATGTTGTTGCGGGCCTGATAATTGCGCACACCGTCCCACTGCTCGCCTTTTTCGCCACGGGCTTTCTGCATTTCCCATGACCATTTGAACGGTTCGGATTTGAACAGCCAGTAAGCCATCAGTCACGAGCCTCAAGCGTTGGCTGGATTGTTGATCGCCCAGTTCCACGGACGCACGGTCACGCCCTCGAACAGGCCTGCCAGTGCATAAGGATCATTAGCGGCGATCTTTTCTGCTGCGGCCTTGTCGGCGGCTTCGACAACGACCAGACTGCCGTTCGGCTTGCCGTCTTCACCGAGGAAGGGGCCTGCGAACTTCAGCCCGTCACCAAGACCCTTGAGATAGTCGAGATGCGCAGGGCGCGTATCAAGGCGCACTTGCAGGTGGTCCGGCTTGTCGTTGCACAGAAGAGCAAAAAGCATTGTTTAGTCCTCGGTCTTGAGTGGTCGGTTGAGCAGAGCCGTCACGGCTTCGTCAATGGTGATGGTACCGTCAAGCAGCGCGCCCGTCGCATCGATGATGGGGGCAGAGATAGCATGTTTGCGGCATAATTCGGCAGCGATCGGCGCGGTAGCCACGCCTTCGGCGAGCGGGCGATTGGTCAGATCCTCGCCACGTCCGAGCGCCAGTCCGTAGGAATAATTGCGCGACTGCGACGATGAACAGGTCAGCATCAGATCACCGAGGCCGGAAAGGCCCATGATGGTTTCGGGTCTCGCACCCATGGCCTGACCGATGCGGCGTAGCTCGGCGAACCCGCGCGTGACGAGTGCAGCCTGTGCGCTGGCGCCGAACCCGCGCCCAACCGCAGCCCCGGCGGCAATGGCAAGAACATTTTTCAAGGCACCGCCGATTTCGACCCCTTTTAGATCGGTTGTCGAATAGCAGCGGAACGCCGGGCCGGACAAAAGTGCAGCGAGTTGATCGGCGGTTGCAGCATTCTCGCAGGCAACCGTCACGGCGGTGGGAAGTCCTCGGGCGACATCCGTTGCAAAGCTTGGACCGGATAGCGCTGCGATCCGGTGGTTCGGCAGAACTTCGGCCACGACTTCTGACATCAGCCGTCCGGTACCGCGTTCTATCCCCTTCGCGCAGAGGACGACGGGCGCGCTTAGGGGAATAAGGCCGCTCAATTCCGAAAGTCCGGCGCGCATGGCCTGTGCGGGAATGACGGCCAGAACGGCATCCGCACGCTCGACGACAGCGGCCGCGTCCGTGCTTGCATTTATAGCGCCGGGAAGTTCGATCTCGCCCAGATAGCGCGGATTGTGGTGGGTCCGGTTGATGGCTTCGACCATCACCTCGTCGCGGGCATAAAGCCATGTATCATGGCCGCTGCTGCATGCCATGGCTGCAAGGGCCGTGCCCCAGGCGCCACCGCCCAGAATGGCAATCTTGCTAGTCTTTCCATTCATGCCTTGGCTCCACGTCGTCCGGTTCCGATCAGCGGAGCCGACTTCTCGTCCAGCGGCCAGCGCGAGCGCGGCGCAAGGTCGAACGAATCGGGAGCTTCGGTTGCTGCCCGTTCTGCACCGGCCCAGGCGATCATTGCGGCATTGTCGGTGCACAGATCGAGCGGCGGAGCGATGAAGTTGAAACCGTGCCGGGCACAAAGAGTTTCGAGTGCGGCGCGCAAGGTCTTGTTGGCTGCAACGCCGCCGGCAACGACAAGCGCCGGTGTTTCACAGTCGGGAAATTCGCTTTTGAAACGTTCGAGCGAACGGCCCACGCGGTCGGACAGCGTGTCGGCAACCGCAGCTTGAAAAGAGGCGCAAATATCGGCCACGTCCTGATCCGACAACGGCACCAATTCGGTTGCCGTCTGACGCACCGCCGTCTTGAGGCCCGAAAAGGAGAAATCGAGCCGTGCTTCGCCTTTCAGCGGTCGAGGCAGGGCGAATCGCTTCGGATCGCCTTGAAGCGCCATGCGTTCGACTGCCGGGCCTCCTGGATAGGGCAGGCCCAGAAGCTTTGCCGTCTTGTCGAAGGCTTCACCAAGCGCATCGTCGATTGTGGTGCCGAGGCGTTCGTAATCACCGATGCCGCGTATCAGCACCATCTGCGTATGACCGCCGGAAACGAGCAGCAGAAGATAGGGAAATGGCAGGCCGTCAGTCAGACGCGCCGTCAATGCATGGCCTTCGAGATGGTTGATGGCATAAAACGGCTTTTGTGCAGCCATGGCCAGCGCCTTGGCGGTCATCAGTCCGACGATCAGCCCACCGATCAATCCCGGTCCCGCCGTTGCGGCCACCGCATCGACATCGGCAAGCTTCATGTCGGCATCATCCAGCGCGCGTGCAACCAGCCGGTCCAGCGCTTCGACATGGGCGCGTGCGGCAATCTCCGGCACCACGCCGCCATAAGGTTCATGCTCGGCGATCTGGCTCAGAACCACATTGGACAGAATCCGTCCTTCACCCCGACCGTCACGTTCGACGATTGCGGCGGCTGTTTCGTCGCAACTTGTTTCTATTCCAAGAATGCGCATTTGCGGTTAGACCCTGCCTGTCTCATAATTCATTGAAAAATCCGGTACCATGGACGGCGCAATATGCAAACAGCATCCTTGAAGAATGGCACGTTGAAGATAGGCACGCGGGGCAGCAAGCTTGCTCTCGCCCAGGCTTACGAGACGCGTCGCCGGCTGATGGAGGCGCATGGTCTGCCGGAAGAAGCCATCGAAATCATTCCCATGTCGACGGCGGGCGACCGCATTCAGGATCGCGCGCTTTCCGAGATCGGTGGCAAGGGACTTTTTACCGAAGAAATCGAGCAGGCGCTGACGGACGGGCGAATCGATCTTGCGGTCCATTCGACCAAGGATATGCCGACGGTTCTGCCTGATGGTCTTCATCTGTCCGTTTTCCTTGAGCGCGAAGATCCCCGCGATGCCTTTATCGGTCGCACGGCTTCCCGCCTTCTCGATCTGCCGCAGGGCGCGACAGTCGGATCGTCGTCGCTGCGTCGTCAGGCTTTGATCCGTCGCCTTCGCCCCGACATTCAAGTGGTGATTTTCCGTGGCAATGTCGATACCCGCCTGCGCAAGCTGGAAGCCGGAGAAGTTGATGGGACGTTTCTCGCCTGTGCGGGATTGCGGCGTCTGGGCCTTGGCGATGTCATTACTGATCTGGCCGATCTGGAAAGCTTCCCGCCTGCGCCCGGACAGGGTGCCATCGGCATAGAAACCCGTATCGGCGATACACGCATCGATGCGCTGCTTGCCCCTCTTGCGCATCGCGAAACAGGCATAGCCCTTGCCTGCGAACGGGCATTTCTGGCTGCCCTTGATGGTTCCTGCCGCACGCCGATTGCCGGTCTTGCAACCGTGGACGGCGATGCGATTTCGTTCCACGGCATGATTTTGAAACCAGACGGGTCAGAGGCGCACGAGATTAAGGTTGAAGGTCAGGCATCGAATGCCGCCGCCCTCGGCACGGAAGCAGCAGAGCATCTGCGCGCAAAAGCAGGTCCCCAATTCTTCGAGGGCTGGGAGTAGATTTGGCGGGGCCAGTACACATCGCGCCCCTTGGCCGCGTTCTGGTGACGCGGCCACAACCGGCTGGCTCGCAGACTGTCGCAAAACTGGTGTCGAAGGGCTATGAGCCGGTTCTGCTTCCGCTGAGCCGGACTGTTGCGCTTTCCTTTGCTGTGCCCGAGGGCCCGTTTGCGGCCTTGACCGTGACGAGCGCCAATGCCTTTCAGCATATCAACATGGAACGGCTGAAGCCGTTTCGTGGCCTGCCGCTCTTTGCCGTGGGGCAGGGAACCGCGCAAGCAGCGCGGAAGGCCGGGTTCAGCCATGTGATCGACGGCGGCGGCGATGCGGTTCGTCTTGCTGCAACGATGCGGAGCGATCTTCCCGAACAATCCCGCGTTCTCTATCTCGCCGGACGGGTGCGCCAGCCGGTGTTCGAAGACGAGATGCGGGCCGGAAAACTCGATATGCATGTCGTCGATGTCTATGACACGGAGACAATTTCTTACACGACATCAACACTTCTGGACGTGCTTCACGGCGCGCCTTTTGTCGCGGTCATGCTTTATTCCGGCGTCGCTGCGACGAACTTCATCGAAGCAGTGCGTGAGGTCGAGCCGCCTTTTGATGAGAAAACACGGTTTTTGTGCATTTCAGCCCGCGTGGCCGAGCGATTGCCGTCATTCTGGCGGGCAAAAGCTCTTGTTGCAGACCATCCGGATGAAGAAGGACTTTTCCGGCTGTTTGCCAAACTTTGACTCATTTCGGCGCAACCTTCCTTCATCTGGCGATTTTATCTGTTAGACTTTCAGGCAACCAATCGGCGTTTACGAGAGGATCCATGGCGAAACCCGGCACTCCGCGACATTCCAAACCGGCCCGTAATCCTTTGACGATCAATCTCGATCCATCAGATGTAAAACGGGTTGACGAACCGGCGAAGGCGACGCCAGACGCGGAGCCGGTAGGAAGCTTTTCAAACCCTGAGAACCCAAAGCCGGAAACCCCGAAGGCCGTACCGCCAAAACCGGAAGCAGCGACTGCCGAAGAGACTGCAAAAACCGAAACGCCGGAAAGTTCGACATATGCCAGGCCGCCTTTTACGTCGGGCGTGAAACCTGAAACCCAGCAGCCTATGCAAAAGAACGGTGCGACCGCGTCACATCTTCTGGCCGGGATTGCCGGTGGTATTATCGGGCTTGGCGGTTTGCTGGCGCTGCAATGGGGCAATGTTATTCCCTCTCCGGGCGCTAGAGTGACGGCGGAACAGCTGGCGCATATGGAGCAGCAGATCGCCGATCTGCGAAGCAATCCAACGCCTGCGCCGCTTGACGATGCCAGTCGCGCGCAGCTTGCAGCTCTGGAAAAGAACGTACAGGCCGCCGAGATCAAGTCAGAGGCTGTCGCAGGTTCCTTCGCCGATCTTCAGCAGCAATTTGCCGCCTTGCCGAAAGAGGCGGGACAGGAAGTGGCAGCGGATAATTCTGCTCTGATCGAGCGGCTTGACGCGCTGGAGAGCAAGCTTTCAGCGGCGCAGAGCCGGGCCGATGAGGCAACGGTCGGCGTTTCGGGAAATAGCGGCACGATTTCATCGCTGGAATCGAAACTGACCTCCTTGCAGGAAAAGGTCAGTCAGGCTTCGCGCCAGCCCGATGCGACGGCGCTTATAGCGGCAAATGCATTGAAAACGGCGATCGATCGCGGCGGTTCTTTCAAGGCGGAACTGGACACTTATGTGTCGGTTGTGCCCGACGAGGCGTCCATCGAACAGCTGCGTGCCCTCGCCGAGAAGGGCGTTCCGACCGTTGCCGACCTGAATGCCTGGTTCGGTGCCGTTGCAAACCGGATCGTCGCGACGGAGAACAAGCTGCCTGCCGATGCCGGAATTTGGGATCAGCTTGTCGCCAGCGCCAAGGGATTGGTCAGCGTGCGCCCGGTTGCGGGCAATGTCGGCGGCACTGGTGTCGGACCGATCACTGCCCGCATGGAAGCCGCTCTTCAGGCAGGCGATCTGGAGCGCGCGCTCAGCGAATGGGAACAGTTGCCTGCTGATGCAAAGGCCACCTCACAGGAATTCGCCGATCAGGTTCGGGCGCGACGTGATGCAGATGCGCTTGTACAGCGTCTCGTCGCCGACAGCCTGAAAGCCAAGGTTTCAGCGGGTGAAACCGGCGAGGCTCCGGCCTCTTCAGGTCAATAGGAGGCGGGCCGATGCTACGTGTCCTGTTCTATCTCGTCATCGTCACTGTGCTTGGTTTCGGCTTTGCATGGCTCGCGGACCGTCCGGGCGAACTTGATGTCACCTTCGCGGGCAACCACTATAATGTGCCGCTGATAACCGCCGTTGCGGGAATCGTTGCCATTGTCGCAGCCATTCTCATCCTGTGGTGGCTGGTCAAGAGCATCATCCAGTCGCCCTATACGCTGCGCAGGCATTTTCGTGCCCGCAAGCGCGATCGTGGCTATCAGTCGCTTTCGACCGGATTGATTGCAGCCGGTGCGGGCGATGCGGAAGCAGCGCGCCGCATGACTAAACAGGCGGGCAAGTTGCTCAGCTCCGACCAGGAACCGCTGATAAAGCTTCTGGAAGCGCAAACCGCCATGCTGGAAGGACGCACGGAAGATGCCCGCAAGGGCTTCGAGGCGATGGTGGATGATCCCGAGACTAGGCTGCTCGGTTTGCGTGGGCTTTATATCGAGGCCCAGCGTGTTGGCGCCCGCGATGCCGCCCGCCACTATGCTGCAGAAGCTGCCCAGCAAGCGCCGCAGCTTGAATGGGCCTCGTCGGCCATGATGGGGCAGCTTTGTGCCGAGGGTGATTGGGATGCGGCACTGAAGCTCGTCGATGCGCGCAAGCAGGCGCTTGCCCATAGCAAGGACGTGGTGAAGAAGGAACGCGCCGCATTGTTGACCGCCAAGGCGATGGCGGTGGTCGATGTCGATCATGCACAGGCAAAGGCACTGGCGCTTGAAGCAAACAAGCTCGCGCCTGATCTGGTGCCTGCTGCCGTGGTTGCTGCGCGCGCGCTTTTCGCTGATGGCGATGTGCGGAAAGGTTCGAAAATTCTTGAGGCGGCCTGGAAACGGTTGCCACAGCCCGATATAGCTTCGACCTATGTCTACGCCCGCTCTGGGGATACGGCACAAGATCGCCTGAAGCGCGCTAAGCATCTGGTATCGCTGCGCTCCAACAATGCCGAAGGCAGTCTTGCTCT
This sequence comes from Ochrobactrum vermis, assembly GCF_002975205.1. Classification (NCBI taxonomy): domain Bacteria; kingdom Pseudomonadati; phylum Pseudomonadota; class Alphaproteobacteria; order Hyphomicrobiales; family Brucellaceae; genus Ochrobactrum; species Ochrobactrum vermis. The sequence continues at coordinate 2,535,629 of NZ_PCOC01000001.1, read as the reverse complement.
GGCGCGGGCTGCCTATGAAGCGGGCGATTATCGTCTTGCTCGTGATAGTGCCGAGCAGGTTCTGCGCGCTTCGCCACGCGAGAGTGCCTATCTGCTGCTCGCCGATATTGAAGAGGCTGAAACTGGCGATCAGGGCAAGGTTCGTGAATGGCTGGCACGCGCGGTCAAAGCGCCGCGCGACCCTGCCTGGACTGCCGACGGCTATGTTTCCGAACAATGGTCGCCGGTATCGCCGGTCACAGGGCGACTGAATAGCTTCGAGTGGAAGGTTCCCGTGGTGGAACTCGTTCCGGCAATTGAAGCGGAAAAGCCTGAAATCAAGGGACCGGTGGAAGCAAAGCCGGTCAATCCGCTTGTTCTGGCGGAGCCGAAAGACAAGGCTGACGTCGCGGATGTATTCGATAGTGTGAAGAGCAAACCACCTGTCCGAGATGTGGAGGAAGCAGAAGTTGTGCCTGCAGCCGAGCCCGTCCAAGTGTCGTCAGCTCCTCCGGCAAGAAAGGTCGAAGGAATGAAACCGCCTTTGGCTGACGATAATGCGGGGGATGACCCACACCACGCTCATATCGTGGTGGACGATCCGGGCGTCGATGAAAGTCAGCCTCCGCAAAAGGCCCAGAGCGGATTGAGGCTTTTCTGATCCGGCTTCCGTGGAATCGTTGCCGAAAAACAACGCAGCGTATCTCTTGGGCGATAAACGGCTGTGCAAGACCGTTTATCGCCTTGCCTGGCGTCTTAAGCCCGTTACCTTCAATATTGCTAACAAATGATGCCGGAATCGCCATTCCGGTTGGCAAATAGTGAATGTGGCAGCGAGGGTGAATGTTCGATCGTCTCCTGGATTTTTTAAAAGAACTTCCCGCAAACGGTTTTCGTGACCGGAGCGAAAAATTTTCCAATGACGATCCGAGACTGGCTGCTGCCGCTTTGCTCTATCACATCATGGATGCCGACGGCGAAACGCGTGAAAGCGAGCGCAAGAAACTTTCTTCGATGCTGTCGCAGAAATATGGCCTGAAGGGCGATAGTCTGAGACGGCTCATCCGTGCGGCGGAAAAAGCCGATCAGGAAGCAATTGACCTGTCGGACTTTACCTTGGTTTTGAAGCGGCAGCTCGATTATCAGGCCCGTCTCGACCTGGTCGCCCTGATGTGGGAAATGGTCTATGCCGATGGCAAGGTGAGCGAAGTCGAAGCCGACGTGATGTGGCGGGTTGCCGAACTTATCGGCATCCGGGAGGATGACCGCAACATTATTCAGGATCGCATGGACAAGGCTAGCCGCAGCACACCTGCTTCCTGACCATTCCGGATATGATGGGTCAGGTCCGTCCCTGCAGGTGGCGGGCCTTGCGCAATTGGGGGAACATCGCTGCCCAGACGACAGCGACGGCAATCGATCCCAATCCGCCGATGACGACAGCAGGGACCGCACCGATGGCAGCCGCCATCAGACCGGCGCGAAATTCGCCGAGCTCATTTGATGCGCCGACAAAGACCATGTTGACGGCATTGACGCGGCCACGCACGTGATCGGGCGTCCAGAGCTGCATCAGCGTTTCACGGATATAGACGCTGATCATGTCAGCCGCACCTGCAAACGCAAGGGCAACGACTGACAGCCATGTCAGCGTCGAGACGCCGAAGATAATATTGAACAGACCGAATAGACCGACAAAGACGAACATCACGCGGCCTGCATGGTCGCGGATCGGATGCCCGGCCAGCCAGACGGCGGTTAGAACCGCACCGATACCGGGAGCGGAGCGCAGCAAGCCAAGCCCCCAGGGGCCGAGATCGAGGATGTCGCGTGCATAAATCGGCAATAGAGCTACCGTCCCGCCAAGAAGAACGGCGAAGAGGTCGAGCGAAATCGCGCCAAGGACGATCTTTTCCTTCCATATATAGCGGAACCCGGCCAGCATGCTCGTCAACGAGCGCTGCTCGGCAAGCGTGTGCTGCTTGGGCTTTGGAATGGAAAAGATCAGGAAGGAGCCTAACAACAGGAATATCGTCGCGACGGAATAAGCCGCAACGGGCGAAATTCCATAAAGCAAGCCACCTGCGACCGGACCGACGATGGTCGCAACCTGCCATGCGGAAGAATTCCAGGAAACGGCGTTGGCGAAATCTTCAGCCGGTACGAGATTGACGACCAGCGATGCTGAGGAAGGTCCGAGAAATGCCCGCGCCACACCGAAAATCGTCAGCGCTGCAAAGACAGTCAGAGGCTCGAACAGACCGGCAACAGTCAGCCCGAGCAACAATGCCGTCACAACACTTTCCAGGATAAGTGACAGGCCCATAATGAGGCGCCTGCCGAAGCGGTCGGCGGCAGCACCGGTCACCAGAACTAGTAGCAGGGCCGGCAGAAATTGGACCAGCCCGACCATGCCGAGATTGAAGGCATCGCGGGTCAGATCATAGATCTGCCAGCCAACCGACACACTCACGATCTGGACCGCAAATGCGCTCAGAAAACGAGCGCCCCAATATTTTTTGAAGGCAGAGTGCCGGAATGCTGCGTAACGATCCGCAGGAGAAGCATCGGTGGAGGGGGACATTGCTCAGAACATCTAAGGGAAAGATAGATGTTACTTACAGCATCCTTCCCATGATCGGAACAATTTTTTGGGAATTGTTTTGTGGGGTTCATTCAAGGCAACTCAAGCGGAGCTTGAAAGCAAGAAAGGCCGGTTTGAACCGGCCTTTCATTGTTATTGCTCTGGATCAATCCTTGCCGAGCAAGCCTTTCCAGATAATCGCGCCGATAGCCGCGCCGACGAGCGGCGCTACCCAGAATAACCAGAGCTGGCTGACCGCTGCCGTGTCGGCGAAAAGTGCAACGCCGGTTGAGCGGGCCGGGTTGACCGACGTATTGGTGACCGGGATTGAAATCAGATGGATCAAGGTCAGGCCAAGACCGATGGCAATCGGGGCAAAGCCAGCTGGGGCCAGTGACGAGGTGGAGCCCAGAATGATGATGAGGAAAAAGGCCGTCAGGATGACTTCGATCAGCAGGCCTGCCATCATGCTGTAACCGCCAGGCGAAAGTTCGCCGTAGCCGTTCGAGGCGAGACCGCCGGCCGAGAAGCCTTCCTTGCCTGAGGCGATGAGGAAGAGCACGGCCGCGGCCGCGATGGCGCCCAGAACCTGCGCGACCCAGTAAGGGATCAGGTCTTTGGCTGGAAAACGGCCAGCCACCATGAGGCCCAACGAGACGGCGGGGTTGAAATGGCCGCCGGAAATGCCGCCGACAGCATAGGCCATGGTAAGGACCGTCAGACCGAAGGCGAGGGCGACGCCGAGAAAGCCTATGCCCAGTTCAGGGAAGGCTGCGGCAAGGATTGCGCTGCCGCAGCCCCCGAAAACGAGCCAGAATGTTCCGAAAAATTCAGCCGACAATTTATTCAGCATGGAAATCCCCAAGGTTGGTGTAGTGAAACTGCCGCATGCGAATCATTTAGCGAGAAGCATATAATCGTATTTTTCTTCAATCAATCATGTTTAACTTGACGCGCAGCGTTCGTTTTCTGTGGATTTAATCATTCATTTCAGTAAATGAGAAAGCTATTCTTCTTATATTCGTGGTTGCTTTTATAACTCTTCCAAATTGGGCGCCGGTGGATAGTAAGCGCTGATCGCCCTGTTCTTTAGAGCGCGTTTCGATCTGATTGAACCAAATAGGCGCTCTGGATACTTGTTTTAATGCGCATTCCGAAAACCGTTTCACACTTTGCAGGATGCGCCCTAAACGGCGCCGAACCCGTTCAGCCGTATTGCGGAGAGGGGCGGCGGCACGTTATAAGCGCAACTGTCGAATGGGCGACACTGGCCAGTGCAAGTGCAATTGGCAGGTGATTTCGCGGGGCAGATAGGAGTTGTCAGCCTTGAACACTCATCCTGGGACGAAAGCGCAAAGGCTTGTTTTGGGGGCCGTCAAAGTCTTTCCGATTATTGCAGCCCTGTCGGGTTGCACAGCGACGGCATGGACGGAGAAGGTGAAGATCGACACCACCCCTATGCCGACCGAATGCACAGGCTGGCAGAAAATCGATCTCAAGCAGCGCACGACGCTGGTTCTTTTGCGTGAAGACCCGCGTCTCGTGGTCGATATTGATGCGCACAATCTCAAGGGTCGTAATCTGGGTTGCTGGCAATAGAGCACCGTGCGTTCATTTGGACGCACAAAGGTCGCTCTAACTTATTGAATCTACGCATCAGGCCAGGCCGGCCAGCCGGACATCGACTTTTTCGATTGTGCCGCGCAGAGCCGGTAACATTGTTTCGAAGTCGATATATCCACCTGGTTTTAGCATGGCTTCGCCTGAAGCCAGAGGACGTTCACGTTTGCTGCCGTCGCTATAGATAATCGTGACGATCAGCGGTGGCGCGGCGCGTTCTTCGGTTGTGTTGTTCTGGATGCGTCCAGCGACACTCAAAACGTCGCTCTTGTCACGTATTCCGACACTGGTTTTCAGCTCTGTGAGCTGAAGCGCTGAAATGAGCGGCAGTGCCGGCTGTCCGACGAAGAGTGCGGGCCTCCTGTCGGCAAGCAGCGTATATCCGCCAGCTACCCAGAAAACGGTTGTCGCGCAAAGAGCGACGAAAACCCAATATCCGAATCCCGGCCATTCGCTGGCGAGACGTGTTTCAGACGCAAGTTTTCGTGTGAAAAACAGCTTTTCCGAAATGCTGAGCGAGAACGATTTTTGGCGTGACGAGGCTGGAGCGATGGTTTCGAATTCAGCATCCTCAATCGGCCCGGCATTGGAAGCAAACCAAGCTGCAGGAGGTTGTCCACGCGAAGGCATCCGCGAAATCTGCGCTGTCGATGGTTGTTTCGCCATCATGACGTCATCTTCCTTTGCGCTTTTCGCCCCTTCGACTGGTGCCACACACTGGCTCATAATGGTTAATGCTTCATGGCTGCAGCAACGGTCACGCATTTTTTACGGCTCGTTCGGGCGGAATTAACGCAACATTAACCATAGAGGATAAAGGTCGATCTGATATCGATGTCATCCGTTCGTCTTCAAACGCACGGACAATTTAAGAGAAACAGCCGGTGATACGTTTTGAGAATGTCGGCCTGCGATATGGAATGGGTCCTGAGATCCTGCGCGATGTCAGTTTCCATATTCCGCCGCGTTCATTCCAGTTTCTGACCGGCCCTTCCGGGGCAGGAAAGACTTCGCTTATGCGCCTTCTCTTCATGGCGCTGAAGCCGACGCGCGGTCTTATCAATATTTTCGGCAAGGACGTTGCACGGCTCAATCATGCCGAAATTCCGCTTTTGCGCCGCCGTATCGGTATTGTGTTTCAGGATTTTCGCCTGCTTGACCATATGACAACTTATGAGAATGTGGCTCTTCCGCTGCGGGTGCGCGGGAAGGAGGAGGTAACCTACCGCCATGAGGTGGAGGAGCTTCTGCATTGGGTTGGGCTCGGCGATCGCATGAATGTACTGCCGCCGGTTCTTTCGGGCGGGGAAAAGCAGCGTGCCGCAATTGCGCGTGCGCTGATCGATCAGCCGGAACTGCTTCTGGCTGACGAACCGACCGGCAATGTCGATCCACCGCTCGCAAAGCGCCTCCTGCGCCTTTTCACCGAGCTGAACCGTTCGGGCACGGCTGTTATCATCGCGACCCACGACCTTTCCCTGATGGATCAGGTCGATGCGCGGCGCATGATCCTCGAACATGGGCGGCTCGACATCTATGATTGATGCAAGGAAGGCCTGTCAGCGCACGCTGGATGATATTCGGGTCCGTCTTGAAGACCTCAAGGATATGGTGCTCGTCCGTATCGGCAAGCGTCGGAAACGTCAGGGACCAAGTCCCATCGTTCCCGATGGCAGCGTTACGGGTACCGCACTCGTCATTGTTATCGCCATCATGACCTTTCTGGCATGTCTGACGATGGGAGGTGTGACACTCGTTCGTGCCTCGGCTGCCGCCTGGCAGAGCCAGATTGCCCGCGAAGCCACTATCCAGATCCGACCTGTCGACGGACAGGACATGGAAGAGGCTCTGGCTCAGGCGAGCGAGATCGCACGCGGTTTTGCCGGTGTGAAAAGCACAAATATTGTCGACAAGGATGCGACCGCGCGGCTTCTCGAACCATGGCTCGGCAGTGGTCTCAATATCGATGAACTCCCCGTGCCGCGTCTTGTCGTCGTCACGATCGATGAAAATGCACCGCCTGATTTTGAAACCATGCGCGCTGAAATCACACGCGCCATTCCGGCTGCGTCCTTCGACGATCATCGCACATGGGTCGACCGTCTTGTCTCCATGGCGCATACGACGGTGTTCGTTGGCACGGGCGTTCTCTCGCTTGTGGTTGCCGCGACCGTCTTGACTGTGATCTTTGCTACACGCGGCGCAATGTCAGGCAACGGGCACATTATCGAAGTGCTGCATTTCATCGGCGCGGAATCGAAATTTGTAGCACGCGAGTTCGAATGGCATTTCTTTCGCACCGCATTGAAGGGTGCGCTATGTGGAGGAGCGGCGGCAATGCTGGTCTTCCTGATCTTTTCCTGGTGGGCATCGAGCCGCATGGCGACACCCGAAGGCGACCAGGCAGCGGCTCTGTTCGGCAATTTCGCCATTGGGCGTGACGGTTATATCGGGGCTGCGGTCATCATCATTCTGGTCAGTTTCCTGACCATGCTGACCAGCCGCCTGACGGTGATCCGCCAACTTGCTACCATGGACGGTCCGGGAGTGCGTTCCGAATGAGAACCTTCTCCGATACAGGTGCTTTCAGGACAAGATTTTCGGCTACGTCTCCGACTTCTCGCCGCAATGCTGGCTATGATGGAAGAAGAGATGGTACGCGAATCCCGCAAGCGCTATCGGGCGGGAACCGGTCGAGTGACGATGCAGTGGCACAGAGACAGACAGCGAACGGATTTTCCACGGGAGATGTGGTCTGGCGCCGTAGCCGGAACGACGTTCCCCTGCAATCCTTTGCACTTGCGTCCGGCAATTTCCTATGGTCTGTCATGATGCGCATGTTCAGACGTTTTCAACCTGTTTCCATCGTCTTGTTTGTTATCCTTCTGGCGTTTCTCGTCGGCTTCGTCGCGTTCGGCGAAAAGGTCACCAGGATGCAGCCTCCGGTCATTGACGAGCCTGCCGATGCGATCATCGTCCTGACTGGCGGCCAGTCCAGAATTCAGGCGGCGGTCGACCTCCTCAAGGACAAGCGCGGAAAGCGTCTTTTGATCAGCGGTGTTCATCCGGCGACCAACGAAAAAGCGCTGCAACGTGCCACGCATGCCGACCAGAGCCTGTTTGACTGCTGCGTCGATCTCGATCGGTCGGCACTCAACACCATCGGCAACGCGACCGAAAGCGAACGTTGGATCCGGAGCAACAATTATCGCCGTGTGATCCTGGTCACCAACAACTATCACATCCCGCGCAGCACGCTGGAAATGTCCTATCGCATGAAGGATGTGGAATTCATTCCCTATCCGGTGGTGAATGGGGAGCGCCGCGAACATAGCTGGGTTGCGGAAGGCGACACATTGCGTGTGCTCTTCATCGAATATGTGAAGTATCTCGGAGCGGCCGTTCGCGTGGGTACGACCGAACTGTTTGGAACGCAGCCTGAGCACAGCGCAACGACCGAGAGCTGATCTCGCTGCCGGATTACAATTTCCTGATGGAAATGGCCGATCTTCCTGATATATCGGTGCCGTCACTTTCTGAAGAAAGTCCAGAATTTGCGCGTGATCGTTTCCCGCCAGCCGGGAGCGAGAATGCTTTAGCCAGGGTCTCCGCCGACAGATGCTTCTCTATCTGCGCTCAATCGTGTTCAATGCGGCGTTTTATATCTGCACACTGGTTCAGATGATCGTCTATACGCCTTTCTATTTTCTGCTGCCCCGCAAGAAGGCCTGGATCGTGCCGAAGCTGTGGGCACGGGTCAATCTCTGGCTCCAGAAGCATATCGTGGGCACCGACTATGTGGTCGAGGGATTGGAGAACATTCCCGAAGGCGCTTATATCTGTGCACCCAAGCACCAGTCTGCCTGGGACACCTACGCTTTCCTGCCTTATCTTGATGATCCCGTGCTGATCCTGAAGCGGGAACTGATGCGTATTCCGCTTTTCGGCTGGTATATCGCCAAGATGCAGATGATACCGGTCGATCGCGGTTCTCGCGTCAAGGCACTGCATTCCATCACCAAGGGAGCGGAAAAGGCGATCACGGAAGGTCGACAGATTCTCATCTATCCCGAAGGAACGCGCCGGGCGCCGGGCGCTCCACCACAGTACAAATACGGCATCGTCCACCTCTACGAAGCGCTCAATCTGCCGGTTGTGCCGATTGCACATAATGCAGGTCTCTACTGGCCGCGCCGCAAGTTCCTGCGCTATCCCGGAACCGTTCGCGCCCGTATTCTGCCGCCTATTCCGCCGGGCCTTCCGAAGGAAGAATTCCTCAAACGACTGATCGAAACGACCGAAGCGGCTTGCGACGAATTTCTGGTCGCCGCCAGCCGCGATCCTAATCCACCACCCATGCCACCGACTGCCGTTCAAAGACTGAACGAGCTCGGCGCTTAACCTTCACAGCATGTTAACGGCCTGATCACGTTCAATTGCGTTGCGAGAACGACAATTCGCCGCGTTTTCTAGAACTTTCGTTTTTCTTGCACGCAACCTTGAAACCCGTTATCAGAGCCCGACACGAAAGGACACATCATGAATATTGATGCCATCTCCATCGGCTCCAATCCTCCTGAAGACGTCAACGTCATCATTGAAGTGCCTGTCGGCGGCCAGCCGATCAAGTACGAGATGGACAAGAAGGCCGGCGCCCTCATCGTCGACCGCTTCCTCTACACGCCAATGACCTATCCGGGCAATTACGGCTTCGTGCCGCATACGCTTTCGGAAGATGGCGATCCGATTGACGTTCTCGTCTGCAACACCCGTCCGCTGGTTCCCGGCTGCGTGATCAATGTTCGCCCGATTGGCGTTCTGGTCATGGAAGACAATTCCGGCAAGGACGAGAAGATCATCGCAGTTCCGTCACCGCACCTGACGCGCCGCTACGAGAAGATCCACGACTATACCGATATGCCGGAGATCACTCTGAAGCAGATCGCGCACTTCTTCGAACACTACAAGGATCTGGAACCCGGCAAGTGGGTCAAGATCGGTGACTGGGGTGACGAAGATTACGCACGCAAGTTCATCGTCGAAGCTATCGAACGCGCCAAGGGCAAGTAAGCGATAGCTCTCCGATCAGCCTAAAACAAAAGCGCCCGGCGATGTCCGGGCGCTTTTGTTTATGGGCTTGTGAACAGTCGTGTACGCTTACAGGAAAAGCGGCAGCAGCGTTGTCCACATGAACTGACGGACGAAGAAGATGATCAACAGCAGGATGATCGGTGAAATATCAATGCCGCCAAGATTGGGCAGAATATTGCGGATCGGACGCAAGACGGGTTCTGTCACCTTGTAGAGAAACTCACCGATTGAGGCCACGAAGCGGTTGCCGGAATTAACGACATTGAACGCATAGAGCCATGAGAAGATAGCACTCGCAATAATGATATAGGTGTAGATATCGAGCGCCAAATCAATGGTGCGGAACAATGCGATCATGGAGGCCTCCTTGGCAATTGGCCGAGATGTAGCGGTTGCATGGGGCAAGAACAAGGGCTGAGCGCGCAGGCGTGGATTTTTTGGGAAGCACTGAGCGTATTTTCAGCCGGTCGAATCGTTCGATTGCCGTTGAGTATTACGATGAATGAGATCGTTGACATGCTCCAGCCAGTGATCGCGCACACGCATATTGCGCAGATGCTGGAGCGTATTGGCAACGTAATCCACATTGGCACCGGAATCGCCGCGCGCGGATGCGACGATTGCCGCTGCATTCTCGGCTGAAAGCGATCCGGCATATTGTATGTGGCGCCGGTCCGCGACATAGGTAACCGCATCGACATCGCGTCCGTCGGCAAGACGTAGGCGAAGATGCTTTTCGTGGTAAACCTGGTTCGACATTTCCCGTTCGCGCAGATAGGTTATCACTTCGCCAGTCATATCGCCGGGTACGCGAAAAGCAATGCCGAGGCATGAGCCGCCGGCGTCCAGTCCCAGAACAAGGCCCGGATGGTCCGGTGTTCCGCGATGAACATGCGAATAGATGCACAGGCTGCGTCTGTAGCCATAAAGACGGGCACGGACGGTTTCGACATGCGCAAAGCCCGGCCGCCACATCAGCGACCCATAGCCGAAAACCCAGAAATCATTCATTCGTCTGTCATCGAGGCGTGTGGTCATGAGGGTGTCCATAATGATTTAGTGAACGCCGATTTCCACTGGTAATCAACGGATATCCCTCGATTTTTCTTCTTCATCGCTTCACAAGGCACATTCCTGCCATAATATGGCCAACAGTCGGGAGGAGCAAACACAACGGGGTTGGAATAATCGTTCTGAACCGGGAGCGAGGCTCTTCGAAACAACCGTCTGATTAATGTAAGGCTTTTGAAATGGCGCACACAGGAATGAACGCACCGAAAGCCAGAAAGCGTCCCATAGCGCTTATCCTCATTCTGGTTGTCTTGATCGCTGGTTATACGGCGGGCTGGTTCTACATCGCAAACAGGCTGGAGGCGCGAGCCAAGGCCGACATGGCCAAGCTTGCTGCCCAAGGTGTCGGCGTGAAATGCGAGGACCTGCGCATGGGCGGTTATCCGTTGCGCGTCAATGTCGTCTGTGACAGCATTTCCTGGCAGCGTCCCTCCGAGGGTATGTCTTTCCGCGCCGGGCGTTTCACTTCGGGATCTCCGGTCTATGCGCCACGTTCCCTGTCGAATGACTTGACTGGACCCGCCTTCATCGAGTTTCCGGGGCTGGAGCCGCTCGAAGTCAACTGGAGCAAGTTTACCTCCAACACTCGGCTGGCCCGTCCGTTCCCGACCGAAATCGAACTGGCGGCACGTGAGGTCGCGGTTGGCCTTCGCACCGAAACCACGACGACGGAGCCGCTCAGCACGCTTGAGCAGATGGATTTCCGCATGAGCCAAGCGGACGGCACCTTGAAGATTAATGGCCGCTTTGCTGGATTGAAGCTTGCCAAGGCTGCCATTGGCAGTGCCACCAGTCCTGAAATCGACGGTGTGGCGGATATCGATGTGTTGGACGCCGCAACACTGCTCGCAAGGGGCGACGCTCCTTTTCACGAACGGCTGCGCGGGCATTCCGGCACCATCAATCAAGCATTCCTGTCCATGCCGAATGGCGCCATGGTTTCTGTTGCGGGGCCGTTTTCGGTCGATGCGGACGGGCTGATCAATGCCGATGTAAAGCTTACGTTGGTCAATCCGCAATCGCTGGCACAGGCAGGTCAAACGGTATTCCCCGAGCAGGGCGGCAATATCGCGACTGTTCTGTTTGCTCTCTCGGCCATGCCGAAAGACGAAAACGGCAATCCCGTGATGGAGATTGCCGTTCGCAAGGGCAAAGTCAGTGCCGGATTTATTCCGCTTGGGCGGCTGCCCGCTCTGTAGGGGAGTAGGGGAATAAGGCAGTAAGGGATTAGGGCAGTATGTTTGCTGCCCTTCCGTTGCCCCTACTTCTGTTCACTGGTGCGTGTTGCAGCCTGACGTCCGAAGTCTGGCGCATCCACTTCCTGACCTGCATCGATGATGCCGCGCCGGACAGCGCGTGTGCGCGTGAAAAGATCGAACAGTGCTTCACCGTCACCCCAGCGTATCGAGCGCTGCAGCGAGGCGAGGTCTTCCGAAAAGCGTCCGAGCATTTCAAGGATGGCATCCTTGTTGTGCAGGCAGACATCGCGCCACATCGTCGGATCGGATGCGGCAAGGCGCGTGAAGTCGCGGAAACCGGAAGCGGAATATTTGATGACTTCCGATTTGGTTACCTGTTCCAGATCACTTGCCGTGCCGACGATATTGTAGGCGATGATGTGCGGCAGATGCGAGACGATGGCCAGCACCAGGTCGTGGTGCTGCGGGTCCATGCGGTCGAGCCGCGAACCGCAGGCGATCCAGAAGTCGCTCAGCTTTTCCAGTGCTGCTTCATCCGTATCGGGCAAGGGGGTCAGGATGCACCAGCGATTGGTGAAGAGCTCCGCAAAACCGGCATCGGGACCGGAATATTCAGTACCCGCCAAAGGATGGCCGGGAATGAAATGCACGTTGCCCGGCAGCTCCGGCTGCATCTGCGCAATCACGGAAGCCTTGGTGGAGCCTACATCGGTAATGATGACACCGGGCTTGAGGTTTGCCGCAATCTGGCGTGCTACCGTTCCTGACGAGCCGACGGGAACCGACACGATGACCAGATCGGCATCCTTGACAGCTTCGGCGCTATCGGTCGTATAGCTGTCACCGAGCCCCAATTCATCGGCACGCTTCAGTGTTTCACTGCTGCGTGTGGCAATGGCGATGTGATCTGCCAGTTTTTCGCGTCGAATGACGCGAGCCAGCGATGAACCGATAAGGCCGATACCGATCAGGGCGATCTTGTTGAAATGGACCGTGGACATTGTTCTACTTCAAAAATTCAGTCAGGGCGGCGACGACGCCGTGATTGGCTTCTTCCGGTCCGACCGTCATGCGCAACGCATTGGGAAAACCGTAACCGCCGACACGACGCAGAATGTAGCCGCGTCTGGAAAGCCATTCGTCAGCCCTGTCCGCCGAATGCGCGGCATCGTCCGGAAAATGGATCAGCAGGAAATTCGTGACTGATGGCGTTACCCGAAGGCCGAGCTTGGTAAACTCTTCGGTCAGCCAGCCCAGCCACTTGTCATTGTAGGTGATCGATTTTTCGATATGGGCACGGTCGCGGATGGCCGCAGCACCAGCAGCAATGGCGGCTGAATTCATGTTGAACGGCCCGCGGATGCGATTGGTCGCATCGATCACATGCAGTGGCGCATACATCCAGCCGATCCGCAGGCCCGGGAGCCCATGGATCTTCGAGAAGGTGCGCGTCATGACGACGTTTTCGTTGGATGAAACGAGTTCGAGACCTGCTTCATAGTCGTTGCGACGGACATATTCGGCATAGGCCGCATCGAGAACCAGAAGCACATGTTTCGGCAGTCCGACATGAAGGCGACGGACCTCTTCGAAAGGCAGATAGGTTCCCGTTGGATTGGCCGGATTGGCGATGAAGACAATCTTTGTGCGGGGCGACAGGCCGGCCAGAATGGCGTCCACATCGATCCGCTCGTTCTTCTCCCTGACCGTGACCGGTGTCGCACCGGCGCCCAGCGTCTGGATCTTGTAGACGGCAAAACCATGCTCGGTGATGATAGCTTCATCGCCCGGAGCAAGATAAGTCTGGCAGATCAGGCCGAGCAGCTCGTCGGAACCGTTGCCGCACAGGATATTGGCCATGTTGAGCCCCTGCGTTTCGGCAATTGCCTCGCGCAGCACCAGCGCCTGCCCATCAGGATAAAGCTCCAGTTTTTCGCCCGCGTGTCGATAGGCCTCGACCGCATGCGGGCTTGGGCCTACCGGCGTTTCGTTGGAGGAGAGTTTATAGACCTTGGCAACGCCTTCCACATGTTCCTTGCCAGGCACGTAGGCTGCGATATCGAGCAGGCCTGCCTTGGGCTGGGGACGGGTAAGGTTCTGCGTATCGGTCATGATTTTGGCTCCGCCAAAAGGTCAACGTTAATTGTACGATGGCGGCATATCCCGCCATTGCGTCCAAGTCGAGAAAAACCTTGTTCGGTGGTACGTGCCGACCGCAGCAACTGTACGTTTTTGCGGGTCGTGATGCGCAAATGCCCTAGCTTTTTCTCTCTGTCCGGCTGGTTCGTACCGGTGTCTTTCGCAATCCGCCGACGGGTGTTCCTTGCGGTGCGAGAACAGGAACGAAGACGCGGCGCGACGAGCGTTGAGCGACAGGCAATCCCTGATAGAGCCGTTTCTGTGCCTCGACCACCAGAACGCCCGAAAAGACCGGCCACAGCCGCCGTCCCATGCCTTCCAGAGCGAGACAAGGCCGCATCATCCATCGGCGCGTTGCTGGTGGAAAATGCAGGGCATCGCTCACCGTGTTGACCGTGAAATTCGCCTCACGCAAAAGGGTTGTCAGCTGTGTCCGGCTATAGGGACGTCCGCTGCCGAAAGGCGTATGTTCGAAGCGGGCCCAAACGCCACGGCGGTTGGGCACCACGATAACGAGCCGCCCATTGGGGGCCAGGACGCGCCACATCTCCTTCAGCGTTTCCGTCGGGTTTTCCGCATATTCCAGCGCATGCACCATAAGCACGCGGTCAATCGAGGAATCGGGTAGCGGCAGTTCCTCGTCGAAAACAAGCGCTGTCGCCGTTTTCTCAACCGAAGGCCAGGCAACGGCTCCTTGACCTGCCGGCATGAAAGCGAATGTGCGCTCGGTATCGGCACTGAAGCGGTCGAGATAGGGCAGGCTGTAGCCCATGCCGACAAGCCGCTCTCCCGGCACGTGCCCCCACAGCCCGGCAAGTGCCATACGGACGGCGCGCTCCGCCAGGTGGCCCAGCGTGGTGTCGTAAAATGATCGCAGTTCAATGATGTCCGGATGCATGATGGTCACGCTATATGAAATCTTGACGCTGGGAAATGGAGAAGCCCGAGCATCTTCATCTGGTGGGGTGCAATTTCCTCAAACCATGCTATAGAGCGTGCCTTTCTGGCGCCTTTGATGCGCGCCCAAGTCTGCGCGAAAGCGAACGATCAGGAGAAGCAGCAGATGCCGGAAGTCGGTGGCAAGACAATTGAAGTTCTCTTTAGCCCGGACGAGATTGCCGGTCGCAATCTCGATCTCGCCAAGGCCATTTCTGAACGCAAGTTCCACAATCTGCTGACGATTTCGATCCTGAAAGGTTCCTTCATTTTTGCGGCCGATCTCATTCGTGCGATGCATGATGCAGGCGTAGAGCCCGATGTCGAATTCATCACCGTTTCGAGCTACGGCAAGGGCACGACCAGTACGGAAGTTCGCCTGTTGCGCGATATCGATAGTGACGTGCACGACCGTGATGTGCTGCTGATCGACGATATTCTGGAATCCGGCAAGACGCTGAAGTTTGTTCGCGAACTCATGCTGGAACGTGGGGCGCGGAGCGTCAGCATTGCTGTTCTTCTCGACAAGAGCGTGCGTCGCAAAGTCGATCTCGATGCCGATTTCGTGGCTTTCGAATGCCCGGACTATTTTGTCGTCGGTTATGGCATGGATGTTGGGCACGCCTTCCGCCAGCTGCCCTATGTCGGACGTGTGATGGAATAAGGCTGCTCGGCAGCGGCCTATCGGCTCAATCGAACTTCAACAGGCGCTGCAGATATTCCTTTTCCATCTGCGGCGTCAGTGCATTGCCGAGCTTGCGGCGGATTTCATCGAGAATTTCACGTGCACGCTGAATATCGATTTCACCCGGAATCTTGACGTCATCGTTGAGGCCACTGTCCCCGGTGCCCTGCTGGCGCCCAAGCGGGTCCTTTCCGCGACTGCCATTGGCGCCGTTCTGGCCCTGGCCTTGCTGGCCCATGGCCTGCTGCATTTTCTGCATCATATCGCGTCCACCGCGCCGCAACGCATCAAGTGCACTGCCCTGCTGGTCGCTCGCTTCCGCGCCCTCGCTGCGACCGAGCGCATCCGTGGCGTCGCCCATTGATTTTCCGGCGTCCGAAAAATCCTTGCCGGGTTCGATGCCCATGCCTTTCAGATCGTCCATCAGCTTTTGCAGATCGGACTGGAGATCCTTCTGCTTTTGCTGCAGCTTGCGCATGGCTTCCGCCATATCGGGCGGAATGTCACCTTTACCGTCCTGACCGTTCCCGCTCTGGCCGTTTTCGGCTTCTCCGCCCGGCTGCCCGCCGCCCATGGAGCCGTCATCGCCGGGGAACATGTTATCGCCGAATTCGCCTTCACCTTCGTTGCCACCAAACTGGCGTTGCATTTTCTGATCGAGATCGAAGGTCTCGTTCATCGTCTGCTGCTGGCGTTGCATCAGTTCGCCAAGCTTGTTCATCTGCTGCTGCATCTGGCCCTGTTGGCCTTGTCCCTGGCCTTGCTGTCCCGGCTGCGCCTGTCCCATCTGCAGATTGTTCATCAGGTTCTGCAATTGCGACAGCAACTCTTGCGCCTGATCGCGCGAGCCCTGACGCGCCAGATTCTCGATCTGGTCCATCATGCGCTGGAGGTCTTTTTCCGTCAGCATCCGCGCATTGGGGTCTGGCGCGGCGCGGCGTGCATTCTGATTTTGTTTTTGGCGCTGGGCGAACTCTCGCAGGAAATCCTGCATCGCCTTGCGCAGTTCAGCCGACAGCTTTTCGATTTCCTCTTGTGAGGCGCCGTTCTCAAGAGCGTTTTTCAGGGCTTCCTGTGCCTGCCGCAGGCGCTTTTCGGCTGCGGACAGGTTTCCGTCCTCGATGCCAAGCGCAACCTGCCACATATAGTCGACTGTATCGCGCAGGGCGTCATCGCTGTTGGCAACACGAAGGCGCGTCCGGATCGTGACCAGACCCAGATAGTGGGCCGCGCTTTTGATCGTCTCTTCGGGACGCAGCATGATTGCCGACAGCATGTCGAGAACATGATCGCGCTGCGTGGCATCGAGCGCGAGAATACGGCGTTGTTCCGCAACAGCGCGGGCCAGCGGATTGCTGAAAGGGCGCTCGGGCAAGGTGATGATCTTGGTTTCGCTGCGTCCCGTTTGTCCGGCGGCATCGGTAACGATCAGCGTAAGCGCAACTTTTTCGCCTGCCCATGGATGTTCGGTCAGGTCCTTCGATGTCGTGGCGTCTTTCACGCCGCGACGCGGCAATGCAAGCGGCAGTTCCGGTGCATCGTAAAGCGGTGCGGCTTCCTCGTCCTCATCATTGTTGAGCGAAACGATCTGACCTTCGGCCTTCACCGGCGCATAGTCGTCATCGATTTGATAGGAAAGCTGCAATGTGCCGTTCAGCGCATGCCCCGGTTCCTTTGTGAAGCGGATCGTTGGCAGATTGTCTGGCGTGACGGCAAATTTCCAGCGAGCATCGGTGCCGGAAAGTGCCAATGTCTCGTCCTGTTGCAAATCGTAGCGGAAATTGCGGCTGCCATCGACAACGGCCTGCTCTGCAGGCTCCTTCTGCTCTTCCTTCGCCCCTACCGGCTGCACGTCACGACGCTCGCCTTCCGCATCGGTCGCAGTCAGGCGTTCAGAACCGCCACCGATCACGCGGACCGAGAGAATGCTGCCCTGCGGTACGTTGATTGCGGCCTGTTCACTGTCATCCGCAGTGGTCAGGAAGACCGGTGCGCGACCGGTATAGCGCGGCGGCGTTACCCACGCATCAATGCGGGCAACAGCGGTGCCATCGCCCGGACGGATATGAAAGGCATCGGCAATACGACCGCTGTTGGGGCTGAGGCTATAGGCAAAGGCGGTAACGAAAAGCAGGGCAACCACCGCACGAATGCCAAGGGGGTCATGCTCGGGAACGCGCGTATGAGGCAGACCGGATTGCAGGTTCCTGAGCTGGTCAGCCATGCGGCGCTGGTGTTCCCGCCACAAGGCGACGGCGAAGGGATCTTGTTCGCCGGTTGCCATATGGCCTGTCTGCACTGCGAGCGGCTCGTGAACCAGACCGTTGATTGCCTCAATACGGTTGGTGATGTCACTTTCCACCGGTGGCCGAAACCGGAACGGCAGGTAAAGCGCAATAAGACCTGCAAGGGCGAAGAGCGCCAGCACAACGATATGCAGCCACCGTGGCATCATGCCAAACAGGCTGAACCAGCTCAGACTGGCGAACAGACCGATAAGAAGAATCAGCGGCAGGATGAGCGGCCAGAACCGCTCGAAACTGATCGAAAGAAAGGCACGCGCACGCAAACGTCGCAGGCCAGCGCCTTCACCTGAAAACAGCCGTAGAAAAGCATCCCACGCGTGACGCGGCAGGGGTTTCCTGTCGTTGCTTCTATCTGTCTGTGGGGCCGCCTTTGGGGCAGTCATAGGGACTCGTCTTTCGCGTCAGCCGATTTCGGTTCGGCCGACAGGATAACACGCATCATGGCAAAGACGAGGCTTTGCCATGATAATTATAGCCGCGAGATTTATAACCACTCCGGTACGGAATCGAGCGCGAGCAGTTCTTCATAGGTACGGCGTGGACGCACGACATGATAACGGTCGCCGTCGACCAGCACTTCGGGAATGAGCAGGCGGCTGTTGTAAGTGCTGGACAGCACCGCACCATATGCGCCCGTCGTGCAGACGGCGATAAGATCGCCCGGAGCAGGTTTTGCTACTTCCCGGTCGAGGCCGAGATAATCGCCGGTTTCACAGACCGGACCGACGAAATCGGCGCGGATGCGTGGCGCATCATCTTTCGGCATGGCTACCGGCTTGATGTCGTGGAACGCATCGTAAAGTGTCGGACGAATCAAGTCGTTCATCGCCGCATCCACGATGACGAAGTTCTTGGCGTCGCCTTCCTTGACGAAAATCACTTCCGTTACCAGAAGTCCGGCATTGCCAACGATCAGGCGGCCCGGTTCGAATACGGTCTTCAAGCCCAGCGGCTTTATGTGTTTTGCAACGATTTCCGCGTAGGCGACAGGCAACGGCGGAGGCGTATTGTCGGTGCGGTAAGGAATGCCGAGCCCGCCGCCAACATCGACGTGGCGGATGTTATGGCCGTCTCCCTGCAGTTCCTTGACCAGTTGCGCCATCAGGGCAAAGGCATTGTCGAACGGCTCAAGGTCGATGATCTGGCTACCGATATGCATATCGATGCCGACCACGTCGAGACCGGGCAGGCTTGCCGCGCGGGCATAGGCCTCGCGCGCCTTGACACGCGGAATGCCGAACTTGTTTTCGGATTTGCCGGTCGAAATCTTGGCATGTGTCTTCGCATCCACATCGGGATTGATGCGCAGCGATACGGATGCGACCTTGCCTGCCTTGACGGCACGGGCGGAAAGAATTTCCAGTTCCGGCTCGGATTCGACGTTGAAGCAACAGATACCGGCTTCCAGCGCAAAATCCATTTCGTGCGGTGTCTTGCCAACGCCAGAAAAGACGATCTTGTTGGCGGGGATGCCCGCCGCAAGCGCCCGGCGAATCTCGCCTTCCGAAACGGTGTCCGCCCCGGCGCCAAGCTTCGCCAGCGTTTTCAGCACTGCGAGGTTGGAGTTGGCCTTCAGCGCATAGGTGACGAGCGTTTCCATGCCGGCGAAGGCTTCGCCGAACACGCGAAAATGGCGCTCGATGGTTGCGCGGGAATAAACGTAGAAAGGTGTGCCAACGGCCTGAGCGATTTCAGGCAGGCTGACATTTTCGGCGTGAAGAACGCCGTTGCGATATTCGAAATGGTTCACGGGAAGGCCCTGTAGCGGAAACTTACAACAGCTTGTCGAGGATGATTGGCTTATCTTCCTTCGGTTTCGGCTTGGTATGCCCCTGTTCGTCCGTCACGACGGCGGATGGCGGCGGCTCCAGCGGGCCCTTGCGACCGCAAGCGGCGAGCGTGGCCGCGAGCGCGGCGATCAGAAGCACAGAAGAAATGGCGGAGCGGCCTGTCATCAGCTTTGGTTCCTGAATCAAAATCTTGGTTGGGCTAGCTGTAACGCAAAATTCTCAAGAGTGAAATCATCCGTTGGCCGGATGATTTCGCATGACTTTATCTTGAACGGCGATCACGCCTTCACGATGCGCTTCTTCCAGTAGCGGATCTGGCGGCGCACTTCCTGCGGGGCCGTGCCGCCGAAGGACTGGCGGCTCTTGACCGATTTCTCGACCGTGAGATAGCCGAAGATCGCATCGGTGATACCTGGGTGGATCGATTGCAGCTCTTCGAGCGAGAGCTTGGCGAGGTCAACCTTGCGGCTTTCTGCCAGAGCAACCGCACGGCCTGTGACGTGATGCGCTTCGCGGAAGGGGAGGCCCAGTTCCCGCACCAGCCAGTCGGCAAGGTCCGTCGCCGTGGAATAGCCGGAACCGGCAGCCTTCTTCATGGATGCGACATTGATCGTCAGGTCGCGCACCATGCCAGCCATGGCGGCAATGGCGAGTTCCAGATTCTCAGCAGCGTCGAAGATCTGTTCCTTGTCTTCCTGCATGTCCTTGGAATAGGCGAGTGGCAAGCCCTTCATGATGGTCAGAAGGGCGACCAGCGAACCGTTGATACGGCCGGTCTTGGCACGCACCAGTTCTGCGGCATCCGGGTTTTTCTTCTGCGGCATGATCGACGAGCCGGTGGAGAAGGCGTCGGACAGGCGCACAAAGTTGAACTGCGGCGTCGACCAGATGACGATTTCTTCGGCAAGGCGCGATAGATGACCGGCGCAGATTGATGCGAGCGACAGGAATTCCAGCGCATAGTCACGGTCGGAAACGCTATCGAGCGAATTGCGGGTCGGTTCGCGGAAGCCGAGCGTTTTTGCCGTCATGTGACGGTCGATCGGGAAACCGGTGCCGGCAAGAGCTGCGGCACCCAGCGGCGACTCATCCATGCGCTCGATTGCATCGCGCACGCGGGACAGATCGCGGCCGAACATTTCCACATAGGCCATGCAATGATGGCCGAAAGTGACAGGCTGCGCGGTCTGCAGATGGGTGAAGCCCGGCATGACGGTCGCCGCATGTTCTTCGGCGCGCTCCAGAAAAGCTTCGATCAGGTTTTTCAGGGCGATGGCGGTCTTTTCCATCTCCTGCTTGACCCAGAGACGGAAATCGACAGCCACCTGATCGTTGCGCGAGCGGGCGGTGTGCAGGCGTCCGGCGGAGGGTCCGATCAGATCGGCGAGCCGCGCCTCGATATTCATGTGAATGTCTTCGAGCTTGCGCGAGAAGGTGAACTTGCCGTCCTCGATCTCCTTGAGGATGGCTTTCAGGCCCTGCTCGATCTGCTTGTGATCGTCTGCCGTAATGATGCCCGTCTTTGCGAGCATGGCTGCATGCGCGAGCGAGCCTTGAATGTCTTGCGCGTAGAGCTTGCGGTCGAAGCCGATCGATGCATTGATCTCTTCCATGATCGCATCGGGTCCTGAGGCAAAACGGCCGCCCCACATCTGATTGCTTGATTTTTGTTCGCTCATGCTCATATGCCCCGAGTGACGATTTGGCCGGATAATAGAAAGAAGTGACGCGACATGGCAGAAGACAACGAAAAGGCGAAATCGGGAAATCGCAAGATCGTCCTTCTTGCAGCCCTTGCCGGTGTCATTGCCGGTATCGGGGCGGTATACGTGATGGAGCGCCCCTCTGGCAATGTGGTAGCCGCTAATGTTTCGTCCGAAAATGACGAAGCGTCCGCCCAATGCGCGTTAAAAGCGGATTCGTTGAAGGCGCTCGACGCGGCGGCAACCGGCGGCGTGGCCGCCATGCGCCCGGCGGAAAAGCCGATTTCCGTCGCCCATCTGGCCTTTACCGGGCCGGACGGCAAGCAGATGACGCTTGGCGATTACAAGGGCAAGACGCTTCTCGTTAATCTCTGGGCGACATGGTGCGCCCCATGCCGCGAGGAAATGCCCGCCCTCGACAAGTTGCAGGCCGAAAAGGGTGGCAGCGATTTCGATGTCGTGGCGATCAATATCGACACGGGTTCTGACGACAAGCCCAAAGGCTTTCTGAGCGAAATCGGCATCAAGGATCTGACATTGCACCGGGACGCTTCCATGGCGAGCTTCAATGAATTGAAGCGCAAGAATCTGGCTTTCGGCCTTCCGGTGACATTGCTCGTCGACAAGGATGGCTGCCAGATTGCGTCCATGAACGGTCCTGCACCATGGGATAGCCCGGAAGCCATGAAACTCATCGAAGCGGCACAGAAACTTTAGTTCTCGACAAATATTAGAATCGGTGGCTTCCTCCTTTTTCAAAGGAGATATCCCATGAGCCTCGACGTCTGGCTTGCATTCACCGCCGCATCCATCGTGCTTCTGATCATTCCGGGGCCAACGGTCCTGCTCGTCGTTTCCTATGCGCTGGGGCAGGGCTGGAAGACGGCTTTCCCGATGGCGGTGGGCGTGGCACTTGGCGATTTCACAGCCATGACGCTCTCCATGCTGGGGGTGGGCGCTTTGCTTGCCGCTTCCGCAACGGTGTTCACGGCGGTCAAATGGGTTGGCGCTGCCTATCTCGTCTGGCTCGGCATCAAGCTGTTCCGGGCTGGAGGCACGATGAATGCCAAGGCGCGGCACGACAAGGTGCATCCGGCAAAGATGCTGGTTCACGCCTGGCTGGTGACGGCGCTCAATCCGAAAAGCATCACCTTCTTCGTGGCTTTCCTGCCGCAGTTCCTGAGTCCGCATCGGGATTTTCTGACCCAGATGCTGGTCTTCGAAAGCACGTTTCTGGTGCTCGCCTTCCTCAACGCCTTCGCCTATGCGCTGACGGCGGCGCGGGCGCGGCGCTTCTTTGCCAGCGAGCGGGCCTTGCGGATTTTCAATCGCGCAGGTGGAACCTTGCTGATTGGCGCCGGTGTGGCAACCGCGACCATCCGTTCAAGCTGAGGTAAAACCGGCGCGTTTCAGACGCACGATGGCAAGATCGAGCGCGGAGAGAAATGCTGAGCGGTCCTTGGGTGAAAAGGGTGCAGGACCACGGGTGACTTCGCCTGCGGAACGCAACGAATCCATCAGATTGCGTGTCGCAAGCGTGTTGCCGATGGTGCTTTGGGTGTGCACACGTCCATTGGGCGCAATGACGGTTGCATTCTTTTCAAGCGAGCGGCTGGCCAGCGGAATGTCGGCGGTAATCACGATTGCACCCGGCCGCGAATTGTCGGCAATCCAGTCGTCAGCAGCATCGAGCTTGTCCGATACGACAACGCGCTCCACCCGTTCGGCATCGCGCGGGATCGCCATGAAACTGTTGGCGACCAGCACGACAGGCAGGCCATGCCGCTCCGCGACACGGTAGATTTCGGCTTTCACCGGACAGGCGTCGGCATCGACGAGAATGCGGATTGTTTCGGGTTCGTTGTTCATGCTGCTTCATAAAATGCGGACGCCTGTTTGGCAAATTGAACGCTGCAATCAGTTTTATAAGATAGGCGTTCGTTGCGAACCGGTATAAGGCGAGCCGCGAAAGTGAGAGTTTCGCCATGGCTGCCCGTTTCTTCCCCATCATGTTTGTCCTGCTTTGGGCCACCGGCTTTATCGGGGCAGGGCTTTCCATGCCTTATGCGGAACCATTCACCTTCATGGCGGTGCGTTTTTCCATCGCGGCGGTCATCATGACGCTCTGGGCGCTGGCAAGCAGGGCGATGTGGCCGAAGGGGGCGACGCTGGTTCATGCGGCAATCGCCGGGTGTCTGATCCATGGCGCTTATCTCTCCGCTTTGTTCTGGGCCGTTCATCACGGCCTGCCCGCTGGCATGTCGGGCCTCGTCGCCGGCCTGCAACCTATGCTCACCACGCTGATTGCCGCCATGCTTCTCGGTGAGCGGGCTAGCAAACGCCAGTGGGCGGGATTGCTGATCGGTTTTCTCGGTGTGGCGATGGTTGTGTGGCCGAAGTTTTCGGCAGGCAGCGGCGTTGATCCGAAAAGCCTTGCAGTGGCGTTCTTTGCAGTTCTGGCCATCAGTACAGGCACGGTCTGGCAGAAGCGTTTCGGCACGACGAGCGATCTGAAAACGGGCACGGCAGTTCAGTATATTGCGGCGGCGGTGCTGACTGCGCTTTGTGCATTCAGCTTTGAAACCCGGGTGATCATCTGGTCGCCACAGCTCATTTTCGCGCTGGTCTGGCTGACGCTGGCGATTTCCATTGGAGCCATTCTGGCGCTTCTGGTGATGATCCGCGAAGGAGCGATGTCGAAAGTCGCGTCGCTGTTTTATCTCGTGCCGGGGGCGGCGGCGATTATGGCCTATCTGATTTTCGGTGAAACGCTCGGTCCGATCCAGATTGCCGGCATGGTCGTAACCACACTTGGTGTTGCCTTGACCACGATCAAACGCTGATTATTCGACGAGCAAATCCGGCTGCTGCTCGCGTTTGCGGAAATTCATGATTGCGGCGTTGATCTCTGCGCCGATGATGAAAATAGCCGACAGCATGTAGAGGAAGACGATAGCAACCATGATCGAAGCGAGACCCGCATAGGTCGTTACATAGGTGGCGAAGGTTTCCAGATATTTGGCAAAGGCCATCGCGGCGGCAAGCCACGCGAGAAGCGTGATGAGGATACCGGGCAGGATATCACCGAGGCTGCGCCGCCCGGCCGGAAGCCAGATATGCACCGTGAACAGTGCCAGCACCAGAACCGCCACCGCGACGCTATAGCGCCAAAAGGCGATGGTGCCGGTGAACGGTGCAATGTCGGGAAACCATTGTTCGGCAATGCGCACGGCCAGTGGCGCAAGAACCAGTAGGAAGCTGATTGCCATCAGGCTGAGTGTGCCGACCAGAACGAAGCCGAGGCTCTGAAGGCGGCAAAAGATGATTGAGCGCTGATCGGTGACGCGATAGGCGCGGTTGAGCGCGATGCGCAGCGCCTCTACGCCGTTGGAAGCAAAATAGGCGGCGGCGATCACGCTCAACGTCAAAAGTCCGCTGCGCTGTACGGTCAGAACATTGGTCACTTCATTGGCGATGGGGCCTGCAATGTTCGATGGCCACATATCGAAAATAACGTGGACCGCCGTTTCGGCGAATTCCTTGGTGCCGAGAAAACTCGCAAGCGTCGTGGCGAAGATGAGGAACGGGAACAGTGCCATCAGGCCGGAAAGCGCAATGTGACTGGCGAAAGCCCAGCCATCGTCCGAACTGAAATGACCGATGACGTCGTAGGTGATCTGACGGAGAAAACGTCTGATTTTTCGCATCCGCAGATTTGTCCCCTAAAGCACTTTCGATGTTCGGTACGCGTTCAGCCTGTGTTTCAAGGCCTTAAATCTAGTATCGGTCTGCGGATTGCAAGAGCATGGGCCGTTTTAAACCGAGCCCGAATCAAGCAAGCTTGGCGAAATGGCAGCGGGAAACGAACATATGGCTCCGGCAGAACCCGGTCAGAACCGACAGCGCAGTATCATCATAACCGGCTGTTCCTCCGGTATTGGAGCGTATTGTGCCGAGGCGCTTCACAAAGGTGGCTGGCGCGTCTTTGCGACCGCCCGCAAGGATGCGGATATTGCGGCGCTCCAGACAAAGGGAATGGAAGCCCATTATCTCGACTATACGGAGCCGCAGTCGATAGCGGCCCTTGCCGATGAGGTGTTGCGCCAGACCGGCGGGACGCTCGACGCCCTGTTCAATAACGGCGCCTATGCTCAGCCTGGAGCGATAGAAGACTTGCCGGTCGAAGCTTTGCGCCAGCAGTTCGAAGCCAATTTCTTCGGCTGGCATGATCTTACCCGGCGCATGGTTCCGGTCATGCGCCAGCAAGGGCATGGGCGTATCGTGCATTGTTCATCGATCCTCGGTCTCGTGCCGATGAAATGGCGCGGTGCTTATGTGGCGTCCAAATTCGCACTTGAAGGACTGATGCTCGCCCAGCGCATGGAACTGGAAGGCTCCGGTGTCGATGTGTCGCTGATCGAGCCTGGCCCGATCGTTTCGCGTTTTACCTATAACGCCGCCAGCCACGCTAGAGCCAATATCGACATGGAAGCCTCGGTGCATCGCGAGCTCTACCAGCGCCAGATGGCGAAACTGACAAGCGGCGGGACAAAATCCAAGAACAAGCTTGGACCGGAAGCCGTCTATGCTGTACTGCTTCATGCATTGGAGGCGCCGCGTCCCCGTCCGCATTATGTGGTGACAAGACCGGCAAAACTTGGGTCATTGGCGCGGCGCCTGATGCCTGCACGCTGGCTCTACCGGATGCTGTCCGACCAGTCATGAGGTCAGGAACAGCGCGCATGGGAAGGAAATAAAATGGACGTTCTGTTCAAGGGCGCGGCAATGGTGGCCATGTTTGCTGTGGCTGTCGTTCTGATCATCGGTCTGCGCAACATGATGCGCGGCGGTGATGGCAATTTCTCGAACAAGATGATGCAGCTGCGCGTTTTCCTGCAGTTCATTGCCATTGTTCTGATTGTCGGGGCGATCTACTTCGCCCGCCAGAAAACCGGCCAGTAAATATGGTCAAGCTCAACAAGATCTATACCCGCACTGGCGACAAGGGCACGACCGGGCTTGCCAGCGGGCCACGTCGGCTGAAGTCGGACCTGCGTGTCGAAGCCTATGGCACGGTGGATGAAGCCAATGCCTGCATCGGCATGGCTCGCATTCATACCGGCGGTGAAGAGAATGCCCATGCACAGATTGATGCCATGCTGGCACGTATCCAGAATGATCTTTTCGATCTTGGTGCCGATCTGTCGACGCCGGATGATGGCAAGCCGCTCGCCTACGAACCGCTGCGCATCGTCGCGTCGCAGGTTTCGCGCGTGGAAGCCGATATCGATCTCCTCAATGCTGATCTGCAGCCGCTCCGCTCATTCATTCTTCCCGGCGGTTCGGCGGCATCGGCTGCATTGCACCTCGCCCGCACTGTCTCACGCCGGGCGGAGCGGCTGATGGTTGCGCTTGCCCGTGTTGAAGGAGAGGTCGTTTCGGCGGAAGCCCTGCAATATATCAACCGCCTTTCCGATTTCCTGTTCGTGGCATCGCGAACTGTCAACGATAATGGTGCGCAGGATATTCTCTGGGTGCCTGGCGCAAATCGCTAGTTTAGACACCGCGTCTGTTGCCCCAGATCAACACGTGAAGCTGGGGCAGGACGCGTGCATCGTACCAGCCATCCGTAGTCACCTTTTCCACCAGCCATTCCATCCGCCGCATGATACCGTCGATATCGATTGCGGCATCATGTGCTTCAGGCGGCGGCGGCGTATGATTGCCGGGCTGGAGATAGACCGGCAATCGCGGATGTCGACTGGCCACCTCTTTGGCAAAGGCGTAATCGGCATCATCGAAGATGACGAATTTCAGCACCGTTCGCGGCTTCGGTCCGGCCGCTTCAACACATGCGGTGAGCGCATCGAAATCTGTCTTCATGGCGCTTGAGGGGGGCTTGGGGCTAAGCACCAGCGTGTCGAGTGCGGAAAACCAGTCCTGCGCAACCGACCCCTGGGTTTCCAGTGCAAAGCGATAATCCTCGGCCTTGCCGCGTTCAATCAATGGTCCCAGCGGCTGAATGGCCGGATTGCCGCCAGAAAGTGACACCGTTAGCGGCTTTCTTCGGGAAAGTGCCGTCACTTCATCCCAAATCGCCTCCACGCTCATCGCTTGCCAATCATGGCGGAAGCGGCTTTCGACGGCATGGAGGCTGTCGCACCAGGTACAGCGATAATCGCAGCCGCCGGTTCGCACGAAAACCGTCGGCTCACCGATGAGTACACCTTCGCCCTGTATCGTCGGACCGAAAATCTCTGCGATGCGGATGTCTCGCACCGGTTTCTGTTCCGATGTCATGGTCTGTACTCGGCCCATGTCTTGGGCGTTTCGCTGACCCGCACGGCGGAAATTTCAGGCCACCGCGTATGACACCATTCGAAGAAATGCAGGGCAAGCGTTTCAGCCGTGCTCTGGTTGTGGCCCAGAACATCGTTGAGATGACGATGGTCAAAGCAATCATCGATATAGTGCTTGAACGGCGCCAGTTCGTGATAATCACGGACAAAACCGTGCTGGTCGAGATCGGGAGCCGAAAGCTCGACCTCGACAATATAGTTGTGGCCGTGCAGCCGCGCGCATTGATGATCGGCGGGTAGTCCGGTCAATTGGTGTGACGCGGAGAAGTGAAACTCCTTGGTGATGCGAAACATCAGGCGCTCCTCTTCTCGATTGCCGAGCGCCAGAAATCGGCATCCTCATAGACCGTCGGGTCTTCAATACCGGCGAGATGAAAAGCTTCGCGTCGCTCGACGCAGGTGCCACAGCGTCCGCAATGATGTTCCCCACCCTTGTAGCAGGACCATGTCGCCGCGAAGGGTGTGCGATATTTTGCGCCGTCGATAACGATGTCGGCTTTCGACGCGTGCACATAGGGGGCGAGCAGCTTTATGTCCGCATAACCGTCCAGCGCATGGTTCTGCATGGTCTGGAAAGCATCGATAAAGCCGGGGCGACAGTCAGGATAGATGAAGTGATCGCCGCCATGCACGGCAAGTGCCACGGCGTCCGCTTTTTGCGCAGCCGCTACGCCGAATGCGATCGCCAGCATGATTGCATTGCGGTTCGGAACGACGGTGACCTTCATCGTTTCTTCGGCATAGTGTCCGTCGGGAACATCGACGTCGTCGGTCAGTGCCGAGCCGGTCAGGCTGGCACCGATCGGGCGAATGTCGATGATCTGATGAGGAACGCCCAGCCTTTCGGCACAGGCTTTGGCCGAATCCAGTTCCTTCTTGTGGCGCTGGCCATAGTCGAAGGAGAGGAGGGCGGTGAGTTGGTGTTCGGCTGCTATTCTGTAAGCAAGCGAAACGGAATCGAGTCCACCGGAGCAGACGACGAGCGTTTTCATAAGTCAGGGTTCCTTGTTTTGACCGGGTAGGCTGCGACCGGATTACGAGGCGTTACCTAAAGCATGGCGTGTGGCTTGTAAACGACATGAAAACAGGGGGCGCCGGGTTGCGCAGTTTCGGAATGACCTCTTGTCAAGATAAATTGATTTTAATCGATATAGCGGCCCAAGCCTGATTGACGTGCACGTCAACCGTCTTTAGGTTTCGTGCCGGTTCCCGGCGGATAGGCAGCGCATTTGCGCCATAACCCAAGTTGCGCCGGTGCCGCTTTCATGTCGGATTTTGACATGCGGGTGGGAGTTCACGGCGGCATAGTCCTGCTGCAAGAGTTATTGAAGAGGTAATCGCGGATGAAAGTCCTTGTCGCAGTGAAACGGGTTGTCGATTACAACGTTAAGATCCGTGTAAAGGGAGACGGTTCGGGCGTTGAGCTTGCGAACGTCAAGATGTCGATGAATCCGTTCGACGAGATCGCAGTTGAAGAAGCGATCCGACTGAAGGAAGCGGGCAAGGTGACGGAAATCGTTGCGGTTTCGGTCGGTCCGGCTCAGGCACAGGAAACGCTGCGCACGGCGCTCGCCATGGGCGCCGATCGCGCGATCCTTGTGAAGAGCGATGAAACGGTTGAGCCGCTCGGTGTTGCCAAGGTGCTGAAGGGCGTGGTCGATGCGGAAAAGCCGGACCTCGTCTTCCTCGGCAAGCAGGCCATCGACGACGATTCGAATCAGACCGGCCAGATGCTGTCGGCGCTCCTCAACTGGAGCCAGGCAACTTTTGCCTCGAAGGTGGAACTGGGCGACGGTTCGGCCAAGGTGACGCGCGAAGTTGACGGCGGTCTCCAGACCATCGACGTGAAGCTCCCGGCCATCGTTACGGTCGATCTGCGCCTGAACCAGCCGCGCTACGCATCGCTGCCGAACATCATGAAAGCCAAGAAGAAGCCGCTCGACGAAAAGTCGCCTGCCGATTTCGGCGCCGACATTGCGCCGCGCCTCAAGGTCCTGAAGACCGAAGAGCCAGGTGGACGCAAGGCTGGCGTAAAGGTCGGTTCAGTCTCTGAACTGGTCGAGAAGCTCAAGGCCGACGGCGTACTCTAAAGAAATCGGAAGGGACGAAATAAATGGCTATTCTTCTTATTGCCGAACACGACAATGCAACCCTTTCGGACCAGACGGCCAAGGCGCTGACGGCAGCTGCCCAGATCGGCGGCGACGTGGATGTTCTGGTTGCAGGCAAGGGTGCGAAGGCTGCTGCTGATGCCGCCTCCAAGCTTAAGGGCATACGCAAGGTTCTGCTGGCTGAAAGCGATGCGCTGGAAAACCGTCTGGCCGAGCCGACGGCAGCTCTCATTGTGGAACTGGCAGCCAACTACGACACGATCATTGCGCCGGCGACCACCTCGGCCAAGAACATCCTGCCGCGCGTTGCAGCCCTTCTCGATGTGATGCAGTTGTCCGAAATCATGGAAGTTGTGTCGGCGGATACGTTCAAGCGTCCGATCTATGCGGGCAATGCGATCCAGACGGTACAATCCACCGACGCCAAGAAGGTGATCACGGTCCGCACCGCCTCTTTCCAGGCAACGGGTGTCGGTGGTTCGGCTGCAGTTGAAAGCGTCAATGCAGCGGTCGATCCGGCGCTGTCGAGCTTCGTGGGCAACGCGCTCTCGGATTCGGACCGTCCAGAACTGACCTCGGCCAAGATCATCATCTCGGGTGGTCGTGCGCTTGGTTCGGCTGAAAAGTTCCAGGAAGTGATCCTGCCGGTTGCAGACAAACTCGGTGCGGCGGTCGGCGCCAGCCGTGCAGCTGTCGACGCGGGCTATGCGCCGAACGACTGGCAGGTCGGCCAGACGGGCAAGGTGGTTGCACCGGATCTCTACATCGCCGTCGGTATCTCCGGTGCGATCCAGCATCTGGCGGGCATGAAGGACTCACGCGTCATCGTCGCCATCAACAAGGACGAAGAAGCGCCGATCTTCCAGGTGGCAGATTATGGCCTCGTCGGTGATCTCTTTACAATTCTTCCTGAATTGCAAAAAGCGCTTTGATCGATCAGAAAGCGGCGGGCAAGTCCCGCCGCTTTTTCTTTATAGGAAGCCCTCCGGCATGAAAGCGCTGTTTTTGCCTTTCGCAATATGAGGGCTGTATCTGTCTTGGACGGAATTGGTATACTGGAGCATTTCCAGCAAAAGTGCGAAGCGGTTTTGCGTTGGAAAATGCGTAAAAACAAAAGATAGAGCATTTCCGTGTTTCCTGAATCATTGGAAATGCTCTAGGCCTCGGCTCCGTTCCGGAGCGGCTGAATGAAGGAGTTATGACTGTGGCAATCAAGACGGTAGGGGTGGTCGGCGCAGGACAGATGGGCAGCGGTATTGCTCATGTATGCGCGCTGGCCGGGTTCGATGTGCTTCTTCACGATGCGGCAGCGGATCGGCTCGAAAAGGGCATTGCCACCATCAATGGCAACATGGCGCGTCAGGTTTCTTCCGGCAAACTGCTTGAAGATCAGCGCGCCGCGGCGATGAAGCTTATCCGTCCGGCGAATTCCATGGCCGATCTGGCTGGCGTCGATCTCGCCATCGAAGCGGCAACCGAAGACGAAACCGTCAAGCGCAAGATCTTCGCGCAGCTTTGCTCGGCTTTGAACCCGCAGGCGATACTCGCGACCAACACGTCATCGATCTCGATCACGCGTCTCGCATCCACGACCGATCGTCCCGAGCGTTTTATCGGCATTCATTTCATGAATCCCGTGCCGGTGATGAAGCTTGTCGAACTGGTGCGTGGCATTGCCACCGATGAGGAAACCTTCCGCAAATCGAACGATTTCGTAACCGCGCTTGGCAAGACGATAACTGTTGCCGAGGATTTCCCGGCCTTTATCGTCAACCGTATCCTTTTGCCGATGATCAATGAGGCTATCTACACGCTTTATGAAGGCGTCGGCAGCGTCGAGGCGATCGATACGGCCATGAAGCTTGGTGCCAACCATCCAATGGGGCCGCTACAGCTCGCCGATTTCATTGGCCTCGATACCTGTCTGTCGATCATGCAGGTTCTGCACGACGGGCTGGCGGATTCCAAATATCGCCCATGTCCGCTTCTGGTCAAATATGTCGAGGCTGGATGGCTGGGTCGCAAGACAGGCCGTGGCTTTTACGATTATCGTGGCGAGCATCCGGTTCCGACGCGGTAATACTTATAAATTTTGCACGAAGAAGGCCGGTTCAATCCGGCCTTTTTCAATTGTGGCAGCAATTTGCGATCTGTGGAAAGCTTCAACATCCTTACCATTAACTTACTCTTAACCATAAGGGTTCAGAGCTTATTCATCTTTGATTGTTAAAGTTTTCATTAAGATGTTCGGAAATGAACAACGTTTCATGGTCCCGGTTGGACGGGACATGACGGGCATCCATTCCGAATAGCGTGTTTTTGACGAAGGTTAAGACGATGAGCATTCTTGTTCAGCTGCGTGACAGCGTTAATGTCATCCGCGAGTTCGTCGCACCGAGCTACAGGCCCGAGCGTTATTATATGCGCGGACCAGGACCGGCTTGCGCGGCGCGTACGCACCATTGATATGAGCACTTAAAGCCTTCCGTTCGTTTCACGCACGGCAGGTACGTTTGAAGTAAAGCCAGAACGGTTGCCCGCTCTGGCTTTTGTCTTTTGAGAACGCGCGCGTGAAATAGGCTATTCAAGGCCCTCGAACAGCGCCGTCGAAAGATAGCGCTCGGCAAAGGATGGAATGATGATGACGATATTCTTGCCAGCATTTTCCGGACGTTTGCCGATCTCGACAGCGGCCGCCAGAGCGGCGCCGGAAGAAATGCCGACCGGAATGCCTTCGAGACGGGCGAGCAGGCGCGCATTGGCGAAAGCGTCGTCGTTGGAAACCTGAACGACTTCGTCATAGATGCCGGTATCGAGCGTCTTTGGGGCAAAGCCTGCGCCGATGCCCTGAATCTTGTGCGGGCCGGGTGTTCCGCCCGAAAGAACGGGTGAATCCTTCGGCTCCACCGCGATTACCTTGAAGGACGGTTTGCGTCCCTTGATGACCTGGCCGACGCCAGTAATTGTGCCGCCGGTTCCGATGCCGGAGATCAGGATATCCGCTTCTCCATTGGTATCGTTCCAGATTTCCTCTGCCGTCGTGAGGCGATGAATTTCCGGGTTGGCAGGGTTTTCGAACTGTTGTGGGATGATCGCGTTCGGATTGCCTTCAGCAATGGCTTCTGCTTCGGCAATAGCGCCCTTCATGCCTTTTGCACCTTCGGTCAGAACCAGTTCAGCGCCAAGAAGCTTGAGAAGTTTCCGGCGTTCCACCGACATTGTTTCCGGCATGGTGAGGACGAGGCGATAGCCCTTGGCTGCAGCGGCAAAGGCGAGCGCAATGCCTGTATTGCCGGAAGTCGGTTCGACGAAGACCGTTTTGCCCGGTACGGCCTTGCCATCGCGTTCCAGCGCTTCGATCAGTGCCAGGCCGATACGGTCCTTCACACTTGCCAGAGGATTGAAGAATTCAAGCTTGGCGAGAAGGTTGGCTTCCACGCCCTTTTCCTTGGCGAACTTGTCGATACGCACAAGCGGGGTGTTGCCGATCGTGTCGAGAATGGAATCATAAATGCGGCCGCGACCTGCGGTTTTGCCGGTTTTCGGTTCGTTCAGGGGCTTGTTCATGGCTTGATCTCCCTATTGTCGCGCAAAGTTTAAGAGGAAACTGCGCAAAAGCATAGTTGGGTGCATGCGCTTGTCGTATCAAGTTTAGAAATTTATTCTTTATAATCGAATAAATTGGAAGTAAATTCCATCATAATTGGGAGTTGGCGTATTAGCTTGGGTTAAAGCTCGATTGATCCGCGTCAATGCGTTGCGACGGGGAGACGCGCACCATCGGGTATCAGGCAGCCAGGAGAACACGAATGTATAAGAACATACTGATCGCAACCGATGGATCGGAACTTGCCGAGAAAGGCGTCGACCAGGGCGTGGCGTTGGCCAAGGAAACGGGTGCCAGGGTTACCTTCGTTTCCGTGACCGAACTTCTGCCATCCTACGGTATCGTTGTCGCGGCGGAATGGGCATCGAGCCCGGCGGCGTTTCAGGAATATCGTGAGGCTATCACCAAGGCAGCCACCGAAATCCTAACGAAGGCAAAAGCCAAGGCAACGGAGATCGGCGTCAGCGTCGAGGCCGTGCATGTCGAAAATCAGTCCCCGGCGCAAGGCATCGTCGAGGCGGCGAATGCCAAGAATGCCGATCTGATCGTCATTGCATCGCATGGCCGTCGTGGCGTGAACAAATTGCTGCTGGGAAGTCAGGCTGCAGAGGTTCTGTCACTCAGCACTGTGCCGGTATTGGTCGTCAAATAATCGAGGGTATTTCTACCCAACCTGCATCTTCTGCCATTGCAGCGATTTCTCCAGAGAGCGTAACAACGCAAGAAGATTCTCGAAGACCTCTGTTAAGCTCCTCCTGTCCGAATACGGGCGGGAGGATTTTTCTCAAGGAGGTATTCATGACTGCGCCACGGCCTTCAAAGACCATGTTGGGCAATCATCCGCTTCATCCTGAAACGCAGATGCTCAATTACGGCTACGACCCGGAACTCTCCGAGGGAGCGGTCAAACCGCCGGTATTTCTGACGTCGACTTTCGTCTTCAAGACCGCAGAAGACGGGCGTGATTTTTTTGATTTTGTTTCAGGTCGCAAGGAGCCGCCCGCCGGAGTTGGCGCCGGTCTTGTCTATTCCCGTTTCAATCATCCCAACAGCGAGATCGTTGAAGATCGCCTCGCCGTCTATGAAGGCACCGAGAGCTGTGCGTTGTTTTCTTCCGGTATGTCGGCAATTGCCACGACGCTGTTCGCTTTCGCACGCCCCGGCGATGTCATTTTACATTCGCAACCACTCTACGGTGGCACGGAAACGCTCCTTGCCAAGACATTTCTCAATTTCGGCGTCGAAGCGGTCGCCTTCGCTGATGGCGTGCACGAAGCCTCGATAGAACAGGCTGCTGAACAGGCCGTTCGCAAGGGACGCGTTTCGGTGATTTTGATCGAGACGCCCGCCAATCCCACCAACAGCATTGTCGATATTGCGGCCATCCGGCGCGTCGCGGAAAAAATCGAACAAAAGCAGGGACACCGTCCGATTATTGCCTGCGACAACACTTTGCTTGGCCCGGTTTACCAGAAGCCGCTCGACCATGGTGCCGATCTTTCGGTCTATTCGCTGACCAAATATGTTGGCGGACATTCAGATCTGATTGCCGGGGCGGTGCTGGGTGCCAAGGCTGTTGTAAAGCAGGTCAAGGCATTGCGCGGTGCTATCGGTACACAACTTGATCCGCATTCATGCTGGATGTTGGGGCGTTCGCTTGAAACGCTCGGACTACGCATGGAGCGCGCCAACAGCAACGCCCAGGCAATCGCGGAGTTTCTGCGCGATCATCCGAAGGTGGAGAAATTGCACTATCTTCCATTTGAGGATGAGAGCTCGGACGTCGGTGCGCTTTTCAAGCGCCAATGCAGCGGTGCGGGTTCGACTTTCTCTTTCGATATCGAAGGCGGGCAGGCGGCGGCATTCCGCTTCCTGAACGCGCTTCAGATATTGAAGCTTGCTGTCAGTCTCGGCGGTACGGAGTCACTTGCGAGCCACCCGGCTGCGATGACCCATTCGGGCGTTCCCGTCGACGTGAGAGAGCGTATCGGCGTATTGGAATCGACGATCCGGCTTTCCATCGGTATCGAACATCCGGACGATCT
The DNA here is from genome assembly GCF_002975205.1 of Ochrobactrum vermis. Classification (NCBI taxonomy): domain Bacteria; kingdom Pseudomonadati; phylum Pseudomonadota; class Alphaproteobacteria; order Hyphomicrobiales; family Brucellaceae; genus Ochrobactrum; species Ochrobactrum vermis. The sequence goes on along the minus strand of NZ_PCOC01000001.1, from coordinate 2,500,404 downwards.
GATCGCCGATCTGGCGCAGGCGCTTGAAGCGGCGTGACGAAATAAAACGTGTGGTGGGATAAATGGTGCGGGTGGTCGGAATCGAACCGACACTCCTTTCGGAACCGGATTTTGAGTCCGGCGCGTCTACCAGTTCCACCACACCCGCACATTTCTGCCGAAGCAGTTCGATATGGTCCAAGGGACAGCGGGTTGGGATATACCGGCTAAACGAAACGAGGTCAATTGCTCAAAAGTGCAGCTTCCACCGCTCTCCGTACGGATAGCGGGCGGAGCAAAGAAGTAATGACACACAACTCAATCAGCCGTTCGTCGCAACGGCTGTATTTTCGTCAAAGAACCCTGTTCCTGATCGTATCAGGCGCAACAGGCTCCATGGGATCGAGCGACTTAAAGAGCATCCCGAAAAGTGTGAAACGGTTTTCGGAAAAGATGCATGGTTCAAAACAATCAGTTAGAGCGCCGATCTGCTTCAATCAGATTGAAACGCACTCCAAGATAAGTCGCCGCTATTTATCTGTGTATGTTCGCCTCGACCAGATTCCAGAAGACCAGCAAGGCGATGAAACCCAGCAGGACGTAATCCAGCGTGCTGACATAGTGAAAATATTCCATAGCGCATCTCCTTCCCCGGGAGGGCGCGATAGCGTTTGAGCCAGGCGGAAGCTTTACAATTTTATCCGGGCTCCAGGCACTCATTTAAAGTGCCGGATTGCACCGGTGTGGACCTCCTAATCCACCTGTCCATGCGCTCTCCCAAGACAAAGTGTATCATGCTTTGTCGGATGGCTCAAATCATTGGTTCGGCTGATATAATCAGCTATCTGCGCGACACCGTGCGTTCTAGTTCGACCTTGCGACATTGGCTTTCCGGCAGTTGGCAAAGCGGTCCAGCGCCTGATCATAGACCGAGGTTTTAATACCCATCATGCCAATGATCGTGTGGAACAGATTGTCGTGTGAAGAAGGTGCGGCGGCATCCTGTCTGACGCAAGCCGTATCGAGCTTGGTGGCATTGGCGTAGTCCGGTGAGAACCACGCGACGAAAGGAATATGCGTCTGTTCGTCAGGAGCAATAAAATAGGGCGCCGCATGAAGATAAAGGCCATCTTCGCCAAGCGATTCGCCATGATCGGACATGTAGATCATGGCAGGGGCAAAGCGGTCTTCGCTCGCCTTGAGGACGTTGATGACCTCCGACAGTATATGGTCGGTATAGAGGATCGAATTGTCATAGGCGTTGACGATCTGGTCTGTCGTGCAGTCGGAAAATTCGCTCGTGCGGCACTCCGGTGTAAACTTGGCAAATTCCGGCGGATAGCGGCGATAATAGGATGGTCCGTGACTGCCCGTCATATGCAGGACGATGGTCGCATTGCCTTTCACACCTTTCAGGTGATCGCGTAGCTGGTCGACCAGAATCTGGTCGAGACATTCGCCACCTTCGCAATATTGCGCATTATTCGAATTCTGCAGATCGACCGTCGGTATGCGGTCCGACACGCCCTTACTGCCGGTGTTGTTCTCGTACCATACAACCTGTACGTCAGCATGCTTGAGAACATCCATCAGATTTTCCGAGCCATGGAACTTGGAGCTCGAATAATCCTCGCGCGTAAAGGGCGAGAACATGCATGGCACGGAAACAGAAGTGTCTGTTCCGCAGCTTGTCGTGTTCGTGAAGGTGACGATATCCTGCTGCTTGAGTTCGGGATTGGTCTCGCGCGGGTAGCCGTAAAGGCTGAAATTCTGGGCGCGGGCCGTTTCGCCCACCACGACAACCGTCAGCAGTTTTTTGCCCGATGCAATCGGCGGCAATGTCTGTTTGGCATCGAGCCCGAGTGGTTGCATCACGATTTGCCTGTCATTCAGGTCGCGCGCGACATATTGCACCGTACTCTTGAGCGGCGTGCCGGGCATCAGTCGTTCCATGATGTCGGAGCGATGCTCGCGATACATCGAGGAGAAACTGCCGTAATCCGAACCGATCAGCGCAATGGCGACGGCCAGGCAGACGATGATCGAAACCGTATTGACGAGAAGCTTTTGCAGCAGAGGCCGATGCTTCACGCGAATCCAGATGATGAGAAGCGAGGGAATGACGGCGTAAAGCAGCATATGCAGCAGAAAGCCCGTCGTTATCAGATGGCCCGACTCGGCCTTTGTCGTCGTGAGCGTTGCCTCAACCACATTTCGGTCGATGATCGTGCCGAAAGTATCCGTGAAATAGGATCCGCCTGCGGCGACCCATATGGCGAAAATCAGAACCGGCTTGATGATATATTTCGCCGAGAAAGCCATCAGGACGGCAATATGGATGAGAAGAAGGGCCGCCGCCGCAACAACGAGCTTTTGCGGATGATCGGAGAAATAGGCGATCAAGCGCTGCCAGAAAGAAGTGTTGGTGAAGGCAAGGAGATAAATCGCGGTCAGGACGCAAAGCGTACCGCTGGCAATGGTCGGGCGTCGAAATCGCATTCCTGAACCTTCACAATTCGATATGGGCGAGTATGGGCCGGTACAGGCCGATAGTTGCCGTTGCGGGCGAAGCTTCGCAGGGCTTGTGCGAAACTGCAATCGCAACTTTCTTTGTCGGATAAATCCGCTGATCGGTGATTCAGGACAGTGATTTCGGGGCTTTTTTAAGGTGAACTTAAGTTCACCCCTATTTCCTTTCGGCGAAGCTGCGGATGCGATTGCGCACGATGCGGGCCAGATTGCGTGTTCGCTGATAGAGATGGATCTGCGAGGCAGCCTGACGGACAAGCTTGTCCGCAGATGGATTGAGACCGATCACCAGAGTTTCGATTGTCTCGCGTTTGTCGAACAACCGCATCATGACCGGATGATCTGGAACGGCGCAGGAATCGGTGCGGTTGATATTCGGATCGTTCAGATGGTTCTTCACGACTTCGATCATCAGAAGCACACCGGGTGACCAGGCGTTCAGGCTCTCGTCATAGGCTGTCTTCCAGGTCCAGGCTTCGCCCGAAACAGTAAAGACGATCAGAATAGCGATGACCCGTCCATCAAGTTCAAGCGTGTGCACGCGCACGCAGTCGCGCTCGGCAAGATTGTTGACCGCCTCGCGGGCGAAAGCCGCGCGAAACCGGTCGACGGCCATGGCGGTGCCGCGCTTGCCTTTCCAGCCGCTCGCTTCAAGGGTCAGGAAATGTTCGAATGCGTGGCGCACTTCGTCAGACGTGCGGGCGACGCGATAGGCAAGCTCGCCTTTTTCCGCCAGCCGACGCCACAGACGATTATAGTCCCGGCGATGGTGCGCGCCGATTGCCTCTTTGATATAGGCGTCGCCATCCAGCTCGCTTTGGAGGAAGGGGCGCTCCTTCTGTTCTATGGCGACCAAAGGCAGTTGTCGGCCAACAGCAACCGAACGGATCAGTTTTGCCGCCGGGCCATTGGCTCGCATTTCCGGCAAGACAAGCACATCGGGCAGTTTGAGATGCTGGCGCGCCAGAATATCGAACAGGTCCTCCAGCACGCCGACAGGGTCGTCGTGATCGATCAGCGGTGTGCCCTGAGGCCCGAACGGTGTGGACCAGGCGCGGATCACGGGCGTCGAAAGCGGTAGGCCGGGACGCTCGATCGTATAGGGCATAACGAAGCGCAAGCGGCTGCGGATTTCGTTCTCGTCGCGCATGACCATGAAGCGAACCTCGCGATCTTCAAGGCGCGGCATGGCTGGCGCCAGGAACCGCGCATTGAAGAAGACGTTCGGCTCGACCGTACGGTTGCTCAAGTGATCGAGTTCATCCCGCAACTCGAAGCCGGCTGCTGCGCCATAGATTGCGAGCTTGCGCGGTATATCGCGGCTATGAAGGCTTTCCTCAAGCTTCTTGGCGGCTTCATGGGCCACGCCGCTTTCGGAAAGTTCCGAAACGATGTGGGCTGCATTTCCGCCTGCCGATTCTTCAAGCAAAGGTTTCGCGGCCATTACAAAGTCCCCTCCGAGGTCTTGGTACGGTCTCGTGGAATGAGAATGAACATGGTTATGTGCAAGGTGCGTGATACGGCTGCCGAAAGAAGTGCTGCTTCCATCAGCATGGCGATGGCTGTCGAAATGGCGGCGCCCGTCAGGCCGAGGCGCGGTATCAGCACCAGATTGAGAATGACGTTGACGGCAAGTGTGGCTGCGTAGAGCAAGGCGCAGATATTCTGTTTTCCCGACATGTTGAGGAGGCTTTCCGCAGGGCCGACACTGGCGCGCGCGATTACCCCGATGATGAGGATGAACAGAAGTGGGTAGCCGGCAGTGAAGGCGGGGCCGAAAAGCCGCAGAAGCGGATAGCCTGCCAGCAGAATGACGACACCCAGAAAAAGTGTCGGCCAGAATGTCCAGCGAACGGAGGCTTCGGCAAAGCTTGCAAATGCGGCGCGGTCGCCGCTATGCAGCAGGTCCGAATAGCGCTGGGCGACGCTCGCCTTCACGGCAAAATAGACGAAATGGGCAAGCGCCATGATCTTCGTTGCCGCAAAGTAGATTGCAACGTGTTCAGGGTCGAGTGCGTGACCCACCATCAGCACATCGACGTTGATGAGCAGGAAGAAAAACCCTTCGACAAGGAAAATCGGCAGGGCAACCTTCATCCATTCGCCAAAGCGCTGGTCGCGCGATGCCGGGGGTATATCTTTTTCCAGTGAGCGGCCGACCGTCAGAAATTGTCCGACGGTTGTGAGCCAGGTCGCAGCGATTGATACCGCCAGCGCGACGGTGGCCGTGGAGGGTAACCCTGCCTCATGCGCGATGATCATGAACAGGAGGACCAGAAGCGGGCGGACTATATAGCTTGGTGTCAGCGCCATCATCACCCAGGTGCGCGAGCGCGCTATGCCGTCGAGCATATTACCGAGCGTAATCATCGGCAGGCAGATGAAACCGAGGATGAACGGCACAAGATAATAGCTCGTGACATGGTCCTTGAGCAGGAGCAGCAAGGCCACCCCCAGAAGCGCGATGAGTGTGGCGGCTGTGAAAGCGAAAATACGCCCGGTCAGGATAATACCGCGCACGAGGCCGAACATCTGGCGCTGCACATATTCCGGGACGTAACGGATAATGGTTGTGTGCAGTCCGAAACAGGCCAGATCGCCGATGATGATCATGGTCAACCAGACGAGGACAAAAATGCCGTATTCGAATTCACCCATCCAGCGGGCCAGAATGACTTGAGACAGGAGTGCGATGGCGGCACTCGCAATGCGCACGGAAAAGGCGACAAGGGAAGAACGCTGCGCGCTTGCCTGCGGTCCGCTATCCGTAAGCACAGCATCCAGCCGCTCCGTCACAGGACGAAGTCTGGCTGCGATCCTGCCGGGTAGAAACCGGCTCGCCATTTCAGCCGCCGAAAACCGCACTACTTGCCAACCCTGTCTTTGCAAGCCTCTCGGGACTTGCTTGTTCTGCACCGGATAACCCGGTTTTTCACGCCCATGCTCTGTTAATCAAGAGGCGCATGAAAACCTTAGACAGGAGTTCTTTATAAAGAGAAAAAGAAAAAGTCTAATCTGCCGAAGTTCGCAAGACTTCAAGGAATGGTGAGTATTTCCTAAATGCCATCTATATTTGAGATATCTAAAATAAGAAAGGCAGTATCACTGCCTTCGGCTTATATCGGCATTGGTTGCTTGATTGAAAAAACAAACCCCGGCAAATGGCTTGCCGGGGTTTGTTTGTTAGAGACGACGATTGAGCTCGCTCACATCACTCGAAAGCGCCGTGGCAGTGCTTGTACTTCTTGCCGGAGCCGCACGGGCATGGTTCGTTGCGGCTGACCTTGCCCCAGGTCCGTGGGTCGGCCGGATCGCGTTCGGCAGCAGGCACGTTGCGCTCGTCGTGCTGATGTTCAGACCAGGACGCTTCGTCGAAATCGTTTTCGCCTGTCGTGCTGTCGATATGACGGCCGGTCATCGGCGGCAATTCCGGTTCAGGCGGCGCTTCGCGAACGATCTCGACGCGCATCAGCTGCGAGATAACCACTTCGCGCAGATTCGCAAGCATCGACTGGAACAGCTCGAAAGCTTCGGTCTTGTATTCGTTCAGCGGATCGCGCTGGGCGTAACCACGGAAACCGACCACCGAGCGCAGATGGTCGAGATTGACAAGATGCTCGCGCCACAGATTGTCGAGCGACTGCATGATCACAGATTTCTCGACATAGGTCATGATCTGCGGGCCGAAGCGTTCGGCCTTTTCGGCTGCAGCCTTGTCGGCGGCTTCCTTGATGCGGTTTTCAAACTCTTCTTCCGCAATGCCTTCTTCCTTGGCCCAATCCTCGATTGGAAGGTCGAGATTGAGCTTGGAGATGATGTCTTCCTTCAGACCGGCAATATCCCACTTTTCTGCATAAGCATCTTTCGGGATGCGCAGGGCGACCATGTCCTCTATGACCTCGTGGCGCATTTCGCCGACGATCTCGGTCAGGTCTTCTTCGTCCATCATTTCCAGACGCTGTTCGAAGATCACCTTGCGCTGATCGTTCATCACATCGTCGTATTTCAGAAGATTCTTGCGGATTTCGAAGTTACGGGCTTCGACCTTCTTCTGCGCCTTTTCAAGCGCCTTGTTGATCCAGGGGTGGACGATGGCTTCGTCTTCCTTGAGGCCGAGCTTCTGCAGCATGCTGTCCATGCGGTCGGAACCGAAGATGCGCATCAGATCGTCCTGCAGCGACAGGAAAAACTTGGAACGGCCCGGATCGCCCTGACGGCCGGAGCGGCCGCGCAGCTGGTTGTCGATGCGGCGGCTTTCATGACGCTCGGTGGCGAGAACGTAAAGCCCGCCAGCGGCCAAAGCCTTCTCCTTCAGCTGCGCAATGTCAGCTTTGATTTCTGCAATCTTGGCGTCGCGTTCTGGGCCTTCCGGAACATCGGTCAGTTCCTGACGAACGCGCATTTCCAGATTGCCGCCGAGCTGGATATCGGTACCGCGACCGGCCATATTGGTGGCGATGGTGACGGTTCCAGGCACGCCGGCCTGTGCAATGATAAAGGCTTCCTGCTCGTGATAGCGGGCGTTCAGGACCTGGAAGTCCTTGATGCCTTCCTTGCGAAGGCGTTCGGCGAGCTGCTCCGACTTTTCGATCGAGGTCGTGCCGACGAGGATCGGTTGGCCCTTTTCGTGCGAGGCGCGAATGTCACGAACGATGGCTTTGTATTTTTCTTCGACAGTGCGATAGACTTCATCGTCTTCGTCGATACGCTTAACCGGCAGATTGGTCGGAATCTCGAGCACTTCGAGGCCGTAAATATTGCCGAATTCTTCGGCTTCCGTCGAAGCCGTACCGGTCATGCCCGACAGCTTGTTATACATGCGGAAATAGTTCTGGAAGGTGATCGACGCCAGCGTCTGGTTTTCCGGCTGGATCGTCACCTGTTCCTTGGCTTCCAGCGCCTGATGCAGGCCTTCCGAATAACGGCGGCCCGGCATCATACGACCGGTAAACTCGTCGATGATGACAATTTCGTCGTTGCGGACAATGTAGTCCTTGTCGCGCTGGAACAGTTTGTGAGCGCGCAACGCATTGTTCAGGTGGTGAACGACGGCAACGTTTTCGATGTCGTAAAGGCTTTCACCCTTGAGGTGGCCTGCCGCTTCCAGAAGTTGTTCGACCTTTTCGGTGCCGACTTCGGTGAAAATGGCGGTCTTCTGCTTTTCATCGACTTCGTAATCTTCGTCCGCCAGCGGCGGAATGAAGGTGTCGATGAGATTGTAGAACTCCGAACGATCTTCCAGCGGGCCGGAAATGATCAGCGGCGTGCGCGCTTCGTCGATGAGGATCGAGTCCACTTCGTCGACGATGGCGTAATTATGCGGACGCTGCACCATCTGGGCGCGCTCATACTTCATATTATCGCGCAGATAATCGAAGCCGAGTTCGTTATTGGTGCCGTAGGTGATGTCGCAGGCATAGGCCGCACGGCGCTCATCGTCATCAAGGCCATGCTTGATGACACCGACGGTGAGGCCGAGGAAGTTGTAAAGCTGGCCCATGGTTTCGGCGTCACGGGTGGCGAGATAGTCGTTCACCGTCACGACATGGACGCCCTTGCCCTCAAGCGCGTTGAGGTAGACCGGCAGGGTCGCCATCAAGGTCTTGCCTTCACCGGTACGCATTTCGGCGATGCCGCGTTCGTGCAGAACCATGCCACCGATCAGCTGCACGTCGAACGGGCGCATGCCGAGCACGCGCTTCGCGGCTTCACGCGCCGTCGCAAACGCGTCGGGCAGAATGGCGTCGAGCGTCTTTCCGTCAGCCAGCGCGGCGCGGAGTTCGGCGGTCTTGGCCTGAAGCTGCTCGTTGGTGAGCGTTTCGTAATTCTTCTCAAGCGCGGTAATCTGTTGCGCACGCTGACGCAGGGTCTTTACCTGACGGTCATTGGATGAACCGAATATCTTGCGGGCGAGGCCGCCAAAGCTGACCATCACTGGTCCTTTCCTGTCCGTTCAGCCGGAAGCGCTTCCGGCGCCATAGCCCTTTTCGATTTCACTGAAATTCTCGAAAGGCGCTAACTCTTTGTTTTATCGCATTTTCGAACACAAAACCGCTTCGCACTTTTGCTGATAATGCTTCGTCGAATGCTTTATTCACGCGTATTGAACCAATTGCAAGAAAACTGCATCGTGAAAGCTGCCAGGTACGGCGCATTTCCGGCGCAATTCACCCGCCCCTTACTGGACGTAAAGCCGAAGGACAGATAAGAGGGGCTTCGGGCGATGTCAACGTTGCTCTAAGGGCTGGAAAACCTTTCCTTTGTTGCAATATAGGAGGTATCCGGGCCAAATTCCGCCGCATTCATCGGGCCGGTAAGCGGTCACGAAGGAGAGAATTCCATATGAAAGCCATTCTGAAAGCCCCTTATCGCAAGGCTCTCGCTGTCGTCGGCATGTCTCTGGCAGCCTCTGTGGCGCTGGCAAGCTACTCAGGTGCCGCATTCGCACAGGATGCTGCCCAGAGCACTGAAAAGCCTGCCGCAGCCCCTGCAGAGAAGGAAGACCCGTCCAAGGTTCTGGCCACCGTCAACGGCAAGGATATCACGGTTGGTGAGGTCGATCAGGCTGCAGGCGATCTCGATCCGCAGTTCTCGCGCCTTCCTGCCGAGCAGCGCCGTCTGGCTGCGCTCGCCGCCCTGATCGACATCAAGGCGATGGCTGGTGAAGCGGAAAAGGAAAAGCTGGACCAGTCTCAGGAATTCAAGGATCGCATGGCGTTCCTGCGCGAGCGTGCGCTCCATAATGAATATTTCAAGGATGCGATTGTCGACAAGATCAGCGATGCCGATGTCCGTGCTCGTTACGACAAGGAAATCGCGGCCATGCCGCCGCAGGTAGAAGTGCGTGCGCGTCACATCCTCGTGAAGACGAAGGAAGAAGCCGAAGCGATCATCAAGAAGCTTGAAGGCGGCGCCAAGTTCGAGGATCTTGCCAAGGAAAGCTCCACCGACGGCACGGCTGCCAATGGTGGTGATCTTGGTTATTTCAGCGAAGGTCAGATGGTGCCGGAGTTTGAAAAAGCCGCCCTTGCGCTCAAGCCAGGTGAATACACCAAGGAGCCGGTACAGACCCAGTTCGGCTTCCATGTGATCCAGCTGGAAGATCGCCGCACCAAGCAGCCGCCGGCATTCGATCAGGTTAAGGACCAGATCCGTTCGATCATCATGCGCGAGCGTTATGTCGAAGCGGTCAAGAAGCTGCGTGACGGCATGAAAATCGACTACAAGGATCCGGCTGTCGAGAAAGCCATGAAGGATGCCGCCGCTGCCCAGGAAGGGGCGGACAAGGACGGAGCCCCGGAAGAGGCTGCTCCGCAGCAGTAAAATTTCACTTCAAGCATCAACGCCCCGGCTTGCCGGGGCGTTTTTTATTTCGATCTTGCGTTTCCGCTTGATTTTAGACTGCAAACCTTTCCAATGCGCGCGTCATGCTTTGAATCCGAAATTCGTGGAACGCCGTTTTCTGGGCTTTACGATTCTCGGGTTTTCTTCGAAACCGCATCCCATCGAGGCACATATGTCCGCGTCTGTTTCTCCGCTTGCTCCAAAACATTACCCAACAATGCCGGTCGTTCATGGTGTGCGCATCGCCACCGCTGCTGCCGGGATCAAGTATAAGGGGCGGACGGATGTGATGTTGATGGTGTTCGACCGACCGGCCGAAGCTGCAGGTGTCTTCACGCGTTCGCTTTGTCCCTCGGCGCCGGTGGATTTTTGCCGTCGCAATCTCGTGCACGGAAAGGCCCGTGCAGTCGTCGTCAATTCCGGTAATGCCAATGCCTTTACCGGCGTCAAGGGCCGTGAGGCGACGGAAGCAACCGCAGAAGCTGCAGCAAAGGCCGTCGGTTGCGCCACGACTGACGTGTTTCTGGCTTCAACCGGTGTGATCGGCGAGCCTCTCGATGCAAGCAAGTTCGCGCATCTGCTGGGCGATATGAACAAGGATGCCGTCGAGGATTTCTGGACGGAATCCGCCAAGGCGATCATGACCACCGATACCTATCCGAAGGTTGCGACTGAAACGGTGCTGCTCGGTCAGGTGCCGGTCACAATCAACGGTATCGCCAAGGGTGCGGGCATGATCGCGCCGGATATGGCAACGATGCTTTCCTTCGTCGTCACCGATGCACCAATCAAGGCTGATGTGTTGCAGAGCCTGCTCTCCAAGGGCGTTGGCTCGACTTTCAATGCGGTAACGGTGGATAGTGATACTTCCACGTCGGATACGCTGATGCTGTTCGCGACCGGATCAGCGGCGGAACGTGGTGCGCCTCAAATCACCGACCCTGCCGACAAGCGTCTGGGCGAATTCAAGAAGGCGCTGGGCCGTCTCCTGAAATCACTGGCGCTGCAGGTTGTGCGCGACGGTGAAGGCGCACGCAAGATGGTGGAAATCGAAGTGACAGGCGCGAAGTCTGCGGCTTCTGCCAAGAAGATCGCGCTTTCCATCGCCAATTCACCGCTGGTCAAGACGGCTGTTGCCGGTGAGGACGCCAATTGGGGCCGCGTGGTCATGGCTGTCGGCAAGGCCGGTGAACCTGCCGACCGCGATTTGCTGGCGATCTGGTTCGGCGATATTCGCGTAGCGTACCAGGGCGAGCGCGATCCGGCCTATTCGGAAGCAGCGACGTCCGCCTATATGCAGGGCGAGGATATTCGCATTCGCGTCGATCTGGGGATCGGCAAGGGTAAGGCAACCGTCTGGACCTGCGACCTTACCAAGGAATATGTCGCCATCAATGGCGACTACAGAAGTTGATTGAAGCAATGGAAAAGCCCAGCACTCCAAGTCTTGCCATCGTTCGCCAGCTCGAAGCCGTCGGCTTCCGTGCCTGGCCAGCCACGTCGGTTCATTATGACGGCACATGGGCGATACGCATGACGGCGGCGCATCCTTCCAGGCGTCTGAACTCGATCAACCCGCTCGATCCCGGCGACACGCGCGATATTCCAACGCGCGTGGAACTGGCGGCGCAACGTTTCCGCGCTTATGGCCGCGTCCCGTGCTTCAGGCTTTCGCCGCTCGCGCCGCGCGAGCTTGAGGATTATCTCGAAGGGCTTGGCTGGAAGCGTCAGGACGAGACCATCGTGATGACCGCAGATCTCGAGACGCTCGATCTGTCGGGCGTCATTGACCAGATACCGTTGAAGGATATCGGACGCTTCGTGGATGCTTCGCTTTCCATCCACGAAAGACCGGAGGATATGCGCCCCGGATTTTCCGAACTTCTTAACAGCGTTCGTCCGAACAAGGGCATGTTCGTGCTGGAGGAGGGCGGACGTGCCGTATCCAGCCTGCTTTGCGTTCAGGATGGGGTGATGGCGGGACTGTTCGATGTCGGGACCCGGCGCGATGCAAGGCGCAAGGGGCATGGGCATGCTGTTGTTGGTTCTGCGCTCAAATGGGCGGCAAAGCTCGGCGCGAAGACGGCATGGCTGCAGATCGAGGCGGACAATGTTGCCGGACTTGCGCTTTACGAGAGCTTCGGCTTTCAGGAAGCCTATCGCTATGCCTATCGGGAGAGCAACGAGAAATGACCGAGGTGAATGGACGCCGCATTCTTCTGGTCGCGGCCTGTGCGCTGGTGGATTCGGATGGCCGGGTTCTGCTGACGCAGCGCCCTGAGGGTAAACAGCTAGCCGGACTATGGGAATTTCCCGGCGGCAAGGTGGAGCCAGGTGAAACACCGGAAGAGACGCTGATCCGCGAATTGCAGGAAGAAATCGGCATCACCACGAAAGCGGCCTGCCTTGCACCGCTGACTTTTGCCAGCCACACCTATGATGACTTTCACCTGCTCATGCCCCTCTATGTCTGCCGCCGTTATGACGGCATTGCACAGGGGCTGGAAGGACAGGCACTGAAATGGGTTCGTCCGAAGGATATGCGCGACTATCCTATGCCACCAGCCGATGAACCGCTGATCCCGTTCCTGCTCGATCTTTTGTAAACTGAGTACTTTTTCCGACTGTGGAAAAGGTTGGCAATTTCTTACGATTCCGGCGGCCGGTTAATCTATGATTCACTCCGTTGAGGCATTCTCGTTCACGAGCTGCCCCGGAGTTTTGAAGCATGAGTTTTGATAACAATTATTTTAGCGCCGATCATAACGAATACACGGCCAAGTCGCTGACCAAAACCGGTCTTGGGGCCGGTCGCGGAATCCTGCGCGTTGTGCTGCTGTTCGGCTCTGCCGTTGTCGCTCTGGCTCTCATCATTGTGCCGGTTCTCAACGATCAGGCAAACAAGGTCGCAGCTCAGTCGGTGCTTCCAGACGGGATCGATCGCACCATGACGGGTTCGATCAAGCGCGATACCGGCAACCGGTCGCACGCAGCAGGCCAGACCTATACGGTGCGCAAGAGCGTGCTTCAGCCAAGCTCGCATTCCGTCTGCATTATTGAGGCAAACGGCAGCCATCACGGCGACTGTTGATTATTCCTCTTCGGCTTTTTTGAGTGCTTCGGCCAGCGATGCTTTTGCTGAGCCTGGCTTCAATGGCTTTTGCTGCGATTCATGCGGTGCCCAGCCCGATAGCCAGATTATCGAGAAAGTTGCCCGGATGCGTCCATCCGGATCGGAAAACCGTTCTGCGTAGATTTCAGCAGCACGCAGGAAAAGGCGTTTCGAAACCGGCTTTCTGGAACGGTCGCGCAGAATGTTCTGCATGCCCATCGCGCGCAGGTCGGCCATCAAGTTGAACAGCGAATCGTAGCGGACGGTAACGTTGTCGACGTCGGTTACGGGCAGGGCAAAGCCTGCACGTTGCAGGAGGCCACCCACATCACGCACGTCGGGGAACGGGAAGATGCGCGGCGAGGCACCGCCCGTCAGTTCGATTTCCGCCTGCAGGAGGCTTTCGCGCAGTTCGCCAAGCGTTCCGCCGCCGCTCAGGGCGGCCAGAAACAAACCGTCCGGCTTCAAGGCACGGGCGATCTGTACCATCGTGCCCGGCGTATCGTTCGTTGCGTGAAGTGCCATCAGGGACACGACAAGATCGGCACTGCCAGGTTTCAGCGGCAGCATTTCCTCATCACCGACAATAGCCGGGAATGGGCCTTGCAAAAAATCCTTGTCGCGTTCGATGCGGACAATCAGGTCCGCCTTGCCGGAATGTGCAATGGCGACGGCAGCAGCACCGGTATGGCTCGCGAGATCGATGGCTACCGGAAAACGCCGCTCCACGGCGTCGAGCCGATCAGTGAGATCGTCGGCAATGCGCTGCAACAGGAAATCCGCGCCAGGTTCGGCGCGCGCAAAGGCACGGCGGCGAAACGAGAGCAGGAGATCGCGATCGAAGATCGCGTTTTCATCGGTCGGCGCAGGCATGGAATCCGTCTTCTCTTTCGAGCAAGGTTCAGTACAATCGTTGCGGGGATAGATGCATTCGAACGGGGGCGAATGCAATGGCAGATGACGATAGAACGCATCAAACCTTTTTGCGCGGGGTTAGCGACAGGCCGCTGAAGCTTGCCGGCCGCACCGTTCGCTCGTCGGCGGACATATTGTTTCCGCCGACCTGTATCGGCTGCAGGACGCATGTATCCGAGCCAGGGACGCTGTGTCCAGAATGCTGGCCGGAACTGCGCTTTATAGAAAAGCCCTATTGTCCGGTGCTTGGCATACCTTTCAGTCATGATCTCGGTGAGAACTTCATGAGTGCGGAAGCGATTGCCGATCCCCCACCTTTCCGGCGTCTCCGGTCCGCAGTCCTGCATCGGGGAGCAGCGCAGCGCATGGCGGTTTCGCTCAAGTTTCATGACCGGACCGATCTTGCTCCGTGGATGGCGCGCTGGATGCAGCGCGCGGGTCGTGAACTGCTGGATGAATGCGAGGTTATTCTTCCTGTACCTCTGCACCGCTGGCGGTTCTGGCAGCGGCGTTTCAACCAGTCGGCGGAACTCGCCCGTGCCTTGGCGAAACTGGAATCGAAACCTTTTGCGCCGCAAGGCGTGAAACGTGTGCGCCGGACCGAACAGCAGATTGGGCTCGGCACCAAAGAACGAAAGCGCAATGTGGACGGCGCGTTTCGTGTGCCTCAGGAATATGAGATTCACGTTCGCGGCCGACAAGTTTTGCTGATCGATGACGTCTATACGACTGGCGCTACGGTCAAGGCGGTAACGCGAGCCCTGTTGCGCGGCGGCGCGAAAAGCGTGGATGTGCTGACTTTCAGCCGTGTTTTGCCGGATTGAAGCGGATGATGGCTACACGGGCTCGTGAAAAGCTTCGGGGCTTCCAGATGATGCTTTTGCCGCCTATATAGTGGTCAAACATTGGAGTTCATAATGATTGATGTAACGATCTACACGCGTATCGGCTGCCCTTATTGCAGCCGGGCCAAGGACCTTCTGACCCGCAAGGGTGTTGCCTATAATGAAATCGATGCAGGCGCATCGCCGGAATTGCGTGCCGAAATGCAGCAGCGTTCGGGCCGCAACACTTTCCCGCAGATTTTCGTCGGCTCCGTTCATGTCGGCGGATGCGATGATCTTTTCGCGCTGGAAGATCAGGGCAAGCTGGATGGCCTGCTCAAGACTGGCGAACTGGCCTAAAAATCTTAAGGGGGAGAAACCGATGAGCACCTTCCGCGCTGCTGCAATACAGATGCGTTCCGGCACAGATGTTGTCCGCAATATCGAGGCTCTGGAAAAATTCGTCGCGGAGGCGGCAGCGAAGGGCGCGGTTTATGTGCAATCGCCGGAAATGACCGGCGCGATGATGCGTGATCGTGCGGCCTTCAAGGCGAGCCTGCGTGACGAGGCCAACGATCTTGTTTTCAAGGCTGCTTCGGCGCTTGCCGCGAAACACGGCATCTTCCTGCATATCGGTTCAACCGCTATCGATGCCGGAGACGGCAAGATCGCCAATCGCGCCGGAATTTTCACGCCTTCAGGTGAGAAGCTCGTAACCTATGACAAGATCCATATGTTCGATGTCGATCTCGACAATGGTGAAAGCTGGCGCGAATCGGCAACCTATGAGCCGGGCAAGGAAACCATTATTGCGGAACTGCCTTTCGCAAATCTCGGCATGGCGATCTGCTATGATATCCGCTTTCCGCAATTGTTCCGCGCGCAGGCGCTCGCCGGTGCCAATGTGATTACTGGTCCGGCTGCCTTCACCAAACAGACTGGCGAGGCTCACTGGCATATCCTGCAGCGTGCGCGTGCGATTGAAAATGGCGCCTTCCTGATCTCTGCCGCGCAGGGCGGTCTGCATGAGGACGGGCGCGAAACCTATGGTCACTCGATCATCGTTTCGCCATGGGGTAAAATTCTCGCCGAAGCCGACCATGACGAACCGGCTGTCATTCTGGCCGACATCGACGTGGCGGAAAGCACGGCTGCACGTGCCAAGATACCGAACCTGAAGAATGCGCGGGAGTTCGATATTCGGACTTGCTCCGCGACGCAGAAAGAGGACGCGTAAATTCCATGATCCGCTTTTCGCTTCATTGCGATCAGGGCCATGAATTCGAGGGCTGGTTTCGCGACAATGCCGATTTCGACCGCCAGTCGGAAATGAAGCTTGTCGCTTGTCCGGTGTGCAATTCGCAATCCGTCCAGAAATCGCTGATGGCGCCAGCCGTTTCGACAAGCCGTGGCAAGGAAAAGATTGCCATGGCACTCGGCGAAACCCAGAAGCAGATATTGGACGAAATGCGGGAGTTGAGCCGCAAAGTTCGCGAGAATGCGGATTATGTGGGCGACAAATTTGCCGAGGAAGCCCGGAAGATCCACTTCGGCGAAACCGAGACACGTGGTATCTACGGCGAAGCGTCGCGCGAGGATGTGCAAACGCTGCTCGAAGACGGTGTCGACGTTCTGCCGCTGCCGGTATTCCCTGAAGACAAGAACTGATTGCCACATAGGAGACGGGGCGCATGAAACTGACGGATTCTGCGCCTTTTTTGCTGATCGCAACTGGCACTTTGCTGGGTCTCATCCTGCCGCTTGGCAAGATCGCCGCGCAGTCAGGTATCCCGCCAGCCATCTGGACATTTCTGTTCTCGGCAAGTGCCGGTATTATTCTTTTCGCCGTTCTTCTCCTGCAAGGAAAGAAAATCAGCTTTTCAGGCGGGCGGTTGCGTTATTATATCTGCACCGCGTTCATCTCCTATGCGCTGCCCAATCTCCTCATTCTTTCCGCCATTCCGCGCCTTGGCGCAGGATTTACTGGCATCATGTACACACTGTCGCCGGTCATCACGCTTGTTCTGTCGATGGGGTTTGGGCTGCGGCGTCCCAATGCGCTCGGGATCGCCGGTATAGCGGCGGGCTTCATCGGAGCGGTGATGGTGGCGATGACGCGTGGCGAAGTAGGGAAGCCTGCCGATCCATTGTGGATCGCTGCGGCATTGCTCATTCCGGTGTTTCTGGCCATAGGGAATGTCTATCGCACACTGGACTGGCCGAAAAATTCCGATCCGACCGAGCTTGCTGCGGGAAGTCATCTGGCGTCGGCACTGATGCTTTTGGTCGGAATATTTGTCTTCACCGGTCGGTTTCCGATTGAAACTCTTGCATTCGCACCATGGGCTGCGCTGGCCCAGTCGATCGCATCGGCAGGCATGTTCGCCCTGTTCTTCCGGTTACAGGCGGTTGGGGGCCCGGTCTATCTCAGCCAGATCGGCTATGTCGCGGCGGCACTGGGGCTTATTTCGGGAACACTGTTTCTCGGCGAACACTATCCGCCGCTGACCTGGATCGGGGCGCTGGTCATCTGCGCAGGCGTTGCCATGACAACGCGCGCGCAGAGAGGCTGAGTATAAGATTGATCAGGCGGGCCGTTCGGCAAGCACCATGTAGTTCACATCAGTGTCGCGGGAGCGGCTCCAGCTATCGGCCAGCGGATTGTAGGTCACGCCCAGCTTGTCGATGAGGCGCAGGCCGCCTTTCGCAAGCGCCGATTCGAGTTCTTCCGGGCGAACCAGCTTTTCATATTGATGCGTGCCGCGCGGCAGCCAGCGCAAGACGTATTCCGCGCCGATGATCGCCAGACCGTAAGCCTTCAGCGTCCGGTTGATGGTGGCGACGAACATCAGTCCGCCGGGCCTTACCATTTCGCTCGTTGCCGACATGAACAGGTCGACATCGGCGACGTGCTCGACCACTTCCATATTGAGCACCACGTCGAATTTTTCACCCGCTTCTGCCAGCGCTTCTGCGGTGGTGGCACGGTAGTCGATCTCGACGCCGCTTTGTGCGGCGTGGATTTTTGCCACTTCGATATTGGTCGTGGAGGCGTCCGCGCCAACTACGGTTGCTCCAAGACGTGCCATTGGCTCGCAGAGAAGCCCACCGCCGCAGCCAATATCAAGCAGGCGCAAGCCCTCGAAGGGGCGCGATGCGTTCGGATCGCGGTTGAACCTGGCGCAGATTTTTTCCTTGATATAGGCAAGCCGTGTCGGATTGAATTTATGCAACGGGCGGAACTTGCCCTGTGGATTCCACCATTCCGCAGCGATGCGCGAAAAATGCTCGATTTCCGAAGCGTCGATGGTGGTACGGGCAGTCTCGGTCATTTCATTCTCCAGCGGCGGAAGCGTGCGGTTCTGCTCTCAAGGTAGTACTCCAAAGTCAAGGAACAAATCAATTTTGCTCTCAAGTGGCCCGATACAAATCGCGGCCTTGCGGAAGCGCGGCATTTTAGCTATGTGACCCCGGGTTTGCCTGTCGCAACAATATAATGTTTGGGCAGGTGAGAGTGAAATTTTTCTAAACAGCGGGACGTAACCTTAAATGGCGCGCATCGTGATGAAATTCGGCGGCACTTCGGTAGCTGATCTGGAACGCATCTATAATGTGGCGCGCCACGTCAAACGCGAGGTCGAGGCGGGCAATCAGGTTGCCGTCGTCGTTTCGGCCATGTCCGGCAAGACCAATGAACTGGTCGGCTGGGTGCAGAACATGCCGAAAGTCTGCGGCGCAAGCTCGCCTTTCTACGATGCCCGTGAATATGACACCATCGTCGCTTCCGGCGAACAGGTGACGAGCGGCCTTCTGGCGATCGCTCTTCAGTCCATCGGCGTCGATGCGCGTTCGTGGCAGGGCTGGCAAATCCCGATCAAGACTGACAACGCCCATGGTGCGGCCCGCATTCAGGACATTGACGGCTCGGAAATCATCCGCCGCATGGAAATGGGGCAGGTTGCCGTCGTTGCCGGTTTCCAGGGCATCGGACCAGACAACCGCGTTGCAACGCTCGGGCGCGGCGGTTCGGACACGTCGGCTGTCGCCATTGCCGCCGGTGTGAAGGCTGATCGCTGCGATATCTATACGGATGTCGATGGCGTCTATACCACTGACCCGCGCCTGGAGCCGAAGGCGAAGCGTCTTTCGAAGATTTCCTTCGAGGAAATGCTGGAAATGGCATCACTTGGTGCCAAGGTTCTGCAGGTGCGTTCGGTGGAACTTGCCATGGTGCACAAGGTGCGCACTTTCGTGCGCTCGAGCTTTACGGACCCAGATGCGCCGGGCATGGGTGATCCGATCAACCCGCCCGGAACCCTTATTTGCGACGAGGATGAAATCGTGGAACAGCAGGTCGTCACAGGTATCGCCTTTGCGAAGGATGAAGCTCAGATCTCGCTGCGACGCGTGGCCGACAGGCCGGGCGTTTCGGCAGCAATTTTCGGGCCGCTCGCCGAAGAGCACATCAATGTCGACATGATCGTGCAGAACGTGTCGGAAGACGGCTCCAAGACCGACATGACCTTCACCATTCCGACCGGCGACGTCGACAAGTCGCTGAAGGTGCTGGACAAGGTCAAGGGTGAAATCGGCTTCGACAACATCCAGTCCGAAACGGGTCTCGCCAAGATTTCGGTCATCGGCATCGGCATGCGCAGCCATGCTGGCGTTGCCGCTACCGCCTTCAAGGCGCTGGCCGAAAAGGGCATCAACATCCGCGCCATCACGACGTCTGAAATCAAGATTTCGATCCTGATCGACGGTCCTTACGCGGAATTGGCCGTGCGCACGTTGCATGCCGTCTATGGCCTCGACAAGTAATCAGCCGGTTCACATTCCATTTTGAAACATAGTTGTACACCGGGCCGCGTATCCGAAAGGGTGCGCGGCTCCGCAACATTTTGCGAGGCGCGACTATTTGTTCTGGACGCGCGTGTCAAAAATGCTCACAAAGGGATTGGCGTAACGCTTCGCGGGCAGGTATTGGGAATCAGCTGGCGAAAGCGCGTCAGCAACCTGAAAGGAGCCCCCGACGATCATGCGTGAGCTGACAACCGGTCCCCGCGTACTGCTCAAGCGGTTGCGCGAATTGATGGCGGAGCCGCTGGAACCGCAGGCGCGCCTTGACCGGATCGTTCGTGAAATCGCCCAGAACATGGTCGCGGAAGTCTGCTCCTTCTACATATTGCGCGCCGACGGCGTTCTCGAACTTTACGCGACCGAAGGCCTCAATCCGCAGGCTGTTCACCTTGCCCAGCTTCGCCTCGGTCAGGGCCTGGTCGGTACGATTGCGGCAAGTGCCCGTCCTCTCAATCTGACGGATGCGCAAAGCCATCCGGCCTTCGCCTATCTGCCGGAAACGGGTGAAGAAGCCTACAATTCCTTCCTTGGCGTTCCCGTCTTGCGCGCTGGCCGTACTTTGGGCGTTCTTGTCGTCCAGAACAAGACCAAGCGGGCTTATCGGGAAGACGAGGTTGAAGCACTTGAAACCACCGCCATGGTCCTTGCCGAAATCATCGCAACCGGCGACGGTCTGCGTCTGGCCCGTCCGGGCATAGAGCTTGATCTCGGCCGCCCGATGAGCGTGACAGGACATGCTTTCAACGACGGTATTGGTCTTGGCCATGTGGTTCTGCATGAACCGCGCATCGTCGTCACCAATCTTTTCAACGAGGACAGTCAGGCGGAACTCAACCGGCTCGACGAAGCGCTGGGCAGCCTGCGTATCTCCATCGATGACATGCTGTCGCGCCGCGATGTGGCGGCGGAAGGTGAGCATCGCGAAGTGCTCGAAGCTTATCGCATGTTTGCTCATGACCGCGGTTGGGTGCGCCGTCTGGAAGAGGCTATTCACAACGGTCTGACTGCAGAAGCGGCGGTCGAGAAGGTGCAGAGCGACACACGCGCGCGCATGGTGCACCTGACCGATCCCTATATGCGCGAACGCCTGTCGGATTTTGATGATCTGGCGAATCGCCTTCTGCGCCAGCTCATGGGGCGCGACATCAAGACCATCGCCGAATCGCTGGTCAAGGATGCGATCATCGTTGCCCGCTCCATGGGAGCTGCCGAACTTCTGGATTATCCGCGCGAACGCTTGCGCGGTGTCGTTCTGGAGGACGGCGCCGCCACAAGCCACGTTGTGATCGTTGCCCGTGCCATGGGCATTCCGGTGGTTGGTCAGGCCAAGGGTATTGTATCCATGGCCGAAAACAACGATGCGGCCATCGTCGACGGCGATGAAGGCATCATGCATCTGCGTCCGCAGTCCGATCTGGAGACGGCTTATGCCGAAAAGGTTCGTTTCCGGGCGCGGCGTCAGGCTCATTACCGCGAGCTGCGCGACAAGCCGTCCGTCACGAAGGACGGTGTCGATATCTCGCTTCTGATGAATGCCGGTCTTCTTGTCGACCTACCGCAGTTGTCGGCCTCCGGCGCAGCGGGGATCGGCCTGTTTCGTACCGAACTTCAGTTCATGGTCGCCTCGACATTTCCGCGTGCCGAACAGCAGGAACGCCTCTATCGCTCGGTTATCGAGGCTGCAGGCGACAAGCCGGTGACTTTCCGGACGCTGGACATCGGCGGAGACAAGGTTCTCCCTTATTTCAGTTCGACCGTGCAGGAAGAAAATCCGGCACTCGGCTGGCGCGCTATCCGCCTGACGCTCGACCGTCCGGGATTGCTGCGCACCCAGCTACGAGCACTTTTGAAGGCGGCGGGCGGACGCGAATTGAAAATCCTGCTGCCGATGATCACGGAAGTCAGCGAGGTGAAGGCCGCGCGCGAGATCATCGACCGTGAAGTCCGTCATTTGTCGCGGTTCGCCCATCAGCTGCCCATGTGCCTGAAACTGGGCGCGATGATCGAGGTGCCGTCGCTTCTTTGGCAGCTTGAGGAACTGATGTCGCTCGTCGATTTCATCTCCGTCGGTTCGAATGATCTTTTCCAGTTCCTGATGGCGACCGATCGCGGCAACTCGCTGATGTCTGGTCGCTTCGACCAGCTTTCGCCTGCCTTCCTGCGCGCTTTGCGCTTCATTGTGGAGACGGGCAATCGTCACGGCAAGTCGGTCACCCTGTGCGGTGAAATGGCCAGCAGGCCGCTTCCTGCCATGGCGCTGGTGGGTATCGGCTTCCGCTCGATCTCGATGTCGGCGGCGGCAATCGGGCCCGTCAAGGCCATGCTCGATGCGCTGGACGCAGGCAAGCTCACGGCCTTGCTGGCGGAGGAGCTGGACAAGCCGAACAGTGCGCATTCGCTGCGCGAACTGCTGATGAAATTTGCCGAAGACAACGATATTCCGTTATAGCGAAGCAGATTGATCTGAGGGGACGGTCGCGGTGCAGGACTGCGCGGCGTCTCGTTTTGTATTCTTGCACGCCGCTGACAATTTTTAGGACATGACATGATCGCATTGCCGCAGGACCGGATGGACCAGCTCTTGAAGCGGTTCTCGATGATCGAAAGCCAGATGGCCAACAATCCGGATTCGGAAACCTATGTGAAGCTCGCATCGGAATATTCCGAGCTTCAGGAGGTGGTTGGCAAGATTCGCGAATTGACGGACGCCCGCAAGGAAGCAATCGATCTGGCGGCCATGCGGGACGATGCAACCAACGATGCCGAGATGCGCGCATTGGTGCAGGAAGAGTTGCCGGAAGTCGAAAAGCGTATCGATGGACTGGAACAGGAAGTGCAGATCCTGCTCTTGCCGAAGGATGCTGCCGACGAAAAGAATGCCATTCTCGAAATTCGCGCCGGTACCGGTGGTCTTGAGGCGGCTTTGTTCGCCGGTGACCTGTTCCGCATGTATGAGCGTTATGCCGGTGAAAAGGGCTGGCGGGTCGAGCTGGTCTCGGCCAGCGAAGGCGATGCCGGTGGCTACAAGGAAATTATCGCCACAGTTTCCGGCAAGGGCGTGTTCTCCAAACTCAAATTCGAATCGGGCGTGCATCGTGTGCAGCGTGTGCCCGAAACAGAAGCTGGCGGGCGCATTCATACGTCGGCTGCAACCGTCGCGGTTCTGCCTGAAGCGGAGGATATCGATATCGAAATCCGCAACGAGGATATCCGCATCGATACCATGCGCGCATCGGGCGCAGGCGGCCAGCACGTCAATACGACCGATTCGGCCGTACGCATTACCCATATTCCGACCGGCATCATGGTCGTTCAGGCAGAAAAATCCCAGCACCAGAACCGCGCCCGCGCCATGCAGATTTTGCGCGCACGCCTCTACGACATGGAGCGCCAGAAGGCGGATACCGAACGTTCGGAATCGCGGCGCAGCCAGGTTGGTTCCGGTGATCGCTCCGAGCGTATCCGCACTTATAATTTCCCGCAGGGGCGCGTCACCGATCACCGTATCAATCTGACGCTCTACAAACTCGACAGGGTTATGGAAGGTGAGCTGGATGAACTGGTGGATGCGCTGATTTCCGATCACCAGACCGCGCTTCTGACGGAACTGGGCCATTAGAGCGCGTTTCGATCTGATTGAATCAGATCGGCGCTCTAGATACTTGTTTTGAACCGCGCATCTTTTCCGAAAACCGTTTCACACTTTTCGGGATGCGCTCTAAGGGTGAGCGAGATGCGCCTTGACCATCTGATGGCCGATGCACGGGCAAGGCTTCGTGCGGCGGGGCTGGAGACGCCAGACCTCGATGCGCGCTTGCTGGTCGAATGGGCGACAGGCAAGACGCGGCTCGATTTGATTTCCGCACCTGAACAACCGATAGAGCCTGCCGTGATCGAACGCCTCTCCGCTGCGTTGGATCGGCGCGTAAAGGGTGAGCCGGTTCACCGGATCATGGGTGCCCGCGATTTTTTCGGCCTGCCTTTCCGGCTTTCCGCCGATACGCTCGAACCGCGTCCCGATACGGAAGTGCTGGTGGAGCTGGTCATTCCGGCATTGGATGCGCTCGCGGCAAAGACGAGCACGCTTGAACTGCTCGATATGGGAACGGGAACGGGCGCTATCATCATCTCGCTTCTGCACCACTTCGAGCGCGCGCACGGCATCGGTCTCGATGTGGCAGAGGGAGCGCTTGCAATGGCGCGAATCAATGCAACTGCCAATGGGGTGGGCGACCGCTTTGCAGCACTCAGAAGCGACTGGTTCGAAAATGTGTGCGGGCGGTTTCATCTCATCGTCTCAAACCCGCCCTATATCCCGCATGAAGACATTGCGGGATTGTCGCGGGAAGTTCGCGAGCACGATCCGCTTGCAGCACTGGATGGCGGCGCTGACGGGCTGAATTTTTACAGAGCCCTTGCGCTGAAGGCAGTAGATCACCTATATAAGGAAGGAATGGTTGCCGTTGAAATTGGCGCCGGACAATTCCAGGATGTTGAGGCGCTGTTCGAAAGCGCAGGTTTTTCTCTCGCGGGACAGGCGAGTGATCTTGGTGGCCACAGAAGGGCCATGCTTTTCGCGCACAAATCGAATATGCAATTTTGATGCGGCGAACCGCTAAAAAACACTTGGAATTTGCGGCGAAGCCGTTTAGTTTCCGGCCACCGTATACAGCCAGAATGGTTTTGCCCGCTGATGGGCGGTGGCGGAAATGCTCCATGACGATTTTTGGTCATGCTCCCCGGAGGGTTCTTTGGGGATGGCTTGTGCGGAAGTACACGACTTTCAAGCATAATCTCGAAGAGCAAGCTTTTCGGAATGGTTATGCATTAATGCAACCGCGGAGTTTCGGTGACCTACAGAGGTACCTAACTCAGGAGCAGTCGATTTGTGGGAAGTTTTTAGGGCGTACTTCCTCCATGGCTCGATAGCGTGAAACCGGCAGCTTTTTTGGCTGGGAGTTTCTACGCCCTTTAATCTGAAAAGAGATGAATATGAGGCCAGCACAGCAGAACAGGCGCATGCGCGGACGGGGCAATAACAATAATAACAATAATAATAACAACAACCGCAAGGGCCCCAATCCTCTGTCGCGCAATTACGAAAGCAATGGCCCGGATGTGAAGATCCGTGGCAATGCGCAACATATTGCAGAAAAATACTCGGCACTTGCGCGAGACGCACAGGCATCTGGTGATCGCGTGATAGCGGAAAACTATCTTCAGCACGCTGAACATTACAATCGCATCATCATGGCTGCCATGGCGCAGAATCCGGTGCCGTTCCAGCGCGAGGAAACTTTCGACGATGATGGTGCGGATGATGAGGAAGCAGGCTTCACACCTGCCGTCGCACAGCAGCCTGTCAACGGTTCCGGCCCGCAGCCGGTTATCGAAGGGACGCCTGCCGAGGTTGTCTACGGTGAAGATGGTGGCGAGCCGGTAAAGTCCGGTGAAGGTCGTCAGCAGCCGCGCGAACGCGACAATCGTGATCGTCGCCTTGGTCGCGGTCGCCGTCCGCAGCGTGAGCGTTTCAACGCCGACGAACGTTCCGACGAACAGCCGCAGGAAACGCAGGCTCAGCCGGTGGCTGAAGAGGTTCCTGCTCCGGCTGAGGTTGTTGCCGAGCAGGCAGCACCGGTGGCCGTTGAAGCCGCTCCCGTCGCCGATGCTGCATCTGGCGAGGAAGCCGCACCACGCCGCGCCACGCGCCGTCCGGGCCGTCCGCGCCGCGCTGCCAAGGATAGCGGTGATGAGACGCCGGCATCGGAACCTGCGAATTCCGACGCGTAACTTCGTATCTTCGTAACGACTTCAAAATGGCGCGGTTTCCGCGCCATTTTTATTTGGTTTTGCAAGCGCATGTGACCCTTGCCGAAGCCCGGTGATGGTCCCATATGCTGTACTGGAAAAGGAGCCTGCCCATTGTGGGGGCTTCGTCACCATACATCTTCTGGCGCCGCATGACGGGCTGGAAGGCAAAGGAGACATTATGAACATTGAAAAATATACGGAACGCGTTCGCGGTTTCATTCAGTCCGCGCAGACTTTTGCGCTTTCATCCGGCAATCAGCAATTCACACCGGAACACGTGTTGAAAGTTCTGGTCGATGACGACGAAGGACTAGCCACGTCTTTAATCGAACGCGCAGGCGGACGGATTGCCGATCTGCGTATCGGCTTGCAGAACGCGCTCGAAAAACTGCCCAAAGTATCGGGCGGTAACGACCAGCTTTATCTTTCGCAGCCGCTTGCCAAGGTTTTCTCGCTTGCCGAGGAGCTTGCCAGCAAGGCAGGTGACAGCTTCGTCACCGTCGAGCGCCTTCTAACGGCGCTGGCGATGGAAAAATCTGCAAAGACGTCTGAAATTCTTTCCGCTGCCGGTGTGACCCCGACGGCACTGAACAAGGTCATCAACGATATGCGTAAGGGCCGTACCGCCGATTCGGCGTCCGCTGAAAGCAATTATGATGCGTTGAAGAAATATGCCCGCGATCTGACCGAGGATGCGCGTGCAGGCAAACTCGACCCCGTGATCGGCCGCGACGAGGAAATCCGCCGCACGATTCAGGTCCTGTCGCGCCGCACCAAGAACAATCCGGTTCTGATCGGCGAGCCGGGCGTCGGCAAGACCGCAATCGCGGAAGGTCTGGCGCTTCGCATCGTCAATGGCGACGTGCCTGAATCCTTGAAGGACAAGCAGTTGATGGCGCTCGACATGGGCGCGTTGATTGCCGGTGCCAAATATCGCGGCGAGTTCGAAGAGCGTCTGAAAGCGGTACTTTCCGAAGTGCAGACGGCTGCCGGCCAGATCATCCTCTTCATCGATGAAATGCACACGCTTGTCGGTGCAGGCAAGTCCGATGGCGCGATGGATGCTTCGAACCTGTTGAAGCCGGCCCTTGCACGTGGCGAACTGCACTGCGTTGGCGCGACGACGCTGGAGGAATACCGCAAATATGTCGAGAAGGACGCAGCGCTTGCCCGTCGTTTTCAGCCGGTATTTGTCGATGAACCGACCGTCGAGGATACGATTTCGATCCTGCGCGGTCTGAAGGAAAAATACGAGCAGCATCACAAGGTGCGCGTTTCGGATTCGGCTCTGGTTGCTGCGGCAACCCTGTCGAATCGCTACATCACCGACCGCTTCCTGCCGGACAAGGCGATTGATCTTGTCGATGAGGCCGCATCGCGCCTGCGCATGCAGGTGGATTCCAAGCCGGAAGAACTCGACGAAATCGATCGTCGCGTGATGCAGCTCAAAATCGAGCGTGAAGCGCTGAAGGTTGAAACCGATACGGCTTCAAGGGATCGTCTGCAGCGTCTTGAAAAAGAACTGACCGATCTGGAAGAAGAATCGGCGGAATTGACCTCGAAGTGGCAGGCTGAAAAGCAGAAGCTTGGACTTGCCGCCGATCTCAAGCGCCAGCTCGAAGAGGCGCGCAATGCTCTCGCCATCGCACAGCGTAGCGGTGAATTCCAGAAGGCGGGCGAACTTGCCTATGGCAAGATTCCGCAGCTTGAAAAGCAGCTTGTCGAAGCGGAAAGCCAGGAAAACAAGGGTTCTCTACTCGAGGAAACCGTTACACCTGACCACGTGGCGCAGATCATTTCGCGGTGGACCGGTATTCCGGTCGACCGGATGCTGGAAGGCGAGCGTGAGAAGCTGTTGCGTATGGAAGACGAACTTGCAAAGCGGGTCGTCGGACAGGGCGAGGCGGTTCAGGCCATCTCGAAAGCCGTTCGCCGTGCACGTGCCGGGCTTCAGGACCCCAACCGGCCTATCGGCTCGTTTATCTTCCTGGGCCCCACCGGCGTCGGCAAGACGGAACTGACCAAGGCGCTGGCTTCGTTCCTGTTCCAGGACGACACGGCCATGGTTCGTATCGATATGTCGGAGTTCATGGAAAAGCATTCCGTGAGCCGGCTGATCGGCGCACCTCCCGGCTATGTCGGCTACGAAGAAGGCGGTGTTCTGACGGAAGCTGTGCGGCGCAGGCCCTATCAGGTGATCCTATTCGACGAGATCGAGAAGGCGCATCCCGATGTGTTCAACGTGCTGTTGCAGGTACTGGATGACGGACGCCTGACCGACGGGCAGGGTCGTACGGTTGATTTCCGTAATACGGTCATCATCATGACCTCGAATCTCGGTGCTGAATATCTCGTCAATCTTGGCGAGAAGGATGATGTGGAGTCGGTTCGTGATGAAGTGATGGGCGTGGTGCGTGCTGCGTTCCGTCCGGAATTCCTGAACCGTGTCGATGAAATCATCCTGTTCCACCGGCTGCGCCGCGAGGACATGGGTGTGATTGTCGATATCCAGATGCAGCGGCTCCAGATGCTCTTGAGCGATCGCAAGATTGCGTTGCAGCTTGAAGAAGATGCACGCGAGTGGCTGGCCAACAAGGGCTACGACCCTGCCTATGGCGCACGTCCGTTGAAGCGTGTCATTCAGAAGGAAGTTCAAGATCCGCTCGCCGAGCGTATTCTTCTGGGCGATATTCTGGATGGCTCCATCGTCAAGATTAGTGCTGGTTCGGACAGGCTCAACTTCCGTCCGATTCGCGGTGCGCTTGAGGGTGAAGGTCAGAAGGTCGACGAGAACGCCTGAACGTTCAAGAGTTGAAGCCATCAGGCGTCGCAACCGGATAGGTTGCGGCGCCTTTTTCATACTGATCCTGATAGTTTTTCCGGGTTTCCTCCGATGTCGGCCATTTTCATGTCCAGTTCATCTGGCATCTGCTGTTATCAGCTAATCAGTTATTAACCATATTCGCGGCATCCATGATCTCTCGATCACCCAGGGCATTCTTCATGGCGCATTACATACGCATGCTTCATTTCGCTTTGTTTGCTTCTGTTGCGGCAACCGCCGTTGACGGTAGTGCACGCGCAGAGGAAGGCGGTTCTGCAACAGCTACCGAACGCCCCGTGCAGCTTGCGCAGCTTTATGATCCGGGTGAAGAAATCTATCATGATCGACGGGTGCGGGTCTTTATCGACCAACAGGGTCGCCGCGTTACCATGGATCGTCGCGGGCGTATTCTCAGTGTCGAGGACGCCAATAATTATGACCCGAACGCTTATGATCGTCGGGTTCGCCGCGCACCGCAGCCCGACGACAACTGGACGCTCGATGGTCCGGTCGGTGGTGGCGCGCCCTATGACGGCTTTGGCAATGTGCCCGAAGATCCGAACTATTACCCGGATGCGCCGGCGGCACCGCAATATGGCGGTAACCGGGATGGACAAGTGCAGCGGTCGGAGCTGCCTCCGGCAGGCGATCAATATCCCGACAATACCAACACGAGCTCAGCGAGTGCGAATCCCGGTTATGATGGCCAACAGGATTATGGCCAGCCCGGTAACGAACAGCCGGGTTATGAGCAGCCGAGGGGTGTTCCCAATCCGGACGACATGGCTCCGGCCATCGAAATGCCAAAGGGGCAAGGCGCCAAGGCAAAGATCGCAGCCTATCAGATACTTCTCGACCGCGCCGGTGCATCGCCAGGCGTCATCGACGGTCGTTCGGGAAGCAATGTCGACAAGGCGGCTGCTGCCTATGGCGAGTTGACCGGAAAGTCGATCAACCCGATAGACGAATCGGCCGTCAATGCCGAGCTTGAAGCTACAGGCGGCCCGGCCTTCTCGGAATATACCATCACCAACGAGGATGTCGGGCGGCAATATCTTGCCTCTATTCCGGAGGATTACGCCCATAAGGCGGAGCTCCCGGCGATGGCCTATACTTCGATCACCGAAATGCTGGGCGAGAAATTTCATATAGACGAGACCTATCTGAAAGAGATCAATCCCGGTGTGAACTTCAACCAGCCCGGCTCGATTGTGAAGATTCCGAATCTCGGCAAGCCTGTCAGGACCAAAGTCGCCCGCATCATTGCAGATAAGGGGCGCAAGCAGGTTCGCGGCTATGACGAAACCGGCAAGCTGGTCGTCGCCTATCCCTCGACCATCGGCTCGTCGGACAATCCGTCGCCATCCGGCATCGTTCAGGTCGAGCGCATCGCGATCAATCCGAATTACACCTATAATCCGAAGATCAACTTCAAGCAGGGTAATAATGACAAGGTGCTGACTATTCCGCCAGGGCCGAATGGTCCGGTTGGTACTGTCTGGATTGCGCTTTCCAAGCCGACCTACGGCATTCACGGCACGCCTGAACCGTCGAGAATCGGCAAGACGTCGAGCCACGGTTGTGTGCGATTAACCAATTGGGACGCGGAAGAGCTGGCAAAGCTGGTGAAGGCTGGCGTTACGGTCGAGTTCACCGAGTAAGTCTGACAACATTCTTTAAGTAAAAGGCCGGGAGTTTTTCGCCCGGCCTTTTCTTTATCAGCTCTTGGTCGATCCGTTCGAGGCAAGCTTGGTGCCGTTTTCATCGCTGTTCAAAAGCGTGTCGATGCGGTCTCGTTCCTGTTTGAAGGCTTCGAGTTCCTTGCCGGAAAGTGCCTTGTTGTCCGGAAGGCGGATGCGTAGAGGATCGACTTTGGTGCCGTTCACGATCAGCTCGTAGTGAAGATGAGGACCGGTCGACAGGCCCGTCGATCCAACATAGCCGATCACCTGTCCCTGTCTTACGCGTGCACCGGCCGTAACACCACGGGCGATTGCGTTCTGGTGATTGTAGCTGCTCACATAACCATTGGCGTGGCGAAGCAAGGTCTGGTTGCCATAACCGTTGGTCCATCCGGCTTTTTCCACCACGCCATTACCGGACGCGATGATCGGCGTGCCGCGCGGTGCTGCCCAGTCCACGCCGGTATGCATGCGGCTATAGCCGAGGATCGGATGACGGCGCATGCCGAATGGCGAGCGGAAGA